>DYHB01000202.1 GCA_020724415.1 Thiobacillus sp.
AAACACTTTGTAGTAAGCATGAGTTGTGATGTTCTCCACTGTGGCCGGCGGCCCTATCTGCACGATGACCAGGAAAGGTTCCAGCTTTGTCCCAGGTCTCATCGCCGAGCTGCCCATCCAGTTGTGGCCCGATAGAAGGGAGGAGAAAAACGATGCGTCAATTGTTAGTAGAGTGCAATGACCCCGGCCTGGTGGTCACCCTGGCCGAGGAATTTGAAAATGTGTTGCGGCAGATTGACTTTGCCCGCGCCCAGGCTTTGCATGGTCAACTGAGTAACCTGGCCCGCGAACTCGGCCCAGAGTTTGAGCAGGCCTGGCAAGGATTCCAGCTGGAAGTGCCCAACGACGACGGCCACCCGCCTGCATTCGGCAAGCGAGCGGCAGCTTCCCGCACCAGCGGAGTTGACGAGGAGCATCTGAAACACCTCCTGGCTCAGGCGGCAGAGCGGGGCCTCGGACAGTTCGAACTGCGCAATACCCTGCTTCTCCCCCAAGACGGCCCGGCCCCGGAAACACGTGAGCAATACGTGCGCGACCTGGCTGATAGCATCCGTTGGGCGGCCTGGGAAGAACTGGGAATCTTCCAGAGCCCGGTAGAGTTGCCAGATGCGATGGCTGCCCATCGCCAGCAACTCATGGACGAACATGCAGGTGACGTCCTGCGGGCCCGGGCCTGCTTTCCGGCAGTGGGTCACCTTTGGATCAAGGACTCGCTCAAGCAGTTGGAACAGGCGCTGGAGGAAGTCAACACCCGGGCGGAGGCGGTAATGTCCTACGAGCTGGCCCGGCTGGACCCGGCTGACGTGGAGCCTAACGAGCGTATCTGCTGGGCCGCGCTGGCCGCCCGGCTGGGAGAAACGGTAGAGAAGTGGTGCCTGGCTGCCGAGGAGCCCCTGGCCTATATCTACCAGCGGGCTGCGCTGGTCTGGCTCCTGTGGAGCGAATGCCGCGGCTGGGGGCCAGCACGGCCGTTCCTGGAGAAACGTCTGCAGACCCTCATCGAGGAGGCCAAGACTATCTACACCGCTGATGGGTTGGCTGCGCTGCGATTGCTGTACGATGACCTCCGCCGGCCGCCGTGGGGTGGGCCGGACAGTTTGCTGGCTGAGGAAAGGGCTGAAGCCGAGGATGAAGACACCGCTGTTGATGACTGAACGGCTGCGGCTGGCATCAATAGAGATCACCCAACGCTGCCATAACCGTTGCCCTTACTGTGATCAGCCCAAATCTGATTGGGACATGCCCGTGCCCCGATTTGTCACCTTGCTCGACGCGCTGGCCGCAGAAGGCGTGGAGGCGGTAGCCCTGGGGGGCGGGGAGCCGACGCTACACCCAGCGCTGCCAGCATTGTTGACGGCTGCCTGCTGTCGGGGCCTGCGCGTGGGGTTGACGACCAATGGCTGCACCCCTGGCCTGGTAACCGCTTTGGCCGACGCTGGGCTGCTGGAAAGCTTTGGCGTATCGGCTGGCAAGGGGGAGTGGAAGGCTCTGGTTGCCCACCCTCGCGCCACAGTAAATCTGCTTCTCCTGCGTGGCGGTCTGGCTGAGGTGACGAGCTGGGCCATCGAGGCCATCCGGCGAGGCGCTCGCCGCCTGCTGCTCCTGGGCTATAAAGGCGGCCGGCCTGAATTTGCCCCTGCCACGGCTGAACTGGCCAACGCCTTCAGCCTACTCACGATGCTGGGGCGGAGAATGGGCCTGGTTGTGGCTGCCGACGACTACTCCCGCCGCCGGCTAGGTCTGGCACAAACCTGTGGTGAGGGTTTTGTGCGCGTTAGCTTGGATGGAAGACGCGATCGCTGCTGCTTCCCGGCCTGCGAGTATCGAAATGGG
>DYHB01000203.1:0-1075 GCA_020724415.1 Thiobacillus sp.
AAGTCCAATAAATGGATCTGGGTCTGTGGCTGGCTGTTCCACGTCTGGCTCGCACTGGTCCTGATTCGTCACGTGCGCTATTTCCAGGATCCCGTCTGGGGCGTCATCGAATTCATCCAGCCCTTCGGAAAATACGCCAGTTTTGGCATGATCGTCGGCCTGCTGGGCTTGTGGGCACGTCGCTTCCTGGTGGATCGCGTCCGCTATATTTCCACCCCATCCGACCACCTCATGCTGGCCCTCCTGGTCGCCATTGGCATCACGGGCATGAGCATGACCTTTGTGGCCCACACGGACATCGTGGCCATGAAGGCGTTCACCATGGGCCTTATGACTTTCAACTGGCAGCCCCTGCCCACCGACATCAATCTGATTGCCCATCTGTTTCTGGTAGCCCTGCTGATGATCATCTTCCCCATCAGCAAGCTGCTGCATGCCCCCGGCATATTCTTCAGCCCGACCCGCAACATGGTGGACAACCCCCGCGAACGTCGGAGAATCGCCCCCTGGGCAGCCGCCTTGGAAAAAGACCAGGCCTAACCCCTGCGCTTGATTGAACGTGAGAGATTAAGGAGCGAGCGTGGCAGCACCCAAATTCGAAGTTCCCACTCTGTCGGATACGGCATATACCGATATTCCCAAGATCCAGGAAGGGAGCATGGCCCACATCAAGTCCTTCGTGGCTCCCCAGGCTCCCCAGGAATACCTGGGCTACCCCTGGGAACTGGCCGACGACTGGAAGGAACGGGTCATCGACCGCATGGGCGATCTTCTGGGCAAATACCGCTCCCTGCGCGTCTTCCTGGATGCCTGCGTACACTGCGGCGCCTGTACTGACAAGTGCCACTACTACCTGGGCTCGGCTGATCCCAACAACATGCCGGTGGCGCGCCAGGAACTGATGCGCAAGGTCTACCGCCGCTATTTCACCCTCCCGGGCAAGATTGCGCCCTGGCTGGTGGGTGCAGAAGACCTGACCAAGGACACCCTGGACAAGTGGTACAGCTATTACCATCAATGCTCCGAGTGCCGTCGCTGTTCGGTCTACTGCCCCTATGGCATCGACACCGCCGAA
>DYHB01000203.1:1085-1826 GCA_020724415.1 Thiobacillus sp.
TGCTCAACTATGCCGGCATGGGCCAAAAGTATTCCAACGAGATTCTGGGCAAGGTCCAGAAAATCGGTAACAACCTGGGCTTGCCCGGGCCCGCACTGGAAGACACGCTACTGGGCCTCGAGGAAGATATCGAGATGGATACCGGCGTCCCGGTGAAACTGCCGCTGGACGTGCAGGGCGCCGAAATCCTGCTGGTCACCCCGTCGGCGGATTTCTTCTCCGAGCCCCATGTGGAATCCCTGATTGGCTACGCCAAGGTCTTCCATGCCGCCGGGGCCTCCTGGACTCTGTCCTCCGTGGCATCCGAAGCGGGCAATTTCGGCCTGTTCAACGGCAACTACGAGACCATGCGCAAGGTGGCCATGCGTATTCGCGACGCCGCCCTGGAACTGGGCGTGAAGCGCATCATCGTGGGCGAATGCGGTCATGCCTGGCGCGTGGCCTATGCCTTCTGGAACACCCTCACCGGCGTGGGTTACGGTGGCGAGGATCCCTTCTCCATCGAACTGCAAAAGCAGTTGGATCATCGCTACAAGCAGCCCATGCACATCTGTGAGTACACCTGGGATCTGATCGAGAAGGGCGTGCTCACGTTCGACAAGTCGGCCAACGATCATCGCACCATCACCTTCCACGATTCCTGCAACGTGGCCCGGGGTTCCCGGATGGGCGACGAGCCAGGCGGACAGTTCACCATTCCCCGGAACATCATCAAGGCCGTGGCCAACAACTTCCATGACA
>DYHB01000068.1 GCA_020724415.1 Thiobacillus sp.
GGTCAGTTCCTTCGGGCCGGCCGTGCGGAACTGACATGGACCGCATTTTCAACGCCGTTGATCTGCGCCGGGCGCTGGGTGGGGCTGAGGGGACTGTCCTGGTGCCGACCATGGGCAATCTCCATGAGGGCCATATCGATCTGGTGCGTCAGGCGCGGCAGGCGGGTGGGCCGGTGGTGACCAGCATCTTCGTCAACCCTCTGCAATTTGGCCAGGGGGAGGATTTCGAGTGCTACCCGCGCACCCTGGAAGCCGACTGCGACAAACTGGCCGCCGCCGGTTGCGACCTGGTGTTCTGCCCCTCGGTGACCGAGATGTATCCCGAAACCCAGACCTTCACCGTCCACCCCCCCCTGGCGGACCAACTCTGCGGTGCCCATCGGCCCGGTCATTTCGAGGGGGTGTGTACCGTGGTGCTCAAACTTTTCAACCTGGTCCAGCCGGCCCAGGCCATCTTCGGCAAGAAGGACTACCAGCAACTGTACCTGCTCAAGGCCATGACCCGGCAGTTCAACCTGCCCATCCGCATCCTGGAGGGCGAGACCATACGCGCCCAGGACGGCCTGGCCCTGTCTTCCCGCAACGGCTATCTGACCGAGGCGGAGCGGGCCGAGGCGCCCCGCCTGTACCAAGTACTACAGGCAGCCGCCGTCCGTCTGAAACAACATGACACCCTCGCCAGGGTGGAAGCCTGGGCCACGGACGCCCTGCAGCAGCATGGCTGGAACGTGGACTATGTCTCGGTACGCAGCCGGAACAGCTTGTTGACGCCGGAAAACGGCGATGGGCAACGAGTCATTCTGGCGGCCGCAAGGCTCGGCACGACCCGACTGATTGACAACCTGGAAGTGGATGTGGACTGAGCCTGTCCCGCCGATGCCAGGACGTTCATCCCATCCGTAGGGGTACGACCGGGTATTGTGCACTGCGCCAAGAGCGTTATAATCCGTTCCCCCGATTCTGATCTGACCGGACATCGCATATGCAACGCACCATGCTCAAATCCAAATTGCACCGGGTGAGCGTGACGGCCTCCGAGCTGGGCTATGAGGGGTCGTGCGCCATCGACGAACTGCTGCTGGAAGCCGCCGACATTCGGGAATACGAACAGATCGAAATCTACAACGTCAACAACGGCGAGCGCTTCTCCACCTATGCCATCCGCGGCCAACGGGGTTCCGGCATGATCTCCGTCAACGGCGCCGCCGCCCGCAAGGCCGCCGTGGGGGACATCCTCATCATCGCCACCTATTCCGGCTACACCGAGCTGGAGCTCAACGCCTACGAGCCCAAGCTGGTCTACGTGGACGACCACAACCGGATCAAACGCATCGGCTGCCAGATTCCCGCCCAGGCGGCCTGAGACAGATTCCGGGCACCGTCCGGTGCCCTTCAGCCGAGATATTCGGTCCTACCTGCCTAGACTTGCCCACGTCACCTGCGGATTCCGGCAAAGATGGCCAGCCGCCCAACGTACTGCCCTGAAAGAACGACGGTTTAGATCATCGACAGCGGAACGTCGCTTGAACTGAACTTGCCCAATAACCACGGCGGCGCTAGAACACCTGCCGATGCTTGAATTCACAAAACTCAGCCCATGCGGAAGTACAACCAGATGACAACCGCTGCAGTTACCGACCAGATGCCGCTGCTGCCTGCCCATGGATTCCGTCGGTAATGAACCAGAGGCCTCCCGGGTGACACACCAATAAACCTCACACCTTCAGTCTGGCTAGGTCAGCATAGGGTCGGTTCCGGCGGAATTCCAAACACCTCACGACTTGCTTGAGGCAATATCGATTTGGTAACTGTGGGAGAACAAACTGATGAGTTGGTTGTATCTGTTGCTGGCTGGCTTGCTGGAAATTGGTTGGCCTGTGGGGCTCAAGCTGGCGCAAGAGCCAGCGACTCGTTGGCTAGGAATCTCGGCGGCGATAGGATTCATGGTGGCCAGTGGTTTCTTTTTGTGGCTAGCACAGCGAGATATCCCCATCGGTACGGCTTACGCAGTATGGACTGGTATCGGTGCTGTGGGAACGTTCATGGTCGGTGTGATGTTCTTTGGTGACCCCACATCATTGATGCGGTACTTCGGAGTGTTACTCATCGTGGCTGGCGTCATTGCGCTGAAACTTGCGCACTGATGGCACAAATTGCTGTTCATTGTGTCTCGTTTGGCCGCCATTGGAGCCATCAAGCCACCAAGTCTGCTTAGTGCGGGGCAGACTGAATCGGACTACTTCACGGTCCAGATCGTTCGATTTGGATGCAGTGAGCCATCGACAGGTTCCCTGGCGCCGCAGTCATGTTGTTGCAGAGCATTTGAAGCGAGGACAGGCGACCACGCCACGGTGACCGCCGATTTTTGCGTAAACGTAGTTGGACTGCTTGATCAAGGCCACCTTGCTAACCGTGTGTCCCCGTCAGCCCAATGGCGGTAGCGGCCAAGAAACACTCAGTCAGCCTAGGGTCTGTATGACTGATCGGACAGGCGCCCCCAGTCAAAATACGGCCCAGGGTCGGTCTTCCGGCCCGGGGCGATGTCCGAATGCCCGACCACGGCCTGGATGGGATAGCGCTCGGCCAAGGCCCTCAACAGATCCGCCAGGCACTCGTATTGGGCCTCGGTGAAGGGCGTGTCGTCCGCCCCCTCCAGTTCGATGCCCACGGAGAAATCATTGCAGCGTTCCCGGCCCTGCCAATGGGACACTCCGGCATGCCAGGCCCGGCGCTCACAGGACACGTATTGGACCAGGGCACCGTTTCGACGCAGGAAGAAATGGGCGGAAACCCGCAGCCGGGCGATGTCCCGATAATAGGGATGGGCGTCCGGGTCCAAGGTGTTGGTGAACAACTGCTCCACCCCGTCCCCCCCGAACTGGCCGGGTGGCAGGCTGATGTTGTGGATGACCACCAGACAGATGGTGACGCCCTCGGGCCGCTCATCCTGGTTCGGGGAAGGGACACGGCGGGCGTCTTGGTACCAGCCTTCGGCATCCAGGCGCTTGGGTGCGGCGACCTGTGCGGCAGGCATCATGGCTCTTCCTGGGCCGGTTCTGCCAGGGCACGGGCCAGGGCGGCGGCCAGGGCGTCCCGGGTGACCGGTCCCGGGATGGCGGCATGGAAGGCGCCATGGTTGTACAGGAACAGGGCCGGGAGGTGGAACACCTCCATGGCCCGCACCAGCGCCATGGAACGCTGGGCATCCACGTAGAACAGGGGCATGCCCTCCGGCGCAGAGTGGGGCAAGTGTTTTGCCACGACCCGGCAGGTACCACACCCGGCACTGGAGAACAGCACCAGACAGGGCCCCCGTTGGGCGGCCAGGGTCGAGTGGTAGTTGAACTCCTCCAGCGCGAGGAAGCCAGGCGGCGGAACGACCACGGATGAGGAAGCCATACGGAATCAGGTCAGCTTGGAGGAAATAATTTAAAGTCGACGCGCATCCAGCCGATATTCCCTCATGTCCCACCCATAGACAAGAGGGTATCGCGGCGCCATGAAAGACAGATCCATACAGACCACGTCCGTGGAACGCGTCCTGCGCGAGAGCGATTTCATAGTCTCCAAGACAGACCTGAAAGGCCGCATTACCTATGGCAATCGCATCTTTATCGAATTCTCCGGGTATGGCGAACGGGAGTTGCTGGGTGCCCAGCACAACATCATTCGCCACCCGGACATGCCCAGAGCCGTATACAAACTGTTGTGGGACAGCATACAGGCCGGACGGGAGTGCTTTGCCTATGTAAAAAACATGTCCCGGGATGGCAGCTTTTACTGGGTGCTTGCCAACGTCACGCCCAGCCGGGATGAACAAGGCCAGATCAACGGCTATTTCTCGGTTCGCCGCAAACCCAAGCCTGAAGCCGTCAAGACCATGGCCGCCCTGTACCGCGCCATGCTGAATGCCGAACAGGCTGCAGGCCCCCGGGATGCCATGGCTGCCTCTGGCAAAGTGCTGGCAGATCACCTGAAATCGCTGGGGGCGAGTTATGACGCCTACATCCTGTCCCTGTGAGCCCCATGGCAACCAGCCATTCCAGCCTGCCACCTCATGCCCATACCCCCTCACGAACCAGCGTCACGTTCCGCCGGCCATCTGCCCGCAAGCTTCATCGGGCGGCTGAAACCTCCATCCCGGCATGAAAGGTCATTGCCATGATCCGAACCTCAATACAACACAAGTTCAGCATGGCCATTTGGGGCCTGTGGGGTATCTTCCTGATTGCCACCCTGATGGAGTGGCTGGAGGAAGGCTTCAGTCTGGTCCTGGTACTGGGAATCCTGCTTTCCCTGGCATTTGCCGCCTGGGCCCAGGCCAGCCTCTCTCGCCTGCTCCGCCCCATCGCTGATCTGACACGCATCACCGGTGAGATTTCCCAGGGCCGTTTCAACAGCCGCATTACTGGGGCCGACGACAACAACCCCCTGGGGCACCTCTGCTGGCAGATGAACGACATGCTGGACCAGTTGGAAACCTACTTCAGGGAAGTGGAAACCTCCTTCAAATGCCATACGGAAGGCCTGTTCTACAGAAAGACGCTACCCCAGGGCCTTCATGGTTACTTCCGTTCCAATCTGGAAAAGGTGAACGTATCCCTCGACAGTCTGGCCGAGCAATCACGGTTGCAGATGCGAAAATTTCTGATCAGCTCGGTGCATAACCTGAACACCACCAACCTGCTGATGAACCTCAGTGGCAACCAGCAGGATCTGATCAAGATCACCACGGAGATGAAAGCCGTCAACCTTCTCGCAGAACGGACCCAAAGCGTCGCTCAGGACAGCAAGCAATCGGTGGATACCGCCGTCCAGCATCTATCGGGTGTGACCGGCCGGGTCAATCACGTCAGCGAGGCCGTCACCGAACTCAATGCCCGTAGTGAAGAGATCAGCGTGGCCGTGAACCTCATCACCAACATTGCCAATCAGACCAATCTGCTGGCCTTGAACGCAGCCATCGAAGCCGCCCGGGCCGGGGAACAGGGCCGAGGATTCGCCGTGGTGGCCGATGAAGTGCGCAAACTGGCCGAAAGCACCAAGGAAGCATCGGAGACCATAGGGCGGATCATGCAGGACCTCCAGGCCGAGGCCAGCATGATGATGCGGGAGGCGGACGAAATGCGCGACATCACCGAGAGCACCCAGTCCCACATCCACGACATGGCCCATAAATTCGAACAATTCTCCAGTCACGCCCAGGAAACCCGGAGCCGCCTGGGGCTGGCCCATGACCTGAGCTTTGCTGCACTCGTAAAACTGGACCACGTCCTGTACAAGCAAAGGGCCTATATCGTGCTTGAGCAGGGCCGCGAATCCGAAGCCGCTCATGCGGTCGAAGTGGACCACCACAACTGCCGGCTTGGGAAATGGTATGAATCCGGGGACGGCAAGCACCTGTTTGAGGGCTATCCCTCCTATCCCGCCCTGGTTGCGCCCCACCGCGACGTCCACGGCAGCGTTCATGAACTGCTGACGTACGTCGACAGGGATTGGGAACACGACCTGGGCAAGCAGGCCGAAATGCTGAAGTGCTATCAATCCATGGAAGACGCCAGCAAGCGGGTAATGGGTATCATCGACCGATTGGTCCTGGAAAAGCACGGCTGAAGCCCCAGCTCCCAGGCTGAATCAGTTCTTGTCCAGGCCCAGCCGATCAATACGGTAACGTAGGCTTCGAAAGGTCACGCCCAGCCGACGGGCAGCGGCCGTCTTGTTGCCGCGAGTGGCCTCCAGGGCCTGTTGGATGGCCTCGGCCTCGATGCGATCCAGATAATCCTGCAAGCCCTCCTCGCCCCGCTCCAGGGGGGGGCAGCTGCCATTGGTGAGATGCAGGCCCAGGTCTTCCTCCGATATTTCGGCCCCGTCGCCCAAGGCAAAGGCGCGTTCCAGGATGTTTTCCAACTCCCGTACGTTGCCGGGAAAGGAGTAGCGCATCAGTGCTGCCATCGCCCCGGTCCCAATGCCAGGCGACGGCGTTCCGGAGCCTGCCGACAGACGTTGGGAAATATGTGCCACCAGCTCCGGAATATCTTCCGGACGCTCACCCAGGGGAGGCATGCGCATTTCAATGACATTCAAGCGGTAATAGAGGTCCTGACGAAAGCGTCCCTGCTCCACCGCTTCGGCCAGATCCTGGTGGGACGCGCTGATGATGCGGACGTCCAGGGGCTCTTCCACATTTTCGCCCAGGCGACGCACCTTGCGCTCCTGGATGGCACGCAGCAGCTTGACCTGCATGGCGACGGGCAGGTCGGCCACCTCGTCCAGGAAGAGGGTGCCCGTGTGGGCCGCCTGGAAAAAGCCTTCCCGGTCCGAGGCTGCCCCCGTGAATGCACCTTTTCGGTAGCCGAAAAATTCGCTCTCCATCAGGTTTTCCGGAATGGCACCGCAGTTTACGGCCACAAACGGGCGATCCGAGCGTCGCCCCTGCTGATGGATCAACCGGGCCGCCACCTCCTTGCCCGTGCCGGAGGCTCCGGATATGAACACCGGCGCCTGGCTCTGGGCCAGCTTGGCGATCAGGTTCCGAATCTGTGCCATGCCCGGCGAACTGCCCACCAGTTGCAAAGCCTCCGGATGGGCAGCATTGCCGGCCGGGACCTTGAGTGCGGTGCGAACCAGGGCGCGCAGCTGTTCCAGGGACACCGGTTTGGAGAGGTAATCGAAAGCACCCGCCTTGAGTGCTGCCACAGCGTTTTCAGCCGAGCCGAACGCGGTAATGACCGCCACCGGCAAAGCAGGCCAGTCCTGGCCGATGCGATGCACGATGTCCAGCCCGTTGCCATCGGGCAGGCGCATGTCCGTCAGGCAAAGGTCGTAGTGATGCTCGGCCAGGCGCGCCATGGCCTGGGCCACGTCGCAGGCGCGGTCCACGTTCAGCCCCATGCGGACGAGGGTGATCTCCACCAGGTCGAGCAGATCGGGCTCATCGTCGACAATCAATACCGCCGGGGCAGTCATGGCGAATCGGTCGCGGGACAGTTCAAGCGAAACAGCGTGCCCGAGGGGGTGACCACGTGGGTCAGTTCGGCCTCGTTGCTCTTGGACAGTTCGCGCGCAATGTGCAGGCCCAGGCCGGTACCTCGGCTATCCGTGGTGTAGAACGGCTCGAACAAACGCTCCCTCAGGGTCTCATCGATGGGTTGGCCATCATTGTACACCTCGATCCATACCTGGCTGTCCACGGAGCGGGCATTGACCTGGATGCTGCCCGGGGTCTGGGAGCAATAGCGCCAGGCATTGCGGCACAGGTTCCACAGGATCTGGTGCAGGTGGGTACGATCGAAGACGACGGCGAGCCCCGGGGCACAATCCACGCCAAACACCCCCTCGGGAAGCCCCTCCGAGGCCCGGAACTGGCTGACAAACTCAGCCAGCATCCCGGCCAGATCCACCCTTTCCCGTACCGCACGATCGCGCCGGTTCAGCAGGAGCACATCTTCCACCATGCGATTGAGTCTGGACACATTGTCTTCGATGATCCGCGTGAGGCGACTATGGGGAGCATCCTTGCCCAGATCCTCGGCCAGCAACTGAGCCGCATGGTTGATCGCCGACAGCGGATTGCGTATTTCATGGGCCAGGTTGCCCGTCAGACGCCCCAAGGCTGCCAGCTTGAGTTTTTGTGCCTCTTGCTCCAAGGCACTCAGGTTTTCAAGAATCATGATGGCTCCCTGGCGCCGATCCGGGTCCAGTTCCATGAATCTGAGCCGGAAATGCTGGCCTCCCTGGGCCTGGATCACCTGCTCGGCCAGGGCTTCGCCCCTCTGCCAGGCCCGAAAGCGCCTGTCCAGGTCAGGGGCACACTCAGCCACTGCACAGTCCGGCCTCATGGCCAGCCCCATCCAGGCCTGGGCCTGGGCATTATGCTGGATCAGTCGCCCCTCCCCACTCACCACGACCACCCCATAGGGCAAGTCGCTGATCACCCGGGCGTTGATCATTTCCAGATTGGCCGCCTCACGGGCCTTGCTGTCGGCCCGCTCGGTTTCGGACAGCGCCCCCCTGGCCAGGATGTGGGACAGACCTGCCACCACGAACAGGGCCACGGCCAACAAGCCCACCTGGAGGAACCCATAGCCCCCGGTCTGCTCCAACCAGGTGGTGATCCCCTGCTGAAGAAGCAGGCCCAGGGTGGCCGCCGAGGGCATAAGCAGCATCATCTGGGTCCTGGCGTGGAGGCCCGCAGCCGCCATGAAAACCAGCAACAGCAAGCCCAGGCCGGACTGGGTGCCTCCGGCCAGATGCATCATCACGATGAGGCAGATGCTATCCGAGGCGGTCGACAGCAGCAGTTGCTGGCCAAAGGCCGGGAAGCGCCGGCGGAGCAGCCAAAAGAAGAGCCCCGTGAGCATGCCGTAGATCACCGCAACCGCGAGGAACCAGGGCTTTTCCGCCTCACCGATCCAGGCCAGGCGGTCGGTAAAGAACACGGACAACAGGAAAAAGACCGCCAGGTACAGGCGGAAGGCATTCAGATGGCGCAGGGAGCGCCAGAAACTGTCCGGATAAACGGTATCAGGCCGCGCTGCCACGCTTCACTGCTGATCCTGATGCAAGTGGCGGTCGCAACAGTAGAGCCGTCCTTTGCTCATCAAGGCTTCCGAGCGGGGCAGGTTCACCCCGCAGACATGGCAGCGCACCATGTCTTCCACCTCCGCCGTGGGTTTTTCCGGGCCCTCGACGTCCCGACCGCGCCGGGAGCCCCGCTTGATGAGGTAGACCACCAGTATGGTGACTGCCAACAGCAATAGCAGCTTACTCAAGATCGAGTCCGTTCTTGTGGGTGTCGTTCACCAGCATCAGCAGCCGCTGGAAGGGTATGAAGCGGCCATACTTGGCCACCATGGGCATATAGGGCAGGTCTTCCCCATAGCCCCACTCATACGTACCGCTCACCATGTCGTCGTAGACCTTGCGCACCATGGCATCCAGTTGTTCGATGAACGGGCCGTACATTTCAGCATTCTCGGGCTCGTAGTCCATGCTGGTACGAAATTCGTCGATCTCATAGACGGCCTGGTGCACCAGATCGACGTACTCGTCTACATTCTTGGGTCGTTTCATGCGTGGTTGTCGTATTCAGCCAATGATCAGGGAACAGGAAACAAAACAGGGGCCGCAGCCCCTGTCAGTTTGACACAAAGCCGGCGTTATTTCGATGCAAACTCTTCCAGCTTGCGGGCCCGGATGACGTTGCCGTCCAGCGCCGCTTCCTTGGCCGTGCCGCCGTAGGCCAGGGTCATCAACTGGGAGTAGTAGAGCACCGGCATGTTGAACTTGGTGCCGTACTTCTTGTTGATCTGGCCCTGGTAGACCTCGGTGTTGGCCTGGCACAGGGGACACGGCGTGACCAGCATCTCGGCGCCGGAGTCGTAGGCGGCTTCGATGATGTCCTTGATCTGGGCCTGGGCCTTGTCTGGCTCGGAGAACGCCAGGGCGCCGCCGCAGCAGGTGACCTTCTGGTCGAACTTGGTGGCTTCGGCGCCGACGGTTTCCACCAACTTGTCCAGATACATGGGGTTCTCGAAGGACTCGCCGGAGATCCCGAAGGGACGGTTGGTCTGGCAGCCAACGTAGCCGGCGAACTTCATGCCATCCAAGGGCTTCTTGATGGGCTTGGCCAGTTCGTCGTAGCCCAGGTCCTCGATCAGCACCTCCACCATGTGGCGCACTTCAGGGATGACCTTGAGGTTCAGGCCGGCTTCCTTGAGGGCTTCATTGGTATCCGCCATGAGCACGGAGTTGTGCTCCAGGCGTTCCTTGGATTCCCGGGAGCCCAGCCAGCAGGCGGCGCAGGTGGCCACGATGTCCTGACCCGGCAGGTTGGTCTCGGCCAGGGCAAAGTTGCGGGCGTTCATGGCCAGACGGGGCAGCTCGCCCGCCTCGGCGTAGCTGATGGATGCGCCGCAGCAGTTCCAGTCGGGGATCTCGGTCATCTTGATGTCCAGGGTCTTGCACATGGACTCCACCGAGGTCAGGTAGTTGGAGGCGGAGGCGCCCTTCTGGGAGGAGCAACCGGGGTAAAAAGCGTATTCCTTGCGTGCCATTGTCGTTCACTCCTTAAGCCGTGCGGCCCTTGCGCTTGTTTTCCAGCTCGCGGGCTTTGTCCAGCATGGCGTGGATGCCTTTGATGTCCTTGCACTTGTGACCGCCGCCCAGGGCTTCCATGGGGTTCAGGCGCTTGGCCTTGACCAGGCCGAGGGCCACGTCCTGCATGGCCATGGCCTGCTTGATGCCGTCCATGATGCCATTCTTGAAGTACAGGGACTGGGTGAGTTTGACTTCGTTGACGCGGCCGGTCTTGGTGGCGTTGTCCCAGAAGGTCTTGGACAGGAACTGGGTAGGCTGGTTCTTGGGCGCCCGGCCGATGCGATAGGCGTACTCGGCGATGCCGTGCATGATGTGGGTGATGGGCACCTTGCGCGGGCAGCGCACGTAACAGTTGTAGCAGGAGACGCACATCCACATGGAGTTGGACTCCAGCACCTCGTCCCGCTTGCCGGCCCGGATCATCATGAACAGTTCCTGGGGCGGGTGGTCCCAACCGGCATGGAAGTTGGTGGGACAGGAGCCGGAACAGACGCCGCACTGCATGCACATCTTGACCCAGTCACCCATCTCGGCCTGCTCTTCGATCTCCTTCAGGAAGTTGTTCCTGTAGCGCTCGGCCATTTGCTGATTCATATCGCTCATCTCAACTCCTCCTCACAGGCCCTTGAAGGGCGATGGGCCCATTTCGACGATCTTGGCAGCGTAGTCGTTGATCTTCTGGGGCAGGGTGTCGATATCCGTGATCGCCACTTCCAGATCCATCAGGCGCTCCTCTTCCAGGTTCATGCCCTTGAGGGTGTCATAGACCTTGGACATGCGGTAACGGCCCAGTTCAGAACCCTTCACGAAGTGGCACTGGTACTGCTCGCCGTGCTTGCAACCCATCAGCATCACGCCGTCGTAGCCGGAGTTGAGGGCATCGGTGATCCAGATGGTGTTCACCGAACCCAGGCAACGCACGGGGATGACCCGGACATAGGGATCGTAGGCATTCCGGTTCATGCCAGCCATGTCCAGGGCCGGGTAGGCGTCGTTCTCGCAAGCCAGGATCAGCACACGCGGCTTCTCGGAGAACTCGTCGGGGATATCCACGGCCTTGAGCTGGGCGCCCACGGTGTTGACCGAGTAGTTCTCGAAGGAGATGACCCGCACCGGGCAGGCGCCCATGCAGGTGCCGCAACGGCGGCAGCGGGATTCGTTGAACAGCGGGAAGCGCTTTTCATCCTCGTCGATGGCACCGAACGGGCACTCCACCGTACAACGCTTGCACTGGGTACAGCCTTCCAGACGCACCGTGGGGAAGCTCAAATCGCCGGAACGGGGATGAGCCGCCTTGCCCAGGCCGGCGTTCTCCATGGCCTGGATGGCCTTCATGGCGGCGCCGGTGGCATCTTCCTGGGTCTGGGCGATATCCATGGGGCGGCGCAGGGGGCCGGCGGCATAGATGGCGGTACGCCGGGTTTCGTAGGGGAAGCAGATGAAGTGGCTGTCGTTGAAGCCATGCTTGAACTGGGGCATGTCCGGACCCTGGCGATAATCCAGGTTCAGGATGGAAATGGGCTTCACCTCAGCGACCGGGGCGGCGGCCTCGGCACCCTCCTCGGCAGGCTCCGCCTCGGCAGGCGCGGCCGCCACGGCATCGATGTTGACGCCCGAGTTGGGCACCATGCCGGTGGCCAGAACGACCAGATCAGCAGACGCGGCAGTGTCGTCGTTCAGGATCAGATCCTTGAACTTCACGGAGCAACCGTCGCCGCTGGCTTCGACGCCGGACACCACGCCCTTGGTGAAGATCACGCCCTTGTTCTGGGCAGATCGGTAGAAGTCTTCGTTGTTGCCGGGCATGCGCAGGTCGGTGTAGATCACCATGGTGTCCACGTCCGGGTTGGCATCCTTGAAGTACATGGCCTGCTTGACGCTGGTGGCGCAGCAATGGCCGGAGCAGTACTCCAGATGCGTCTTGCTGGCGTCACGCTGGCCGGCACACTGGACGAAGACCACGGATTTGACTTCCTTGCCGTCGGCCCGCTTGATGATGCCGCCGTTGGCGGCCTTGGCCAGGGCTTCCAGGCCGCCCTGGTCCACCACATTGGCCTGCCCTGCGCCCAGGTGGGACAACTTGTTCATGTCATACAGGTTGAAGCCGGTGGCCTGGATGATGGCGCCGATGTCCTCGGTCACCGTGGGCCCGGATTCCATGGCGATGTCCACCTTGAAGCGACCGGGGGCACCGGCCGTCTTGGCGATGGTGGAGTTCAGGTAGACCTTGATGTTGCTGTCCGCCTCGATCTGGGCCACCAGATCAGCCACGCCGTTGTCCATGGGGGCCTTGAAGGGCTCCCGGTTGGGCACCCGCTTCCAGAGCTTGGCCGCCCAGCCACCCAGGGCCCCGGTCTTTTCCACCAGGACCACCTTGTAGCCGGTCTTGGAGGCCTCCAGGGCTGAGGTCATGCCGGACATGCCACCGCCCACCACCAGCAGGGTCTTGCTGGTGCCGGTGTTCTGGTTACCGCTGGGCACGGTCATGGCCTTCACCTCGGCACAGGCCATGCGGACGTAGTCCTCGGCCATTTCCTGGGTGGTTTCCCGGGCCTCGTCGGTGTCGGGACGAATCCAGATCACGCCTTCCCGCAGGTTGCCGCGGCTCATGGCCACGGTGGGGAAATTGAAGGCCTCGGTCTTGGCCCGGCGCGAACAGGCGCAGATGGCGATGTGGGTGACACCTTCATTGTCGATGTCGTTCTGGATCATCGCCACGCCGTCGGCGGAGCAGAGGAAGTCGTGCTCGCGCACGAGTTGCATCTTGCCTTCCTTGGTGGCGATTTTCACCAGGCTGGCAGCGTCCAGGCGGTTGCCCAGTTCGCAGCCTTTACAGATATATGCAGCGTGTTTCTTTTCAGCAGCCATGGTCTCAGGCCTCCGCTCGGGCGACTTTGTTGACGACTTGGACGGCGCGCAGGGCGGCGGCGGTGGCACTTTGCACCGCGCGGTTCACGTCCAGGGCATTGGTGGCGCAGCCGGCGCCGAAGATGCCGCCGTTGGCCGGGTCGGCCATGACGAAGCCGGAGGAATCGCCCAGCACCTCGGCGGGGATGGCCACGTTCTTCACGGACGGCTCCATGCCCACGGCCAGGACCACCAGGTCATGGGGCGTGGAATAGCGCACATAGCCCTCGGTGTTCACGCCCCACAGGACCGGGTTCTGGTCCTTGTCCTCGGTGATGCGGGCCACCTTGGACTTGATGAAACTGACGTTGGGATTGGCCTTCACTTCCTGGTAGAAGTCTTCGAAACGGTCAATGGCCCGGATGTCGATGTAGTAGATGGAGCTCTTGCCCTCGTCGCCGTACTTCTCCTGCACGTAGCGGGTCTGCTTAAGGGAGCCCATGCAGCAGAAACGGGAGCAGTGGCGCAGGTGGTTCTCGTCCCGGGAACCGGCGCACTGGATGAAGGCCACGTTCTTGGCCTCCTTGCCGTCGCTGGGACGCAGGATCTTGCCGCCGGTGGGGCCATGAGGATCGGCCAGACGCTCGAATTCCACGTTGGTGATGACGTTGGGGAAGCGATCGTAGCCGTAATACTGGATCTTGCTGGCGTCGTAGGGCTGCCAGCCGGTGGCCCATACGATGGCGCCGGCATTCAGGGTGACCACTTCTTCCTTCATGTCCAGATCGATGGCGCCATACTTGCAGGAGGCCTTGATGGTCTCCGCCTCGGGGGTGCCGATCACCACCGGGTCGATCACATAGCGCTGGGGATAGGCCATGTTGTTGGGCAGGTAGGCGGCCTTCACCTTGCCCAGGTCATAATTGAAGGCATCGTCGATTTCGGTCGTGGCGGCCTTGCTGCATTCGCCGCAGGCGGT
>DYHB01000069.1 GCA_020724415.1 Thiobacillus sp.
GCCGATGAAGGAGATCACGAACAGGGTCAGGGCGATCTTGAACTTCGGTCCACGGTAGCGGATGGAGCGTACCGGGGATTTGTCCAGCCAGGGCAGCAGGAAGAAGATCATCACGGAAATCCCCATCAGGGCCACGCCGGGGAACTGGGAGCCGAACATGGGCGGTACGGCCCGCAGGATGGCGTAGTAGGGCGTGAAGTACCAGACCGGGGCGATGTGTTCAGGAGTCTTGAACGGATCGGCCGGAATGAAGTTGTTGTACTCCAGGAAGTAGCCGCCCATTTCGGGAGCGAAGAACAGGATGGAGGTGAACACGATCAGGAACACCACCACACCCAGGATGTCCTTGACGGTGTAGTACGGGTGAAAACGGATGCCGTCCAGGGGCTTGCCGTTTTCGTCCTTGTGCTTCTTGATGTCCACGCCGTCCGGGTTGTTGGAGCCGACCTCGTGCAGGGCCACCAGGTGGGCCACGATCAGGCCCAGCAGCACCAGGGGCAGGGCGATGACATGGAGGGCGAAGAAGCGGTTCAGGGTGGCGTCGCCCACGACGAAGTCACCCCGGATCAGGGTGGAGAGATCCTCGCCGATGAAGGGCACGGCGGCGAACAGGTTGATGATCACCTGGGCGCCCCAGTAGGACATCTGGCCCCAGGGCAGCAGGTAGCCCATGAAGGCTTCGGCCATCAGCACCAGGTAGATGAGCATGCCAAAGATCCAGATCAGTTCCCGGGGTTGCCGGTAGGAGCCGTACATGAGGCCCCGGAACATGTGCAGGTAGATCACGACAAAGAAGGCGGAGGCACCCGTGGAGTGGGCATAGCGGATCAGCCAGCCCAGGGGGACGTCACGCATGATGTACTCGACCGATGCGAAGGCCATGTTGGCATCGGGCTTGTAGTTCATGGTCAGGAAGATGCCGGTGACGATCTGGATCACCAGGACCAGCAGGGCCAGGGAGCCGAAGTAGTACCAGAAGTTGAAGTTCTTGGGCGCATAGTATTCCGACAAATGCGCCTTGTAGGATGCGCTCAGCGGGAATCGCGCATCAATCCAGTTCAGGATTTTCTCCATTTTTTTCCCCTAGAAATCAGGCCGTGTGGTCTTCACCGACCAGCAGTTTGGTATCGCTCAGGTATTTGTGGGGCGGGATCACCAGGTTTGTAGGTGCGGGCGAACCGTTGAACACTCGGGCCGCCAGGTCGAACCGGGAGCCGTGGCAGGGGCAGAAGAAGCCGCCCGGCCAGTCGGGACCCAGGTCTGCGGGGGCCACCTCCTTGCGGTAGGTCGGCGAGCAACCCAGGTGGGTACAAATGCCCACGGCGACCAGATACTCCGGTTTGAGGGAGCGGGTGGGGTTGGCGCAGTACTCGGGCTGTTGGGCGGCGTTTTCGGAAGCCGGGTCGATCAACTGGTCGTCGTGCTTGGCCAGGTTGGCCAGCATCTCCGGGGTGCGATTGACGATCCAGACCGGTTTGCCACGCCATTCCACAGTCAGCATCATGCCCGGCTCGATCTTGGCCAGATCCACTTCCACCGGGGCACCAGCCGCCAGGGCACGGGCCGAGGGCATCATGCTGCCGACAAAGGGGATGGCAGCACCGACCGCAGCGATTCCGCCAACTGCGGAACTCATGGCTACCAAAAAGCGACGCTTGGACGTATCGACGCTGTGTTCACTCATTTCCACTCCTACCCGTGGTCAATTGCATCACCCGGAGCCAATATTGGGATATTCCGACCCTTAATCCGGGGGCGTTCAACAAAACCCAAGCATTCTACAGAAAACCACGGCAGAACTTAAGCCCTGTCATCCAAGCGCCTGCCGCCGGTCGCCGGATCGTTCATGCCTTCTGGGCCAGAGCGTATAATGGCGCGCATCCCACAAAGCCTGATTGGGCCCATCAATGCACAGAATATGGTTGGTTTTTGCACAGATCGTCACAGCCGTGGCCATCATTCTGGCGGCTGCCGTGGCCTTGGATCGATTCTTCCCTGGAGTGCTGCCCTTCCTGCCCTCCCCCGGCAGCCCGGTCCTGGTTCGGGAGGTCGATCATGGTGGTGCGGTTCCCGCCGTCTCCACCTATGCCGACGCGGCCCGTCGATCCCAGCCATCGGTGGTGAACATCTTCTCCAGCAAGGAAATGCGGGTGGCGCCCAATCCCCTGATGGATGATCCGTTTTTCAGGCGATTCTTTGGCCACCAGCCGGATAACCGGTCCCAGCGTTCCACCAACCTCGGCTCCGGGGTGATTGTCAGCCCGGACGGCTATGTCCTGACCAACCACCATGTGGTTGAGGCCGCGGACGGTATCCAGGTGGCCCTGTCGGACGGCCGCACCCTGGCCGCCAAACTGGTCGGATCGGATCCGGAGACGGATCTGGCGGTATTGAAGATGGATCAGGCCGACTTGCCGGCCATGACGTTTGCCAATTCTGACCGACTCAAGGTGGGCGATGTGGTCCTGGCCATCGGCAATCCCTTCGGGGTGGGCCAGACCGTGACCATGGGCATCGTGTCTGCCTTGGGGCGCAGCCAGTTGGGCATCAATACCTTCGAGAACTACATCCAGACCGATGCCGCCATCAATCCGGGCAACTCGGGGGGGGCGCTGGTGGATGCCGCAGGCAATCTGGTGGGCATCAATACGGCCATCTATTCCCGGTCCGGCGGCAACATGGGCATCGGTTTCGCGATACCGGTATCCATCGTGCGCCAGGTCATGGATCAAATCATTGCCCAGGGATCGGTGACCCGGGGTTGGGTGGGTGTGGAGGTGCAGGACATTACCCCCGAGATTGCGGAGTCTTTCGAATTGAAGATCAGCCAGGGGGCATTGATTGCCGGCGTACTGCGGGGCGGGCCGGCCGACCGGGCCGGAATCCGGCCGGGCGATGTGTTGACTGCAGTGGATGGGCAGAAGGTCGAGGATTCTGCAGCGCTGCTCAAGGTCATCGCCGCCTTGCCGCCGGGCAAGCAGGTGCCCTTGTCATTGGTGCGCCAGAAAACCCCGCTTACGGTCAAGGTGACCGTGGACAAGCGGCCGCCCATGCGTCGGGCGAACAACTAGCCAGGGTGTCCGTCTTCCATGCCCTGCCAGGGCGGGGCATGGGGTCAGGGGTGGGCGCCGGGCGAGCGCTTAGTCGCCCAGGTTGGTGCCCACCCGTCGTGCGGCGGCAATCCAGGGGTGATCTACGGGAATCAGCTTGCCTTTCCCGGCAATCTCTTCCAGGGGCATGGCCTCTGTGCCATCGCCTCTTGCCGCCACCATGACGCCATATTCCTGGGCGTGAATCAGGTCTGCCGCTGCCGTGCCCAACCGGGTGGCCAGGAGCCTGTCGGCTGCAGACGGGGTGCCGCCCCGCTGCAAGTGGCCCAGGATGGTGACCCGGGCTTCCAGGCCGGTCTGGGTTTCCAGTTGATGGGCCAGGCGCAGGGTGCGTTCGGCATAGACCAGTTCGGGTTCCTTGCTGTCGGTGGTGTCGATCCTGATCCCGCTTTTCTTGGCAGCCTTCCTGGCGGCCAGGGCGGCTTGTTGCGCTTCGTGCTCCTCTTGGGACAAGGCTCCTTCGGCGACGGCGACGATGCTGAACGGTTTGCCGCCCCGGCTGCGCTTGCGTATGGCATCGGCCACGGATTCCACGGTGTAGGGGATTTCCGGAATCAGAATCACGTCCGCGCCTCCGGCGATGCCGGCGCCCAGGGTGAGCCAGCCGGCCCGGTGGCCCATGACTTCGACCACGATGATGCGGTGGTGACTATGGGCCGTGCTGTGGAGCCGGTCGATAGCTTCGGTGGCGATGCCCAGTGCAGTATCGAAGCCAAAGGTGATGTCTGTTCCGGCCACGTCGTTGTCGATGGTCTTGGGCAGGGTAATGACGTTGAGCCCCTTCTTCTTCAGGCGCAGGGCATTTTTCTGAGTGCCGCCGCCACCCAGGCAGACCAGACAGTCCAGCTTGTGCTGATGGTAGTTGCGGGCGATGGCATCGGTCATGTCCATGATCGTGCCGTCCACGGGCATGTTGTGGGGCTTGTCGCGGCTGGTGCCCAGGATGGTGCCGCCTTGGGTCAGGATGCCGGATAACTGGTTGCCTGCCAGGGACATGGTCCTGTTTTCGGCCAGGCCGCGGAATCCGTCCCGGAAACCCATGATCTTCATGCGGTAGTGGCCCATGCAGGCCTTGCCAACGCCGCGGATGGCGGCGTTCAGGCCGGGGCTGTCGCCACCGGAAGTCAGGATGCCGATCGTCTGTGTCATGTGGGAGCTCGGTGTTTGGGAGTTTTTTCAGGCACGATGCTACAGCATCTCCACGACCCATTTGGTGACCGTGGCCGTGGCGCGGGCGCACTGCTGACCTCGGGCCTGGTCGAAGGCCTTGTATTCCTCCGCCTGCCACATGTCGTAGGTGCGGCCTGTGAAGCGCTGTTGCAATTCCTGGCAGGTGACGCCTCCAAATTCGGACTTGAAGCGATCCA
The DNA here is from genome assembly GCA_020724415.1 of Thiobacillus sp. Taxonomy (GTDB): domain Bacteria; phylum Pseudomonadota; class Gammaproteobacteria; order Burkholderiales; family Thiobacillaceae; genus JADJCP01. Next base: position 4,478 of record DYHB01000069.1, read on the forward strand.
CCAATTCCTGGCCCTTCTTGAAGTTGTTGATGAACCGGCCCTTGTCCAGTTTGTCCCGATCCCGGCCGCGTCTGGCCGACAGCGCCAGCAAGCCACCGGTGAGTGCGCCGCAGGCACCCTGACCGGAAAGGGCGCCCCCGCCGGAAAGACCATGACTGGCCTTGATGACGCTGTCATCAATGACACCGACGGTTTCCTGGACGGCGGCAAGCACACACTGGGGGCAGCAGCCATAGTCCAGTTCGTAGGTGAGGGCCTTGTCGTAGGCTTGTGCGGCCAGGCGGGTCTTGTCGTCCGTCATCATGGGCTCCATGAATTAGAGAATGCTTATATGGTACACCCATGGTCGCTGGGCGCAGCACCTAATTGCCCAGGTCACGAACCAGCTTTATGGGCCCAGGGATTCCCGTTCCATGAGTATGTAGGTGTTGTAGGCATTGCGCCGGTTGGCCTCCCGGAAGGCCGGCATGCCGGCATAGGGTGTCCAGTCCACCGCCTCGTATGCTTCGTCGAAGGGCGTCAGATCAGCTACCGCCTTGCCCATTTCGGTACGCAGAAAGCGCAGGTAGTCCCGGGTCAGGGTCAGGTCCTCCAGGGGGGTATCCGAGGCGCCGCCGTGCCCGGGTACCAGGAGCTCGGGCTCGAGCTGAATCAGCTTGTCCAGGGCGGCCAGCCAGAGTTTGGAGTCGGCATCGCCCACAAAAGGCACCCGGCCCTTGAAGACCAGATCGCCGGTATAGAGTACCCCGTCGCCCTGGACGAACAGGGCCAAGTCTTCGGCAGAGTGGGCCGGCCCCACATGGCGCAGCTTGAAATGGATGCCGCCGAGGCTGAAATCGGTATCTCCCTCCAGCCAGATATCCGGCTCCAGAAAGCGCTGTAGGGCATCCGACACCCAGGGAGCGAGGATGTCCTTGCGCTGCTCGAAACGCAAGCGTGCGGCCTCGGACCCGATGACGCCCCGGGCGCCAGTGTGGGCCCAGATTTCTGCGCCCGCATCCTTGAACACTTGCAAACCATAGTAGTGGTCGGCATGGTAGTGACTGACAATGACATGGCGGATGGGGGCCGCAGTGATCTTGCGGATCTCGTCCAGCATGGCCTGGGCCAGGGAGGGCGTGCCCAGGCTGTCGAATACCACCACGCCGTCAGGCGTGACCACGAAGCCGGCATTGGACATGAAGCCTTCGTTGGCCGTGGAGGCAGCACCGGCCCGGCCGGGAACATAGTAGCTGTGGGGCGCGAGTTGGACAGCCTTGACCGAGACTCCGAGGGGGGGATAGCCCGGTTCGGCATGCAGCATGGGGGCGAAGGTACCGAGAAAGCCCACAAGCAGAGACATGGCCACGGGGGCAGGCAGGGCGAAAAGTCGCATGGCAGCTCATCCAATGTGGAGACGCGGCTCATTATAGGCAGCGCTTGGGCCGGCGGATGTAGTATCTTTGCCTCAATAGAACGCATTGAGTGTGACGATTCGTGAAGCGATTCATTCCATTTCTGTTGGCATTCGTGCTGCCCCTGCTGCTGATCTACGCCTGGTGGGGCGGGTTCAATCGGGTGCTGATCGAAGAGACCGTGCGGGGTCCCTATGTCTATGCATACAAGTCCCATACCGGTGACTTTGCCAAACTGCCCGATGTGCAGGTGGAAGTGCGTCAAGCCTTGGTGAGCAAGGGGATTGAGCCGGGCTTGCCCATCACCGTTTTGTTGACCAATCCGGATGTGGTGCCGATGGGAGAGCGGGTGGGGCGTGCTGGCTATCTGGTCCCGGCGGGAACCGAAGTGGCCGCCCCCCTGCTCATCGACCAGATTCCGCCACGCAAGGTATGGCTGGCCCAGGTGCGTGCCGGCATCCTGCTGGCACCCAGCAAGGCCTACCTGGCCCTGGACAGGCATCTCCAGGCTCAAGGCCGGGGTATCGCCATGCCCACCGTGGAAATCTACGAGCCGACCGACAGCCCCTGGCATATGGGCCGGCTCAGCGTGGAGGTCAGCCAGCCATGACCCTGTCGGTTCTGCTGGCAGCGCTGCTGGCGGACTATTTCAGGCCCCTGCAGCGCCCTTCGGTCGCGGACCATTGGCTTCAGGGCAGGGCTGACTGGATGCTGCGCCACTTCGATGCCGGAACCGATCGCTATGTCTGGCTGGCCATGACGCTGGGAATCTTCCTGCCTGCCCTGGCGGGCGGATTGATCATGGCCCTGGTGAAGGTGGCGTCGGTCCCCATGGCCTGGGCATTGTCGGCCTTGGTCCTGTATTTTTCCATAGGATTCAGGCATCTGGCCCTGGATGCCATGGATGCGGTCGGGGCCTTGACGGTGGGTGATCTGGAGCGCGCCCGGCGTTTTGAAGGCGGCTGGTGCCGGGAGGTGACCTCGGACATGAATGCCGAAGCGCTGGTCGACTGCGGCATGCGCACGGTGTTTCGCCAAGCCCTGAGACGACTGTTTTCCGTGATTTTCTGGTATGTGCTGCTTGGGGTGACGGGGGCTCTTCTGTATGCCTTGACCCAGTTCTTTGTCCGTCACTGGCGCGATGAAGCCCTGTTCCATGCCAGATCCAGCCAGGTACTGGGCCTGATGGAGTGGTTACCTGCCAGGGGGATGGCCCTGAGTTTTGCGGTGGTCGGGCAGTTCGACAAGGCCCTGGCCGGGTGGCGGTCGGCCGTTCGGTCGACAGGGGATACCGGGCGTATCGCCGAATTATCAGGCGCCGGCGCCCTGGGGGCCGATTGGGACACCACACCTGAGGCTGGTGCCTCCGGACCGGACCGGGCGGGTACCGGGCAACGCGGGGTAGAGTATCTGGAGGGTGCCGTGAACCTGGTGTGGCGGGCCCTGCTGCTTTGGCTGGCCTTGTTGGGCCTGCTCTGGCTGGCTGACCTCTAGCCCTTTTCCCTGTCCATGCTGAATCTCATCTGGGTGGGCTTCTTCCTGACCGCCTTCGCTGCGGCACTCTGGCAGTATTTCATCGCTGGCCAGGAGGATGTCTTTGCCCTGCTGATGAAATCCGGTTTCGACAATGCCAAGCTGGCCTTCGAGATCGCCCTGGGCCTGACGGGGGTGATGTGCTTGTGGCTGGGGATCATGAAAATCGGCGAACGGGCGGGTTTTCTGGACGCCCTGGCACGGCTGCTGGCGCCTTTGTTTGCCCGTCTGTTTCCGGAGGTGCCACGGGGTCATCCGGCTCTGGGCTCCATTACCATGAACATGGCTGCCAACATGTTGGGTCTGGACAATGCGGCCACCCCCATGGGCATCAAGGCCATGCGGGAGTTGCAGGAACTGAATCCCGACAAGGAAACCGCCAGCAATGCTCAGATTCTGTTCCTGGTCATCAATGCCTCGGCCATTACCCTGCTGCCGGTTACCATCTTCACCTATCGGGCCCAATTGGGGGCGGCGGACCCTACCGACGTGTTCATGCCCCTGCTGTTTGCTACCTATTGTTCAACCCTGGCAGGGTTTGTGTTTGTCGCCGCCATGCAGCGCATCCGCCTGGACCGGGTGGTATTGGCCTGGGTGGCCGGGCTGACCCTCGTGGTGGCCGGGCTGGCCGGCTACTTCGCCAGCTTGCCGCCAGAGCAACTGGCACCCCGCTCGTCGCTCATCAGCAATGTTCTGCTCTTGTCCCTGATCATGCTCTTCCTGCTCGGTGCGTTGTGGCGTCGGGTCAATGCCTATGAGGCCTTTGTGGATGGTGCCAAGGAAGGCTTCGGGGTGGCGGTGACCATCATTCCCTATCTGGTGGCCATGCTGGTGGCCATCGGCATGCTGAGGGCCAGCGGGGCGCTGGGGGTGGCCATGGAAGGGGTCCGGCGCGGTGTGGCGGGCCTGGGGCTGGATACGGCCTGGGTCGATGCCTTGCCCACCATGCTGATGAAACCCCTGTCGGGATCTGGCGCCCGAGCCATGATGATCGAGACCATGCAGACCCATGGCGCGGATTCCTTTGCGGGTCGCCTGGCCAGCATCGTCCAGGGCAGCACCGAGACCACGTTTTACGTGTTGGCGGTGTATTTCGGTGCCGTGGGCATCAAGCGCGTACGCTACGCCGTGGCGGGGGGACTGGTGGCTGACCTGGCCGGCTTCGTCGCCGCCGTGGGCGTGGCCTACCTGTTTTTCATGGGCTGAGGACAGCCCGGGGACCTGTGCTGCCCGACATCCCGGACGGGGTCTGTCGGGCGGCGTTCCGGCTCACATGTCCAGCCGGGCAGGTTGGTCCAGGGGCGTATGCCAATGGTCATCCTCGGCGGGCTCGGGGTTGAACCAGTTCAATTTCTCGTGGAGGCTCACCACGCTCCCGACAATGATCAGCGTGGGGGGTTTCAGGTCTGCCTGGGCCACCCTGGCAGGCAGGTTGTCCAGGGTGCCAATGACCACTTTCTGGTTCAGGGTGGTGCCCTGCTGCACCACGGCGGCCGGTGTGTCCCCTGGCATGCCGTGTTTGCGCATCTCGTCGCACAGGGTCACCAGGCCCTTCAAGCCCATGTAGATGACAATGGTCTGGCCTGGTCGACACAGCATGTCCCAGTCCAGGTCCATGGTGCCGTCCTTGAGGTGACCGGTCACCAGGATCAGGGCCTGGGCATGATCCCTGTGGGTCAAGGGAATGCCGGCATAGGAGGCCACACCGGCGGCTGCCGTCACTGCGGGAACCACCTGGAATGGGACGCCATGCTCGCGCAAGGTTTCGATCTCCTCGCCGCCCCGTCCGAAAATGAACGGATCGCCGCCCTTCAGGCGCAGCACGCGCTTGCCTTCCTTGGCTAGGCGAACCAGGACCATGTTGATCTCTTCCTGGGGTACGGCATGGTTGTCCCGCTCCTTGCCCACATAAAGCCGATCGGCATCACGGCGGCACATGTCCAGGATGGGGGGCGAGACCAGCCGGTCGTAGACCACCACGTCGGCCTGTTGCATCAGGCGCAGGGCGCGGAAGGTGAGCAGGTCAGGATTGCCCGGACCGGCCCCCACCAGGTAGACCTCTCCGCCTTCGGGCGTGTTGCCTGCTTCATCCAGCATCTTGGCCAGGGCGGCCTCGGCTTCCTGCTCCCTTCCGGCAAAGACCATCTCTGCTATCGGTGACAGGAGGGCGTTTTCCCAGAACTTGCGGCGCTGGTCAGTGGTGCTGAAGTGTTGCCGGACACGGCTCTTGAAGCGCCCTGCCAGGGCGGCTAGTCGGCCATAGGCGGCGGGTATCAGGGTTTCCAGCCGGGCGCGCAGCAGGCGCGAGAGCACGGGTGCCTCGCCGCCACTGGAGACGGCCACCACGACCGGTGAGCGGTCGATGATGGAGGGCATGATGAAGGAACAGATTTCCGGCTTGTCGACTACATTGACGGGCAGACGCCGGATGCGCGCGGCATCGTAGACCTGCTTGTCCAGCACGGGGTCATCGCTGGCGGCGAATACCAGCTCCATGCCCTCCAACTGGCTGGCGTCGAAGGATGTCTGGCGATGGATGATGCGGTCGGTGCCGTTGAGGGTGGCAAAGGCCTCGGAGAGGGAGCCAGGTGCCACGACCGTGACCCAGGCGCCGGCGCCCAGTAGGAGTGAGGCTTTCCGGGCGGCAGTGTCCCCGCCACCGACCACAAGGCTGTTTTTACCGCGCAGATCGAGAAATATTGGTAGGTAATCCATGGTGAACCAGTAACTGAGTGAAGAGCGAGTTGCAAACCGGCGTGTGACAGGTTGACCGTGACCGGGTGGGATGTCGCCACCCGTCACGGGGTTACGCAGTCACCCCATCAAGTGGAGCATCCGCCCGAACCGCATCCGCCGCTGCCGCAGCCGCCCGAGCCGCAACCGCCACCCCCTTCGGCTTCCGGTTTCATGAAGATGAAGCTGTTCTGGCCGGGCGAGACCTCGCCGAAATCCAGGGTGACATCATCCAGCAGGGGAATGCTGTGCTTGTTGATCAGCAAGGTCACGCCCCAGGATTCCACCAGGGTGTCGTCGGATCGCTCATCGTCGAAGCCCATGCCAAACTCCAGCATACCGGCAGGATTGACCTTCGCTGCAATGCGCAGGGCCATGTTGCCGGCCTCGGCATTTTCAGCGGCTTGACGGATTTGCTCCGCCGCGGTTTTAGTCAAACTGATCATCGAAGTTCCTCTCTCTCGTTTGCATTTAGGCGGCCATGCGGGATGACTGCCGCTGGGTCGCGTAGGCCCGGGCCTGCGCGATGAAGGGGTGTATCCAGCCCAGGTCTCCACTGCCCCGGCGGTGGCAGTAGCTGGCCAGTACATTTCTGTGGACGAAGCCATCTTTTTGCTGGCCCATGCCATGGCCCCGGCATACCTTGTAGGCATACTTCAGACCTTCGGCCAGGTTCTCCAGATGGGAATGGTGGAACTCATGGGCCTGGATCAGGCCACGCTCCAGGCTGGCCAGGGGGCTGGCTCCGGTTGGCGACAGCTCGGCGTAGCCCCGGCCCACCGGGCGCTCCCCCATGACAGCATCGCCGGGAATCAGGCCCACCATGTCGCCTTTTTGCGCTTCCCACTGGATGGACCGGCTCAAATACATCAGGCCGCCACATTCGGCATAGATGGGGAGACCGGCCTCGGCCTGGACTGCGATGTCTCGGCGCAGGGCTGCATTGGCACTCAATTCCTGGATGAAGGATTCCGGGAATCCGCCGCCGATGATCAGGGCATCCAGTTCCGGCAATCCGGCATCCACGAGGCTGTTTACAGTGACTAGTTCAGCACCCAGAGCCGTCAGGGTATCCAGGTCCTCCTGGTAATAAAACCCGAAGGCCGCGTCGCGGATCAATCCGACTCTCAGGGGCTGGGCAGGTGTCGGTGCCTGCCGGCCCGGGGCATGGCTGGGCAACTGGCCGGCGGCTGCCAATACTGCGTTCAGGTCGACCTGTTGCTGCACCACGTCCGCAATGGCTTGGATGCGGTATTCCGCATCGCTGGATTCGTTACCGGGTATCAGCCCCAGATGTCGCTCACGGATGCCCAATTGCTCGTTCTTGTGGATGGCACCCAGCACCGGGATGTCCGTATAGTGCTCCAGGACGGCACGCAATTTGTCTTCATGGCGTGGTCCGCCCACCTTGTTGAGAATGACGCCGCCAATGCGCAGCTCAGGGTCAAAGGCCTGGTAGCCCAGCAACAAGGGGGCAATGCCTCTGGTCATGCCGATGGTGTCCAGGACCAGGATGACCGGGGCGCCAAGCATTTTTGCGAGGGCGGCATTGCTGTTGCTGCCCGCCACATCCATGCCGTCATACAAGCCCTTGTTGCCTTCGATGATGCTGACATCCGCTGCCGTGGCATGCCGGCCATGCAATGACAGGATTTCATCCTGTCGCATCATGTTGAAATCCAGGTTATAGCTGGCGCGTCTGGCCGCCTTGGCATGCCAGATGGGGTCGATATAGTCCGGACCCTTCTTGAAGGGTTGGACCTTTAGGCCTGAATTGGCAAGCGCACGGCAGAGTCCCAGGGTGACCGTGGTCTTCCCTGAGGACTTGTGTGCAGCGGAGATGAAGAATTGACGCATGGGTCTATTATGCTTGAAAACGACAAAGCCGACCAATTTAGTCGGCTTTGTCCGGGTCCGGAGATTAAAATCGCGTGCGTCTGTCAGTGATGCTGGACTTCGATTTCCTTGAAGTCGTCCTGGGGCAGGAACTTCAGTACCCGGACCGCCAGGGTGACGATGACAAAGGCTATGGCGATGCCGCCGAAGCCGAGCATCACTTCCCAGAGGGTGGGCGAATATTGGGCAACCACCCCGTCATAGAAGGAACTGCTGACGGCATAGCCCGGGAACATTTCCAGCGGGAAGGCCTGGCCGCCCACAATGGTGACATACATCTGGGCGTGGCCGCCCAGGATGACCAGCAGGGCTGCGAAGAAGACCAGGGCCGGATGCTTCTCGGCGGCCGGCTGGAACAGCAGGATCAGCGGGATGATGCCACCGATCAGTACCTGACCACCCCAGAACAGGAGGGTGTAGATGCCACCATCCATGAGGATGAAGCGCTCGAACTCCCACTGCTTGGCAAAGTACATGTTGGTGAGGTGCAGCACCACGGTGAAGTACAGGGATGCGGCCACGAAGATCGCCAGCAGGTTCTTCATCTTGGCCAGGATGCGCTCATCCATGGGAATGCCGTTCCACTTGTACATCACCGACTGAACCACGAGGAATGCGGCCAGGCCGTAGCCGAAGGACAGAATGATGAACATGGGGGCGTACAGTGCGGAGTTGAATCCCGCCCGGGCCACCAGGAAACCAAAGATGGAGCCTGTGGCGGTCGTCAGTGCAAGGCGCCAGAGGAAGGCAATGAAACCCACCGGCTTGGACCAGGGTTTGAGCTTCTTGTCCATTAGAGTCAGCAGGTACAGGCCGACAATGGCAAAGAAGCCATTGTAGAAGAGCATGTTCCAGGCAAAGATGGATTTGAAATTGTAGTAGGTCATGGCCACGATCAGCCGATCGGGACGACCCAGATCCAGGACCAGTACGGCCAGCCCCCCGGCCAACATGGCAATGGCCAGCATGCCTGAGAGGGGCGCCCGCGCCTTGTACATCTTCTTTCCGAATACGGAGCCGATGGAGGCGACGTTGAGTACGCCGGACGCGGCCACGATGAGGAATACTGCAAAGACGTGGGGCAGCCCCCACACCACCTGATTGTTCATGCCGGTGTCGACGTGACCCACATGCTCCAGGTGGAAAAACGCGATGAGGGCGATCAGGACAAAGAGGCCACCCACGGCCAGCAGGCCCCAGAAGGCCTTGACCTTGCAGTCGCTCTTATCCAAGCACAGTTCTTCTGCCATGGTGTTAGATTCCTTGGTAGCGTACGCCGGTATTCAGGCGCAGGTCGGCACGGACCTCGGTGGTGGCATAGGTCTTCATGGCCTTGGCGACTTCGCTTTCCGGGTCGTTCAGATCGCCAAAAATCATGGCGTTATGGCCATGGGCATTGCAGGCTTCGACACAGGCGGGCGATTCATTCCGGTCCACGCGCTGGACGCAGAAGGTGCACGATTCCACGCATCCCTTGCCCCGGGGGACTTCGGGATTCTGGTCGGTCAGGGGCTCATGGACGAAGGAGCGGGCCTTGTATGGACAGGCCATCATGCAATAACGACAGCCGATACAGATGTGACGGTCCACCAGGACGATGCCGTCGGCGCGCTTCATGGAGGCCCCGGTGGGGCAGACATCCACGCATGGCGGGTGTTCGCAATGGAGGCAGAGCATGGGCAGTTCATGCTGAGCGCCGGTTTGGAGATTCTTGATTTCCACCTTGCGGATCCACTGGGAATCCTGGGGCCCGGTCCGGCCATCCAGGCCATTTTCGGTGTTGCAGGCTGTGACACAGTCATTGCAGCCATTGGCACACTTAGTGGTGTCGATCAGCATGCCCCAACGTACTTT
>DYHB01000070.1 GCA_020724415.1 Thiobacillus sp.
GGATGATCTGGCCGAAATCCTGCGAGCCGATGGCGCGCCGGTGGAGCGGGCGGGTCATGTGCTGGTGGCGGCCACGGCCCGGCACGCCCCCTGGACCCTGGTCCACGTCATCCCGGACCGGGAGATCACCGCGCTGCTGCTGCCTCGTTTCGTGCCCTACGGCATCATTCTGGCCCTGTTGGCCGGCACCTTTCTCCTGGCCCTTTACCTGCTCCGGCGGGAGTTCATCAATCCGGCCCTGGAACTGGTGCACTACATCCAGCGGGTCTCGCGCAATCCGGCCACTCCGGAGCCGGTTCTGCCGCGCCTCTGGCAGACCTGGGCCAATGTCGTCGCCCGCACCTTCGCCGCCTATCGGGAGGCCGGCCGCCAGCTTGAGGAAAGCGAGGCCTTCAAATCGGCCATCGTCGACAACGCCTTGTTGGCGGTCATCACCATGGATGCCGAGGGCAGGGTGGTGGAATTCAACCCGGCCGCCGAGGCCCTGTTCGGCCATCGGCGCCGGGACGTCCTGGGCCGGGACATGGCCGAACTGATTATCCCTGAACGTCAGCGCGCCGCCCACCGGGCGGGTCTGGCCCGCTATCTGGCCAGTGGTGTCTCGCGCATGCTCGGTGGTCGCCTGGAACTCGCCGCGCTGACCGCCGATGGCGTGGAAATCCCGGTGGAGATGAGCGTCTCCGCCAACCGGGTGGGCGAGGCCCATTTCTTCACCGCTTTCGTCATGGATCTGCGCGAACGGAAACGGGCCGAGGAAGAACTGGCGCGCCAGCGCGACGCCCTGCGGCAAAGCGAGAAGTTGTCGGCGATGGGCGCGCTGCTGGCCGGTGTCGCCCATGAGCTGAACAATCCGTTGGCGATCCTGATGGGACGCGCGGCGTTGCTGGAGGCCAAGACCGCCGATCCGGTCCTGAAGGCGGATGCCCTCAAGATTCATGCCGCCGCCGATCGTTGCGGGCGCATTGTCCAGACCTTCCTGGCGATGGCGCGGCAGCGGCCAACCACGCGGCGCAGTGCCTCGCTCAACGAACTCGCCGGTGGCGCCCTGGATCTGCTCGGCTATGGTCTGCGCAGTTCCGGCATCCAGGTGCGCGGCCGGTTGATGCCGGAGTTGCCGGCTCTGGAAATGGCCGCCGAACAGGTTGGTCAGGCCATCGTCAACCTGCTGGTCAACGCCCAGCAGGCCCTGGCGGAATGTCCGGAACCGCGCGTGATCGAGGTGGAAACCGGCCTGGCCGACGGCGGCGTGTTCCTTCGTGTGGCCGACAACGGTCCCGGCGTGCCGCCGGCATCCCGCGAACGGATTTTCGACCCATTCTTCACCACCAAGGCGGAGGGGGCCGGCACCGGCGTCGGCCTGTCGGTGAGTCGGTCGGTGCTGCGCGAACAGGGCGGCGATCTGGTGTTGGAAGAAGTCGATCATGGTTGCGCCTTCCGACTCTGGTTGCCGCTCGTGGCGAACACGCCAAGATGCGTGGCGGCGGGGGCCGCGGCCGATCGCTTGGCCCCGCCGCCGCGCTCCGGGCATGTGCTGGTCGTCGACGACGAGGTCGAGATCGCCGATCTGCTCGGCGACATCCTGCGTTCGGCCGGGTTCGAGGCGACATTGGCGGCGAGCGGCAGCGAGGCACTCGACCGGCTGGCCTCGGGTCAGGGCTTCGACCTCATCCTGTCGGATGTACGCATGCCAGATACCGATGGTCCCGCCCTGTGGCGGGCCATCCGCGACCGCCATCCCGAACTGGCCGGCCGCATGGCGTTCATCACCGGCGACACCATGTCGCCGAGCGTGGCGCCGTTCCTGCGTGAAACCGGCCTGTCCTGGCTAGAAAAACCGTTCACCCCCGACGACGTCCTCGAACTGCTCGCCCGCCTGATGCCGGAATCACCGGTCTGACGCGCGCCGGCGCGCGCATCGCCGGAAACAATCGAAACCAAATCGTCGGCGCGTGAAGCGGTACCGATACAGACGCCGCGCACACTGGTTACGCACCCCACCACCGCGCGTAGCCATGACCGACGCCCTCCCTCTCGCCTCCGGAACCCTGTCGCTATTCCTTGTGCTGGTGTTCGCCGCCATGGCGGCCAGTCTAGCCCTGCGTTTGCTGCGTCCGCGTCTGGCCCGGCGCGGCTGGTCGGACTGGCTGGCCGAGCACGAAACCACCGTGGTCGCCGCGATCTGGGCGGCGCTCGTTCTCGTCGCCCTGGCCGTCGGCCCACGCCTGATGCTGGCCTGGACCGGGATGCCGTCTAGCTGAAACGCGTGCCCGGTACCGCCGCCCCCTCGAAAGGAGATCGAAATGAATCGCTTGCTTGCCTACTTCCGTCGGCCATCCCCGGCCGCGCGCCCGAATGCCTTTCCCGGCCTGCCGGAGAGCGTGGCGTATGCCGCGTTGTTGGCCAGCGGTGTCGATGGCGCCGCCAGTCTGAGTTTCGCTGAGTTCGTCTCGCGCCAAGGGCGGACGACGCATCAACAAATGAAACAAGAACGGCCCGGCGCGAAGCCGAATTGATACGCGCCCGACGCAGACTGGCCGCATCCGACAACCCCGTGCCCACCGCCATCATGAAGATTTCGCCGATCCCGTCTTTCGTCCTCGCTTGCGGCCTTGCCCTGAGCGTCGCCGGCGTCGCCCAGGCCGCGCCATATCGCTTCGCGTTCGCCGGCGTCATCGACGATGACCCGCACGGCACCGGCTGGACCACGTTCTCCGGCACCTTCACGTATGACAGCGATTGGCTGGATCTGGATGCCTCCGCCGGTATCGGCAATTACCAGGGCAACGGCGTCGACTACGGCATCCACGTCGAGGTCGATGGCGGTGCCGCCAGCTGGTCGCTGTATGGGGCGCCGTTCATGTTCGCGGTGCTGGACGATTTCGTCGGCGTTGACGAGTACATCGCGCATGGCGACGACGGCGTCCAGACCAGCATGACCGTGACGCTGACCGATTTCAGCCAGACGGCAATCACCGGTGATGCCCTGCCGTCGACGCTGCCCGGCGCGGATGGCTTCGATTGGCCGCGCTTTCTGCTGCTCGATCCGGAGTTCGGATTCGGTGGCCGGATCACCTGGCTCGGCTGCCAGGCCGGCTGCGCGGATCTGGCCGCGCCAATCCAGGCGGTGCCCACGCTGGGGCCGTTCGGCCTGGGATTGCTCGGCACCGGCATGGCCCTGTTCGGCATGGCGCGCGCGCGTGGCCGCCGCCGCCCGGGCCGAAATCCTTGAACGCAACCCTTTTCATCCCAACGGAGCCCACCATGACCAGAACCCTTCTCACCCTGTTGCTCGCCAGCCTGCCGTTCGCGTCACTGGCAGCGCCCCTCACCATCAGTTTCTCCGGAACCGTGGACAACGATCCGTACGGCACCGGCTGGAGCACGTTCGCCGGCCAGTTCACCTACGACACTACCTGGACAGACCAGAACCCCGGAGACACCGGCCTGGGCGTCTATATGGGCAGCGGTTCCGGCTACGGCATGCAGGTCAGCGTGGATGGCGGCGTCGCCAGTTGGGATCTGTACGGGCTGTCGGTGATGCTGGCCATCTTCAATGATTATCCGGGTGTGGGCGATGAGTACCTGGCTTACGGCTACGACGGGAACGATGTCAGCGCGTACCTGGTTCTGGTCGACAGTTCCTCCTCGGTCTTCGACAACGGCTCCATGCCTTCCGGGGTGCCATCGCTGGCCGGCTTCGACTGGCCCCGCTTCGTGCTGTTCGACGTCGACGCCGAGTTCGGCGGCATGGTCACCAGCCTGAGCTGTCTGGATGGTTGCGTGCCGGACGACCCGGGTGGCCCCGGTGACGGCGGCAACTCCGGCAATCCCGGCCATGTACCCGAACCCACCTCCCTGGCCCTGTTGGGTCTGGGTCTGGCGACCCTGGCCCGCTCCCGTGTCCGTCGTGCCTGACGCCCACAGCCCAGGAGACTCCATCATGTCCTCTCCCTTCAAGCACAAGAGCCTGGCCACCCTGGTCCTGTCCCTGCTCCTGGCCGCCCCCGCCAGCCAGGCGGACATCCTGTTCTACTCGAATGCCGCCGATTTCGGCCAGGCAGTCGACATCCAGGGCCAGGACGATTTCGAATCCGCCCCCTGGGTGGCCGACACCAATTACGCCGGCACGGTATCCAGCCAGGGCATCACCTGGTCCGCGGCCGACACCCCGCGGGCCACCACCTTCATGCCTCACAGCGGTCGCATCGGCCTGTCCGACGTGGATGGCAGCCCGGATCAGCTGGACACCCTCACCGCCCTGCTGCCCACCGGAATGGACAGCTTCGGACTCTGGGTACGCGCCGCCACGCGCATGGTGTTCCTGGAATTCGACTTGCTGGATGACGGCGGCAACGTGCGCGACAGCTTCACCCGCGCCTTCTTCGACCAATGGACCTTCCTGGGCTTCATCCACGACGCCCCGCTCGCCGGTGTACGCATCCACGCCATGAGCGATGTGAGCCCCTTTGTCGACGATTTCATCATCGACGACGTGAGCTATGGCGTCGCCAAGCCATCCACCGGCCAGGTACCGGAACCCCCCGGCCTGGCCCTGCTGGGCATCGGCCTGGCGGCCCTGCTGACCCGTCGGCGGCGGCGTATCCAGGCCTGACCCTCACCACGCAATTACAAGGAACCCAAACCATGCATAGCCGAAAACTCCTCCTCGCCGTCCTGCTCGCATCCCTGCATGCCTCCGCCCACGCCGTCGACGGCGTGATCCTCATCGACCAGGCCAAGGCCCTGACCGGCAACCTCACTCCTGGCGATACGCCGGGATTCCCGGTGGTCATCAGCCGTTCCGGTAGCTATCGCCTGAGCAGCAACCTGACCGTGGCGAACGCGGACACCACCGCCGTGCTCATCAGCGCCCCCAACGTGACCCTGGATCTGAACGGCTTCGCCATCGCCGGGCCCGTCACCTGTAGCCTGAGCATCGGGCCTACCTGCAGCGACCGGAGCATCCACGAGGACGACGGCATCGGCGTCGACATCGCGCCCGGCCTGGGCTGGGCCGGCATTGCCGTGCGCAACGGTCAGATCCGTGGCCTGGGAGGCCTGGGCCTGCGGGCTGGAGACGACACCTGGGGCATGCGCATGGACGACCTGAGCCTGATCAACAACGGTCGCGGCGGCATGGTGGTCAATGGCGCGGTGGTTTCCCGCACCCTGGTGATGGCCAACGACGGCCCCGGCGTGCAGGGTCATTCCGTACTGCTCACGGAAAGCCAGGCCAGCAACAACAACGGCCACGGCATCAACGCCATGGGCGCCCGGGGCGGCAACTTCTTCCAGTCCAACCACGGTGCCGGCGCCAACGCCAACGTCACCATGGGCACCGTGAACACCACGCCCAACGTGTGCGGCAGCATCGCCTGCCCCTGAGCCCTGACCCCTGGCTGAATCTGGAATCGCATCATGACCAAGAATCTCGAAACTTTTCCCGTCTCCGTTCGATTTCCGTTCAATCCGCCGCGCCGGCGTTTCCTGCTGCTCGGCGCGGCCGCCGCGCTGCTGGCCGGTTGTGGCGGCGGGCGGGACGACGACGATATCGACGTACTCAACCTGAGCTTGCGCGAAGCCATCGACGGGCTCGATACGGGTCGCTTCACTTCGGTGATGCTGACCCGCGCCTACCTGAAACAGATCGATCGGTACCAGCCGCGTTACAACGCGTTCACGACCCTGAACCCGCTGGCGCTGGCGCAAGCCCGCGCCACCGATCAGGCGCGTGAACTCGGCCAATCGATCGGACCCCTCGCCGGCATTCCGGTGGCGATCAAGGAATCGATGGACTGGCTGGGCGCGCCGTCGACCTTTGGCTGGCATCGCACCAGCGTGCGCGCCGGTGGCATCGACCTGTTTCCGCGTGCCAACGCCGGTGTCGTGCAACGCCTGCTGGATGCCGGCGCCGTGATCCTGGGCAAAACCAACATTCCGGCCTTCAGCGATGACGGCACGCGCGCCAACAGCAGTTGGGCCGGCCCCACCCTGAATGCCATCGACCACGATCTGGCACCGGGCGCCAGCAGCAGCGGTTCGGCCACCGCCGTGGCCGCCGGCATGGCGTTGATCGCGCTGGGCGAGGAGACCGGGGGTTCGATCCAGAACCCGGCCGCCGCGCAGAGTCTGGTCGGCGTCAAGCCGACCTTCGGCCTGATCCCGACGGATGGCATCGCGCCACTGGCGGCCAGCACCCGTGATGTCGCCGGGCCGATCGCCCGCTGCGTGCGCGACGCGGCGATCCTGTTGTCGGTGCTGGCCGGTCCGTTGGCGCCGGCCGGTGGCTATGCCGCCGGACTGACCGCGCACGCGCTGCAAGGCAAGCGTCTCGGCCTGTACGGACCGGGCTGGCGGCCGACGCCGCTGTCGGCCCCGACCACGACGTTGTACGCGCGGGCGCTGGGCGAGCTCCAGGCGCTGGGCGCGGCACTGGTCGAAGACCCCTTCGCCGGCAGCGGGTTCGCCGAACTGGCCCTGCCGGACGAGCCTTACGATTTTCGCGGCACCGAATCGGCGGCCCATGATTTCGAACGCTATCTACCGGGTCTGGACGTGCCTTCGCTGGCGGCCCTGAAGCAGATGGTCGGCGCATCCCCCTTCGACGAGGGCGAACCGCTGTTCTGGTACACCGAAGTGCTGCCCGAGCTGCGGGATTCCCTGGCGGATCCCGCCATTTCCCCGGATCTGTCGGAGTTTTCCGCGCTCAAGGCGGCCTATCTCGACCTCTTCGGGCAGGTCATGGACGGACAGGCACTGGACGCGCTGGTGTTTCCCCAAGCCACCGAGGCGTTGCCCGGCCTGTACGACGACGCAGTGATCTCGGAAACCACGGTATCGGCGATCAACATCGCCGGTCTGCCGGCGGTCACGGTGCCGGCGGGACAGTACCCCGACAGCGCGTCGCCGTTCAGTCTGGTGTTCGTCGGCCGGCCGCACTCCGAGGCCTTGTTGCTGGCCCTGGCCCACGCATACGAACAGGCCACCGCGCATCGCGTTCCGCCCAAGCTGTCGACAACCTCGGCACCGGTGTTGCCGGGTCCGGCGTCCACCACGCGGGGGCGCGGAGGCGCCCGCTGACGGCGGTGTTGCCGACATCACCCTCCACAACTTTCGCGAAATCGGCGCTTGCCGACACTCAATCCATGGAGAACCTCATGAAATCGACCGTATTGCCCGCCGCCATCGCCGCCCTGTGCGCGGCCACCCTGCCGGCCCACGCCGTGGATGGCGAAACCCTCATCACCCAGGCCAAGGCCCTGGCCGGCAACGTCACGCCGGGCGACGCGCCGGGCTTTCCCGTCACCCTCAGCCTGCCAGGCAAGTACAAGCTGGCGGGTAACCTGACCATCAATGACGTGAACACTACCGGCGTTGAGATCACCAGCCCCCGGGTGACCCTGGACCTGAACGGCTTCGCCATCCAGGGGCCGGTCACTACAAACGGCGATTTTGTCGGCGCTAACCTGACATGCAGCGACATGAGCTCGAGCTGGACGACCGGCATGGGTGTGGCCATCTATTTGCCGAGACATACGCCCGCCGCGGTACATATCAGTAACGGCACGATCGCTGGCGTTGGCGGAATCGGCGTGGTTGGCTTCGAAAGCGAAAACGCGGTAGCACAACATATGACGATTGACGCGCTACGGGTATCGGGGAATGGCCGGGGAGGAATATCCAGCGCGGTCTGGGTGAAAGACAGCGTGGCGGAATATAACTGTGGGGATGGTATGTATTTCGTGGCCGCCGTCATGGACAGCGTCGCTCGCTACAACTCGGGCTGGGGAATCACCATAGCCCAAGTACGCCATAACCGTGCCTATGGAAACGGAGTGGGTAATCTTGGCTCGACATCGCTTCTTGACTGAAGTCACATGACAAGGTGCTTCCCTCTTGGCTTGCAGGGCCTGGCTCGGCCGCTTCAAACCGCCTCGAATCGTGCCGCAACTTCCAGAATAGCCGCCGGCGCGAAGGGTTTGTCCACCACCGGCAGGCCGGTTTCGTCCAGGAAACGCCGGGCGGCGCCCCCCAGGGTGTCGCCGGTGACGATGACCACCCGCCTGGCCAACCCGGGGTGGCGGGCGGCGATTTCCCGGTACAGGGCGGGGCCGTCCATGTCCGGCATCTTCAGATCGCTGAACACCAGGTCGTAATCGTTTCGCGCCAGCCGTTCCAGGGCCTGGCGGCCGTCGTGGGCCAGGCTCACGGCGTGGCCCGCCGGGGCCAGGATGTCCCGCAGGATTTCCGCGATTTCCACTTCGTCGTCCACCACCAGGATGCGCAGGCCGCCGGCCGCGGGTTGCAACGGGGTTTGCCCTTCAGCGGTACCAGCATCCCCCGCCGCCACCGGCAGAGTGACTTCAAAACAGGCTCCCTGGCCGGCCAGCGTCTGCACCAACTCCAGGCTGCCGCCATGGGACTGGACGATGCCCAGGCTCACCGCCAGGCCCACCCCCGTGCCTTCGCCCACGTCCTTGGTGGTGAAGAAGGGCTCGAAAATGCGGGAGCGCAGGTCCGAGGGTATGCCCGGGCCGCTGTCTTTCACCCGCACCCGGATCTGGCTGTTTTCCGCATCCCAGGAAGAGGCCACGGTCAGTTGCCGCAGGCCGTCCACTTCCGCCAGGGCGTGTTGGGCATTGGTGAACAGGTTGAGGAACACCTGGCCCAGCTGGTCACCGTCGGCCTGCACCGGCGGCAGGCCGGGCTGGAAGCGGGTCCGCACCTCCACGCCGCCGGAACGCAGGCTGTAGCCCAGCATTTCCAGGGCTCCCAGGATGACAGCGTTGAGGTCGGTGGCTTCCCGCCGGGGGGCTGTTGCCGGGCCATGGCCAGGAAGGTCTTGACGATGCGGGCGCAGCGCTCCGCCGCCCGCCGGATGGCGCCGGCGGTATCCCGCTGGCCCGCATCCGCCAGGCTGGCTTCCAGTTGGCAGGAACGCCCCACCACCACCGCCAGGGGGTTGTTCAACTCATGGGCCACGCCGGCCAGCAGGCCGCCCAGGGCGGCCAGTTTCTCGCTCTGGTGCAGGGCGTCCCGTTGCCGAGCCAGCTCGGCCTCGGCCTGGAGCTGGTCGGTGATGTCGCGGATGTTGAGCACCTGCCCCCCCACCGCCGGGTGGCCGCGCAGGTCGCTGGCCACGGACTCCAGGCTGCGCCATTCGCCATCCGCCCGTTGGGCGCGGAACTCCACCGCCTGGCCGGTGGGCTGGGTGATCAGGGGGGCCAGGCGGGCCTGGTCTTCGGGGTGCACCAGATCCAGGGCGGGGTGGCCCAGCAGGCTTGCCGCCGGGCGTCCCAGAAAGCGTTCCACCGAAGGGCTGGCATAGCGGATGGCCCCTTCCGGGTCCATCACCACGATCATGTCCGAAGCGTTCTCGGTCATGGCCCGCCAGCGTTCTTCGGTGCGGCGCACTTCCGCCAGGGCGGCCTCGATGTCCGCCTTGTCCTGGCGCAGGGCGGCGTCCCGCCGGGCCACCTTGGCGGCCATGTCGTTGAAGGCCTGGGCCAGGCGGCCCAGTTCGTCGGGGCGGCCCGCAGGCAGGCGCACGCCTTCGTCGCCCGCCGCTACCCGCTCGGCGGCCCGGGTCAGTTCCCCCAGGGGCTGGGCGATACGGCGACGCAACACGGCGGCAAAAACAGACAGCAGCAGAACCAGGGCCAGGGCGCCTGCCCACAAAGCCCACTGGGCCTGGCTCAGTGCCTCGGCCTGTACCACCCGGCCGGGCAGCACGGTTGCCGCCAGCCAGCCTGGCCCTTCGATGCGGGCCACGGCGTAGTAGCAGTCCTCTTCGGCATCGTAGCCGGTGAGGGGTAAGCGGGGCGCCTGGGCGGTGGCGGCCAGGATGCGGGTGTGCAAGGGCAGGGCGGAGGCCAGGTGGCCACCGCCGTCGACGGACTGGGTGTCGTGGATGATCCGCCCATCCTGCCGCAGCAACACCAGCCTGCCAGCCTGGCGTTCCAGCGGGTTCGCCCCGTGGTGCAATACCCGGCGCAGCAAACCTTCCACACTATTGCTGGAGGCCATCGTGGCCAGATGGCGGCCCTGATAGACGAGCGGGGTCAGAACGGAAAACACCAGGCCGGCATCCCCGCCGCTGTCGTCCAGTTCCGGCCCCGCCCAGCGGGTGCCCTCGCCGGCCTGGGCGGGGGCGTAGGCCACGCGGCCCCATTCGTAGTTCTTCTGGTCGAAATCCGGTGGAATGGTGAGTATCCAGTCCGGATACAGGATCGGGTCATAACCCATGTTGGCCTGCTCGGGCAGGCTGGTGAAAAAGAGGTTGTCCTCCCGCACCACCATGCCGGGGCCGTATTGCTGGGAAAGATCGAAGAACAGCACGAAGCGCCGTTTCAGGTCATCGCTGACCACTTCTCTCTTGCGTATCCAGCCCGTGGCCCCTTTGCGGCCGTCGCTGATCTCCGGCCGGTTGCGGATGGCCCCGTCGGGGTAACGCATGAACAATTGCTCGAAACGGCGCAGCGTTTCCGTGCCTTGATAGAGCGGCCATTTCTCCAGGAAAGCCCGGCGCACCGCTTCATGGGATTCGACGGTCTGGGCCAGCACCCGCTCGGTGACCCGCGCCCGCTCCAGGGTCCGCAAGGCCAGGCGCTCGGTGGCATGGTCTTCCACCTGCCCATACAGCACCCAGGTGCTCACCGCGCTGGTCAGCAGCAGGACGAAACCGCCGCCCAGAGCCAGGCGTATCAGCGTTCTGCCGGTGAGGGTGGACGCGATGGTGGACATGGGGCTCCCTGGTTTGTCGCGGTTGCCGGATTCTATGCGTTGAAACGATTGAAACCCAGAAGCCCGCCGCCTGAAGCCGGATTGATACATGCTCAGACCAGACTGGCATCGCCGGAGACGCGATTCCCGCGTCCCATCCAATGGAAAAGGAGCCCCGTCCATGAAAACGATCCTGCCGCTGCTCACATGTCTGCTGGCCAGTTCTCCGGCCCTGGCCACCATCGCCACGCCCATTCCCGAGCCCGAGGGGCTGGCCCTGCTTGGCATCGGGGCGGCGGCGCTGGCCGTCGCCCTCCTGCGCCGGCGCCGCGAAAAATAGCCGCGCATTCGTGGAAACCTTGCTGGAAGCCGTTCCGTCCCACGCCGGCGCTTGGTACCTGACGGCCCTGGTCGGTGGCTTTACCCTGGTGGCGCTGGCGGAAACCTGGTGGCCCTGGCGTCGTCCGGACACCGGTCCCGGACTTCGCTGGCGGCTGAATGTGGGCCTGCATTTCTGCAACCAGGGGTTGTTCGCGCTTCTGCTGCCGTTGGGCTTGGTTGGAGCGGCCCTGCTGGCCCGGGATCAGGGTTGGGGCTTGCTGAACCGCATGGGCCTGACCGGAGCCGGCGCGATGGCGCTGAGCGTGCTGGTCCTGGATCTGGCCCGTTACCTTGCGCATCTGGCCGCTCACAGGGTGGGTTGGCTGTGGCGTCTGCATCAGGTGCATCACAGCGATACGGAATATGACTGCACCCTGGCCTTGCGTTTCCATCCTCTGGAAGCGCTGGCAACGGGGGGAGCCATGATCCTGCTGGTGATCGTGGCCGGTCTGGACCCCGTGGGGGTGCTTATCCTGGATACAGCCGCCATCGCGCTGGGTTTCCTGGCCCACGGCAACCTAGCGTTGCCGGGGCGGCTGGAAGCCGCCATCAGCCGGGTGCTGGTCACGCCGACCATTCATCGCGTCCACCATTCAGACCGGCCTGAAGAGGCCCGCGCCAACCTGGCCTCGGTGTTCTCATTCTGGGACCGGCTGTTCGGAACCGCGCTGGATCCATCGGCCCGTCCCCACTCGGACCTGGTGTTCGGCCTGGGTGGACCCGCCCCGAAAACCATTTACGACTTGCTGCGGATGCCATGGAACGCGCGGTAGTCAGGCCAGTTCCCGGGTCCTTGTCGATCCGGCGCGATGCCGGAGGACTCCACCACGGCCCACGGCGCAAGCCATTCCGTCACCCCCTTGATCTGGAGAGGTTCATGCGGTTCAAACATGCCTTTGCCTTGCAAGCCACGTTACGCCCTCTGGGCCTGGCCTGCTTTCTAGTCCTGGTCGTGCCAGCCCAGGCCGCCCCCGCCCTGAGCGGCCTGGCCGTGGCCGGCCTGAGCCCCACCTTCGACCCTGCTGTCTATGCGTACGCCATTCCCCGCACCGAGGCCTGCTCCATACCGGTGACGGCCACCCTGCTGGACCCAGCCCACATGCTCTACGTGGCCAACACCCCCACCGCCAGCGGCGCCACCCGCAATGCCTGGGTATGCAGCGGCCAGAACGCCATCGCCGTGGTGGTCTACCAGAACTGGCAGGAAGTGGGCCGCTATACCGTGAACCTGGTGGAAAACCTGCCGGTACCGGAACCCGAACCTGATCCCAGCCCCGACCCCACGCCGGACCCGGAGCCCACCCCCGATCCCACCCCCGATCCCGCACCCGATCCTGTTCCAGGCCCCGAGCCCACGCCGACACCGGACCCGGCGCCCACCCCGGCGCCGGACATCCAGGTCATCGAGGCGACCCGTTTCCTGGAGCAGGCCACCTTCGGCCCCACGGCGGCCGATATCACTGCCCTGCGCACCCTGGGCCGGGAAGCCTGGCTGGCCCAGCAGTTCCTGATGCCGGAAAGCACCCTGCCGGATGGTTTGAACGCCAGCCAGGTACGCGCCCGGCTGTTCCAGAACATGGCCACCGGCCCGGACTCGTTGCGTCAGCGCATGATGTTCGCCCTGGGCCAGACCCTGGTGGTGTCCGCCAACAAGAACACCAGCGGCGAGGAGCTGATTCCCTGGGTGCGGCTGCTGTCCCGCAATGCCTTCGGCAATTACCGCACCCTGCTCAAGGAAGTGACCCTGAGCCCCACCATGGGCAAGTTCCTGGATCTGGCCAACAGCACCAAGGCCACGGCCTCCAGCGCCCCGAACGAGAACTACGCCCGGGAACTGCTGCAACTGTTCAGCATCGGCCTGTGGGAACTGCATCCGGACGGTGGCCCGGTGCTGGATGGTCAGGGCCAGCCGGTGCCCACCTACGACCAGGCCCGTCTGGCGGAATTCGCCCGGGCCCTCACCGGCTGGACTTATCCCACCCGCCCCGGCGCCACCCCCGGCAGCCAGAACTGGGAATACTTCGTGGGCACCATGGAACCCCGGGACGCCAACCACGACATGGGCGCAAAAACCCTGCTCGGCGGCCAGGTGCTGCCGGCAGGCCAGACCACGGAACAGGATCTGGAAGCCGTCATCGACAACGTCTTCCAGCACCCCAACGTGCCCCCCTTCGTGGCCACCCGGCTGATCCGTTCCCTGGTGACCAGCAATCCCAGCCCGGCCTACATCGAGCGGGTGGCCAACGTCTTCATCGACAACGGCCAGGGGGTGCGGGGCGACCTGAAAGCGGTGCTCACGGCCATTCTCACCGACCCGGAAGCCAGCGCCCTGCCGGCGGTGCAGCACGGCCACCTGAAAGACCCGGTGCTGCACGTGCTGAACCTGGGCCGGGCCCTGGGGGCCCAGATCGGCGACCCGGCCACTTTCCTGTACCTGTTCGGCGACCTGGGGCAACTGGTGCTGACGCCCCCCACCGTGTTCAGCTTCTATTCCCCCCTGGCGGCTTTGCCGGGCCATCCCGACCTCTACGGGCCGGAGTTCCAGATCTACACCCCCACCCTGGCGGTGCAGCGGGCCAACCTGATCCACAGCCTGCTCAGCGGCCAGTTGGGATCGGCCTTCAGCGTCAACCTGGCACCCTTCACGGCCCTGGCGGGCAATCCCGTCGCCCTGGTGGAACAGGTAAACCAGACCCTGTTCCAGGGACGCATG
>DYHB01000204.1 GCA_020724415.1 Thiobacillus sp.
ACGATGTCGGCCCAATAGTGTTCGCAGGGATTGGGCACGCAGATCAGTACCTGGGCCCATCGGGACAAGGCCTCGAGGACTTCCAGGGACTGCCTGGGCAGGGAGGAGATGCCGAACACCATGACCCGGCGTGGCAGTCCCGGGGGCCGGTGCTCCGATGGGGTGGCCCGGGCCCGGGCGAGAAAGGCGCCATGCACCCCTGCCCGACCGCCCGCCCCGGTCACATCCCCGGATTCGTTCCCCAGGACGTCTGCCTGGATGCGCCGCCACAGGTCAGGCTGCCAGCGATCTTCCCCGGCCAGGGGGGCGGCGCCCCCCCGGGCATCCAGGAGGACATCCTGGTGCCGGTCCCAGGCCTCCAGCCAGTCCGCGCGGTAAACCTGGTACTGGTCGAACAGGTCGGCCAGGCGCTCGGCCAACTGGAACACCTTGCGCAGGTCCGGCTGCTCGCCCAGGAAGTGGGCCAGGGGCGCATAGAGCGGCTCGGCCATCAAGCCCGGCAACAGCCGCATGAGCCGCCAGACCAGGCGGGATTTGTCCAAGGGCGAAATCTCGGGCACGGCTTGCCGGCCCAGGACAGCCCGGTAGACCTGCCAGACAAACCTGGACGGCAGGGAAAACACCCACCCCGCCGCAACGCCACACCCCCCTTCCGAGCCATCCGCAGCCATGGACAGCTTGAGCCACTGGGCGATGCCATTGCTCTGGACCAGCACCGTCTCGTACTCCAGGGGCGCCAGGGGATGCCGCCCGACCCAGGCCATCAGCAATTCCCGCAAGTCCTCGGCCCGATTGCCGTGCACCAGGATCAGGCCCGGCGGGATGTCTGCACCGGTCTTCATGGTGCGGGGGTCCGGGACAGGCATTGCTGCTGCCGGCCCCGGCCATGGCGCTCCAGTCCTGCCGTGTCCTCCAACGTCGACCACTCAGAAACGTGCTGAGAACGTCGCGCCCAAGAGCGGAGCGGTATCGAAGTCGTCCTTGCTCAGCGCCTTGCCGGAGGCGTCCTCGACCCGAAGCTGGCCAGCGGCGACCAGGCCCGCGTAGAGGTTCAAGGACATCTCATCGCCCAACGCACGCGTTGCGCGGAGAAACACGGGGACGCCACGTTCCTCGCCGATGCCGTTGGGCACGTCGCCGTCTTCGCTCAGGCGAAAGCGCGCGTTGCGCCATGCGGCGCCCACCCCGATGTCCCATCCGTTGTCCATGCGATATTCGAGCTCCAGGCCGGCAGGGCCGGTCGGTCCCGCCGGAACAGGGTTGATTAGCCGCCAGCGATCGCTGATGCGCCAGTCGACCAGCAGTATCGGAAATACGCTCGTTTCCTCGAGGCGGTCGAATACTCCCATGCCAAACCCGAGACGGTTGCCATGGTCGAAGCGTTTGGTCGCCGTAACGAGACCGCCCCAGGTTACGGACTCACCCATGTCGGCGCCGTTGGCACGGAACCCATCCAGCGAGGGCGTGAGGCCCAGACTCCAGTCATCGCCCAGCCCAAATGAAAGCGGGACCGACACCCCGTAACGCTGCACGATGTTCCATGGCGCGATCCCGCCAAAGCCGGCCAGGTCCGAGAAGGAATAATCCGTGTAATCGTAGCTGAGTACCACGCCGGCACGTTTGCCCCGGCCGAGCTCGCCCATGACGCCCGCGCGCAGCATGGCGCTCCAGGCGCTGAAGTCACCGCCACCGTCAAGATCGGCCTGGCCCTGATAGACCGGCGTGACCGAAAGAAACGGGCGCCAACGGGTCTCCTGGGTCGGAGCCGCCGTCGCTGCAGCTGTAGCCGTTGCCAGGG
>DYHB01000205.1 GCA_020724415.1 Thiobacillus sp.
TGCAGACCCTGGGGGCGGCGGTGAGCCGGTCGGCCGTGGGGCGCTACAGCCAGGAATTTGAGGAGGTTGCGCGGCAACTGCGCGAGTCGCGGGAGCTGGTCGCGGTTTTTGCCCGGGAGTTGGGGCCCTTGCCGGACAACGATTTGGGTCGCTTCCTGCCGGAGATGCTGCACAAGCTGATTTACGACGTGATCCGGCCCCGGGCCGGAGGCGCGGGGGGCGAACTGGAGCCCAAGGAGCTGATGCAGCTGGCCCGGGCCATCAAGGACAGCGTGGGGTCCAGCAAGATTTCGGCGGAGCTGGCCCTGAAGCTCAAGGCCGAGGCCAAGCGGGAGGCCCAGGCCGAGGTCAAGGCGCAACTGTCCGGGGCTGCTGCCGGGGGGCGGCTGGACCCGGCCGTGGCACAAGAGGCCCTGCGGGTCCTGGGTTTCTAGATGACACAGCCCCTGATCCAATTTCTGCCCTATCAACAGCGCTGGATCAACGATCCGGCGCGTTTCATGATCGGGATGTTCGCGCGGCAGACGGGCAAGACCTTCGGCACCTGCGGCAAGATCGCCAGGGACTGCGTGCTGGCCGAGAGCCAGGGCCGCAAGGCGCGCTGGGTGATCCTCTCGCGCGGGGAACGCCAGGCCAAGGAGGCCGTGGACGAGGCCCTGAAGCCCATCCTCAAGGCCTTCTACGTGGTTTACGAAGGGCTCAAGGGCGAGGTGCGGTTCGAGGAAGATGCCTGGCGCGGGGAATCCGGGGCCGCGTTCAAGACCCAGGAGATCATCTTCCCGGGGGGCTCGCGGATTACGGCCCTGCCCGCCAATGCCGACACCGCGCGCGGCTTCTCGGCCAATGTTTATCTGGACGAGTTCGCCTTTCATCAGGACAGCCGGGCTATCTGGCGGGCCCTGTTTCCGGTGGTGAGCAAGGGGGGGCTGCGGCTGTGCATCACATCCACGCCAAACGGCAAGAGCAACAAGTTCCACGAGCTGTGGACCGCGCGGGACACCACCTGGAGCCGCCACCGGGTGGATATCCATGAGGCGGTGCAGCAGGGCCTGCAGCGGGATGTGACGCTCTTGCGCGCGGCCCTCAATGACGAGGACGCCTGGCGCCAGGAGTACGAACTGGAATTTCTGGACGAGGCCTCGGCCTGGCTGCCCTACGACCTGATCCTGGCCTGCGAGCATCCTGAGGCGGGCCAACCCGGGCTGTATCAGGGGGGGCGCTGCCTGATCGGCAACGACATTGCATTGCGTCGCGACCTCTGGGCGGCCTGGGTCTTTGAGGAAGTGGGGGATGTGCTCTGGACCCGGGAGTTGGTGACCTTGCACCGGTCCTCGTTCGCGGTCCAGGATGCGGAGCTGAACCGTTTGATGCGGCGCTACGACGTGGCCAGGCTGGTCATGGACCAGACCGGGATGGGGGAAAAGCCGGTGGAAGACGCCAAACGCCGCTACGGAGGACACCGGGTGGAAGGCGTGGTGTTCAGCGGCTCGCGCAAGTTGGACCTGGCGACCCATGCCAAACAAGTTTTCGAGGACCGGCGTATCAGGATCCCTGCCGGGGATGCGGCCCTGCGCGACGATTTACACAAGATTCGGCGCGTGACCGGCCCCACGGGTCTGCCGCGCCTGGTGGCCGAGAGCGACGGGGCGGGGCACGCGGACCGGGCCTGGGCCTGCTTCCTGGGCCTGGGGGGAGTGTTGGGCCGGAGCGGCCCCCTGGCCGTGACCACGGCCGCGCCCTGGCGCAGCCCAGACCTTGTGCG
>DYHB01000206.1 GCA_020724415.1 Thiobacillus sp.
GTGGCCATCTTCCACCTGATGACCCACGCCTTCTTCAAGGCCCTGCTGTTCCTGGCCGCCGGCTCGGTCATCATGGGCATGCACCACGACCAGGACATCCGCAACATGGGTGGCCTGCGCAAGTACATGCCCATCACCTGGATCACCCTGCTGATCGGTTCCCTGGCCCTCATCGGCACCCCGGGCCTGTCCGGCTTCTTCTCCAAGGACTCCATCATCCTGGCCACCTATGCCTCGGATCTCTGGGGCTCCGGCTTTGCTGCCTTTGCCGTCACCGCCGGGGTGTTCGTCACCGCCTTCTACTCGTTCCGGATGTATTTCCTGGTCTTCCACGGCAAGGAACGCTTCCACAACGCCCATGACGATCATGGCCACGGGGGTGAGGGCCATTCCCACGGCCACCACCATGCCCCCCACGAGTCACCCTGGGTGGTCTGGGTGCCCCTGGTGTTGCTGGCGGTGCCTTCGGTCTATACCGGCTGGGCCTATATCGAGCCCATGCTGTTCGGCGGCTTCTTCAACAATGCCATCTACGTGGACCACCAGGCGCATCCCGCCATGAGCCAGTTGCAGGAACAGTTCCACGGCCCCTGGGCCATGGTGCTGCACGGCTTCATGACGCTGCCGTTCTGGCTGGCGCTGGCGGGGGTGGCGGCGGCCTATTACCTCTACATGGTACGACGGGACCTGCCCGAGAAAATCCGCGCCAAGGCCGGGGTGTTGTACACCATCCTGGACCGCAAGTACGGTTTCGATGAATTCAATGACTGGTTTTTCGCCGGCGGCGCCCGTTTCCTGGGTGGCAAGCTCTGGCGCTGGGGGGATGTCACCGCCATCGACGGCTGGCTGGTGAATGGCACCGCCCATTTGGTGGGCCGGATTGCCGCCATGGCCCGGCATCTCCAGTCCGGTTACATCTACCACTATGCCTTCGCCATGATCATCGGCGTGGCCTTGCTGGTGACCTGGTTCGTGAAGTTCTGAGGCCGCACGGCCCTCGACGTGATGCGTGCGTAAAGGAATAAGATGCTGGAAGGAATCGGAATAATCAGCCTGACCATCTGGGTGCCCATCGTGGCCGGCCTGCTGGTGCTGGCGGCGGGCAGCGATGACCGCAATGCGGATGGCCAGCGCACCCTGGCGTTGCTGGGGGCCTTGCTCGGTCTGGGTGTGGCCATCCCCCTGTGGACCGGCTTCGACAGCAGCACGCCTGCCATGCAGTTCGTGGAACTGGTGCCCTGGATCCCGGCCATCAACATCCACTACCATCTGGGCGTGGACGGCATTTCCATGCCCTTCATCCTGCTCAACAGCTTCACCACCGTCATCGTGGTCCTGGCCGGCTGGCAGGTGATCCAGCAGAAGGTGGGCCAATACATGGCCGCCTTCCTGATCCAGTCGGGCATCATCAATGGCGTGTTCGCCGCCCTGGACGGCGTGCTGTTCTACGTCTTCTTCGAGGCCATGCTGATCCCCCTGTACCTGATCGTGGGCATGTGGGGTGGCCCGAACCGGGTCTATGCGGCCATCAAGTTCTTCCTCTACACCCTGCTGGGCTCCCTGCTCATGCTGGTGGCCATCATCTACCTGTTCTTCGTCAGCGGCGGCAGCTTCGAGATCCTGGAGTGGCACCGTGTCGGTCTCACCATGACGGCCCAGATCCTGTTGTTCGTGGCCTTCTTCTTCGCCTTTGCGGTCAAGGTCCCCATGTGGCCGGTGCACACCTGGCTGCCGGATGC
>DYHB01000071.1 GCA_020724415.1 Thiobacillus sp.
CAATCGTCCCTACGTTTACGTGCGGCTTCGTACGCTCAAATTTTTCCTTGGCCATCATTCACCCCTTAGCGCTGATTAAGGAAGAAAACACCATACACACAAAAACTGGTGCCCATGGGCAGGATCGAACTGCCGACCTCTCCCTTACCAAGGGAGTGCTCTACCACTGAGCCACATGGGCGAAAACTCTATGCTCGGCTTCGCAATCTGGAGCGGGTGATGGGAATCGAACCCACGTCATCAGCTTGGAAGGCTGAGGTTCTACCATTGAACTACACCCGCATTCAGCCTTGGCCGCGCTGACAGCCCTTTGCGCGTCATACTTGGTGGAGGGGGAAGGATTCGAACCTTCGAAGGCAGTGCCGTCAGATTTACAGTCTGATCCCTTTGACCGCTCGGGAACCCCTCCAGGAAGCCCGGCATTATTCATGGATTCGTTTTCATTGTCAATCAGACATTGAACAGGAAATTCATGACATCTCCATCACGCACCACATATTCCTTGCCTTCGGCACGCATCTTGCCGGCTTCCTTGGCGCCCTGCTCGCCTCCGCAAGCGATGAAATCTTCGAACCCTATGGTTTGGGCACGAATGAAGCCGCGTTCGAAATCAGTATGGATGACGCCAGCCGCCTGGGGGGCGGTATCCCCCTTGTGGATGGTCCAGGCCCGCACTTCCTTCACACCTGCCGTGAAATAGGTTTGCAAACCCAACAGGTCATAACCAGCCCGGATCAGCCGGTTCAGCCCTGGCTCATGCAAGCCCATGGCCTCCAGGAACTCCAGTTTGTCGGCCTCTTCAAGAGCTGCCATCTCGGCCTCCATGGCGGCACAGACAGCCACCACGGGAGCACCCTCCGCCTCGGCCAACTGACGCAGCCGATCGAGATGCGCATTGTTCTCGAACCCATCCTCCGCCACATTGGCCACATACATGGCCGGCTTGATGGTCATCAGGCACAAGGGCGCCAGCAAGGCCTGGTCGTCAGCCGTGAGGCCCAGGCTGCGGGCCGGCCTGGCTTCATTCAGGTGGGGCAGCAGTTTTTCGTAGACGGCCAGCAGCTTCTGGGCTTCCTTGTCGCCGGCCCGGGCCTTCTTGGCATCCCTGGCATGGGCCTTTTCCACAGTGGCCAGGTCGGCCAGGGCCAGCTCGGTACCGATGACTTCGATATCTGAAACCGGATCGAC
This sequence comes from Thiobacillus sp., assembly GCA_020724415.1. Taxonomy (GTDB): domain Bacteria; phylum Pseudomonadota; class Gammaproteobacteria; order Burkholderiales; family Thiobacillaceae; genus JADJCP01. Next base: position 1,189 of record DYHB01000071.1, read on the forward strand.
CCGGCCCGCCACGTGGACCACATTCTCGTCTTCAAAGCATCGCACCACGTTGACGATGGCATCCGTCTCACGAATGTTGGCCAGGAACTGGTTGCCCAGCCCCTCACCCTTGCTGGCACCAGCCACCAGGCCCGCTATGTCCACGAACTCCACGATGGCCGGAACCACACGCTGGGGCTTGACGATGTCGGCCAGTTGGCCAAGGCGGGGATCGGGCACTTCCACCACGCCCACATTGGGCTCAATGGTGCAGAAAGGATAGTTTTCTGCTGCGATGCCAGCCTTGGTCAAGGCATTGAACAGGGTGGACTTGCCTACGTTCGGCAAGCCGACGATGCCGCATTTCAGGCTCATTTCATTGCTTCCTTTGCTTTGGGGGGGCGGACGTTGGCCCGCTGCATGGCCGCGTTCCAGTCTCCGGCAAGAATCCCGGGCATCAGTTCCAGACCGCGCTCGACGGCGGCATCGATGGCCTGCCGCTCCTCCTGCCGGGGCGGCTTGAGGACATAATTCACCACTTCATTCCGGTCGCCCGGATGACCGATGCCGATGCGCAGGCGCCAATAATCCTGGGTCGCCATGTGGGCCGTGATGTCCTTGAGGCCATTGTGACCGCCCAGCCCGCCCCCGAATTTGAGGCGCAATTGCCCCGGCGGAATATCCAGTTCGTCATGGACCACCAGCATGTCCTGGGGCGCGATCCGGTAAAACCGGGCCAAGGCGCCCACGGACTGGCCGGAACGATTCATGAACGTCTGGGGCAGGAGCAACCACACATCCTCGCTCCGGGCGTACCCGGCCAAGCCATGGAAACGGCTTTCCCGCGTCAGATGGATGCCCAACCGTTCAGCCAGGCGAACAGAAAACCAAAACCCGGCGTTATGCCGGGTTTCGGTATATTCGGCACCGGGATTGCCCAGGCCGACGATCAGGCGTGGACCTGCCACGACTGGCCCGATCAGGCCTCTGCGCCGTCCTCGGCAGCCTCGGAATCATCTCCGCCCTTGGCGCCCAGGATGGTGACCACGGTGGGATCCTCGCCCCGATGCAGGCCCACCAGTTCAACGCCCGCCGGCATCTTCAGGTGGGACAGATGGATGGAGCTTCCGCTGGCCAGTTCGGCACAATCCACTTCGATGTACTCGGGCAACTGGCCGGGCAGGCAACTCACGTCCACCTCGGTCATGACGTGACTCACCAGGCCGCCCTGGAGCTTGACTCCCGGACAGGTGTCGGCATTGATGAAGTGCAGGGGCACCTTCAGGTGGATCTTGTGATCGGCGGACACGCGCTGGAAATCCACGTGCAGGATCAGGGGCTTGTAGGGATGCACCTGAACATCGCGCAACAAGGCGTTTTCTTTGGCGCCATCGATGTTCAAGGACAGGACGGAGGAATGGAAGGCCTCCTTGCGCAGGTTGATCATGAGATCCTTGTGATCCAGTTCGATGGCCAGGGCATCCTTGCCCTCACCGTAGATCACGCCCGGCACCTTGCCGGTGCGACGCAGGCGGCGGCTCGCACCCGTTCCCTGTACGTCGCGCTTGGCGGCGATAACTTCGATTTGCATGTTGTTACTCCAAAAAAATAAAAAAACCGCCCGCGACCAGGCGGAGTGAAAACAGCGACCAAGTGACGCGTTACAAGTGACCAGGCACTCGAAACCACGTCACCTTGTTACTCGTAACTTCGTCACTAAAAACGTGTCACCGCACTGCCCGTCACTCGACGAACAGCGAACTGACCGAATCCTCGTTGCTGATGCGACGGATGGTCTCAGCAAGCAACTCGGCCACGGACAACTGCCGTATCCGCCCACTCTTGACGGCATCCTCCCGCAGGGGAATGGTGTCGGTCACCACGACCTCATCCAGGGCAGAATCGCTGATCCGGCTGATGGCCGGTCCGGACAGGACGGCATGGGTGCAGTAGGCCAGCACCTTCTTGGCACCGTGTTCCTTCAGCGCCCGGGCGGCCTCGCACAAGGTGTTGGCGGTATCCACCATATCGTCCATGATGACGCAGGTCCGATCCTTGACCTCGCCAATGATGTGCATGACCTTGGCGACATTGGGCTTGGGCCGACGCTTGTCGATGATGGCCAGATCGCAATCCAGGCGCTTGGCAAAGGCACGCGCCCGCACCACACCGCCCACATCCGGGGAAACCACGGTCAGATCGGCATGATTCTGCTTCCAGATATCGGAAAGCAGGATGGGGGCCGAATAGATGTTGTCCACCGGAATATCAAAAAAACCTTGAATCTGGTCCGAGTGCAGGTCCATGGTCAGGAGGCGATTCACGCCCACCACGGTCAGCATGTCGGCCACCACCCGCGCCGTGATGGGCACGCGAGCCGACCGTACCCGGCGATCCTGACGGGCATAGCCGAAATAGGGTATGGCGGCCGTGATACGGCCGGCAGAGGCGCGGCGCAGCGCATCCACCATGAGCATCACTTCCATCAGGTTGTCATTGGTAGGCATGCTGGTGGACTGCAGGACGAAAACGTCCTTGCCCCGGACGTTTTCCAGGATTTCCACCGTCACTTCGCCGTCCGAAAAACGACCCACCGTGGCCCGGCCAAGTCGTATGTTCAAGTGGCGAGCCACATCCTCGGCAAGCTTCGGATGTGCATTGCCGGTAAATACCATCAAGCTATCGTAGGCCACAGGACTACCCGCGCGGATGAATGAAAAACAAAGAGCGCGCAGCTCTGCTGCACGCTCTATTACTCAAGCAACTGGCTGGGGAGGTAGGGATCGAACCTACGAATGCCGGAATCAAAATCCGGTGCCTTACCACTTGGCGACTCCCCAAAAACTTCAGCCGTCCTCGTACATGGGATGTGTATCGAGGCCATCAGCCACAAAACCTTGCATATGCCGGGGCCGCCGTGTGAACACCGCTTCAGCCACAGCCCGATCGGGAAATGCCGCGAACACGCAGGCACCCGACCCAGTCATCCTGGCGTCACCCTGCCGCTTGAGCCAATCCAGGCACTCAGCCACCTCAGGGTAGCGCATCCTTACCACCGGTTCCAGATCGTTGTGACCGAAGCCATCGCCCGGACCGGCATCCGGAAGGGCCGCAATTTTGATCGCTGGCGTGTCCCGTGTCAATCCCGGATCGGCAAAGATGTCTGCCGTTGACACATGTACCGGAGGCGTCAATACCACATAGCTTGCCGCAGCCGGGCTGACCGGGCGCAGATGCTCACCCACCCCTTCGGCCAGGGCGGAGCGGCCAAAGATGAATACCGGCACGTCGGCTCCCAGTTGCAACCCCAGAGCCATCAGCTCTTGCCGGGCAAGCCGGGTCCTCCAAAGTTCATTCAGGGCCATCAAGACGGTCGCCGCGTCGGAGCTTCCACCGCCCAGGCCACCCCCCATGGGCAGGCACTTTTCCAGATCGATATCCGCTCCCAGCCTGCATCCCGTATTGCGCTGCAGCAGACGGGCCGCACGCCAGCAAAGGTCATCACCCTCCGCCACACCTGGCAAGGGCCGCAGGAGCCGAATCTGGCCGTCCTGGCGGAGGCTGATCCGAACCTGGTCGCCCACATCCAGGAAGCGGAACAGGGTTTGCAGCAAGTGGTAGCCATCCGGGCGCCGCCCCACCACATGAAGGAACAGGTTCAGTTTGGCCGGCGCAGGGTAACACCCGCCGAGCTGCGTCAGGGTCGATGCCATTGGTCGACGATCAGACGAAACTGGATGCCATCATCGCGCGTGGCGAAAAGACGGCCAGGCAAGACCAGGCCTTCACGGTCCTGGTAACGGTCATATTCGATGGACCAGCCATCCTGCTCCAGGCGGGACACCCGACCGAGCGCATCCAGGCGCGCCCGGTGAGAGGCTTCGGGGCGGGGACGGGCGTAAAGCCAATAGACCAGGCCCTCCAAGGGCAGTCGCACTCCCATGACCCGCTGCAGCAGGCTATCTGCATCTTCAGCCGGATAGGATCGCCCATCCGCATCGGTCAGGACCAGGCCATCCGCCGTGCGCCGTATTTCCGCCACCCCCTGGCCAAGCGGGGTATTCAAGCGCAGGGTCTCTCCCGGGCCTGTGCGATCCCAGCGCAAATGGCCGGAATACTGTTCTTCGCTTGTCTTGACGGAGACCCGGCCATCGAGAACGAAGGACTGTACGGCCTCATGGCTGGACAAGTCAGTCACCACCTGCTCCGGCCGGTCAGGCCCCAGGTGGCCACACCCGGCCAGCACCCAAGCGGCAAGCAACAAGGCTGTCCGGCGCATGCTCAAGGCTTCAGGCGTGCGAGTGTTTCGCGCAGGACATCGTTGTCAGGAAACTGACGCTTGGCCTCTTCCCATACTTGACGCGCCTCGTCCCGTTTTCCCGCCGCCCACAGCACCTCGCCAAGATGAGCCGCGATCTCGGGGTCCGGTCTGCTGGCATAGGCCCGGCGCAGGTAACCTTCCGCTTCGCCCAGGCGACCGGCCTTGTAGAGGGCCCAGCCCATGCTATCCATGATGAAGGCATCCTCCGGCGCCAGCTGCAAGGCCTTCTCCAGAAGCTCCAGGGCTTCTTCGAGGCGCTGGTCGCGGTCCGCCAGGGTGTATCCCAAGGCGTTGTAGGCATGGGCGAAATCGGGAGCGATCTGGATCACCCGCCGCAAATCGGCCTCCAGGACATCCAAACGATCCAGCTTTTCTGCTGCCATGGCCCGGTCATACAGCAAGTCGGTGGAATCGGGCATGCGCCGGATGGCCTCATCCAGTATCTCGAAGGCCCGGAGATGCTCGCCGCCGTCCCGATACATCTGGGCCTCGGCCTGGATGACCTGGATACGTTCCTTGTCGGTACCAGGCTCGATGGCCGCCAGGCGCGCCTGCCCCTCCTGGAAACGCTTCAACTTGCCCAGCATGACGGCACTCTTGATCTGGGCCTCCAAGTGGCGCTCACCCGGGCCGATGGCGTCGTAACGGCGCAAGGCCTCGTCATACTGCTGCCGGCTCTCGCTGACCTGGGCGAGGTAGAGCTGCACGGTCACGGGGTCGGGGTAGCCTTGTCGAATCGCCTGCTGGAAGCGCGCCTCGGCTTCGTCATAGTCGTTGATCTGGAGGGATAGCAGTCCCATGGCATAGGCAATCTCGGCCTGATCCCCTTTGCCGTCCATCATCTTTCCGAACTCCTGCCGGGCCTCCTGATAGGATCCGGCCTTGGCCAGGGACTTGGCATAGGCCATGCGTACCTCGCTGGCCCCGGGATTGGCTGCCAGGAAGTTGCGCCAGAAGGCCAGCATGGCGCCCTCCCCCTGATTCTGCAACAACTGGCCTTGCAGCAGGGCGGCGGCCTGCCAGTCCGGCCGTATTCCCAGGGCCGCATCCAGCGCCTGTATGGCACGGTCGATCTTGCCGGCCTGCAACGCCGCCTGGGCAATGGCATAGTGGGCCTCGGGAAGATCCAGATAGGGCGAAGCCACAGTCTCGACCATGGACAAGCCGGCCTGGGCATCCTTATGGCGCCCCAGCAGGTTGTTCAGGTGCATCAACTCCACGGCCGGAGAACGGCCGGGCAGGGCCAGCAGGGTGGCGACATGTCCCTGGGCTTCGGCCAGGAGATTCCGCCTCATCAAGAGGGAAATGAGCAATTGGCGGGCCCTGGCATCTGCCGGCGACAGTTCGGTCCATAGCCGTGCCAGGCCCAGGGCCTGATCCATGTGCTGGGCCTTGACGGCCAGTTCCACCGCCCGCTTGACCACCCGGGGGTCCCGGGTCTTGTAGGACAGATCCGCATACGCTTCGGAAGCCAGACCGGGCTCGCCTCGCTGGGCCGCGATTTCCCCCAGCAGCAATTCATATAAGATCGGCTCGGTCAGTCCCGTGGAGGGGGCCGGGCCTGCCTCGCGGACCGCCCCCTGGGGGGCTGCGGAATCATGGCCCATGGACTTGGGGGCCTGGGCACAGGCGGCCAAAGCGGTCAGGCAGAGGGGGATCAGGAGTGAATTCGCGTTCATGGCACCACAATCATCATCGGAAAGTCATTATGCAGAACCCACCATCATGTGAGAAGCATTACGGAGCCCACCATGCCTGAGCTTCCTGAAGTGGAAACCGTCCGCCGCGGCCTGGCGCCTCATCTCCAAGGGCAGAGGCTGGTGGGTGCCCGGGTGAGGCAACCCGCCTTGCGCTGGCCGGTGCCCCTGGATCTGGATGCCAGAGTTCGCGAGCAGCCCATCCTGTCCTTGTCAAGACGTGGGAAATACCTGTTGGTTCAATTGGCTACAGATTGGCTACTGGTGCACCTGGGCATGTCCGGCAGCTTGCGGCTGACCGATCCGGGCATCGACCCGGGCAAACATGACCACGTGGATCTGCTTCTGGCCAACGGTCCGGTCCTGCGCTATCACGACCCGCGCCGGTTTGGCGCCATCCTGTTGACGCCTGATCCGGACCGGCACCCCCTCCTGGCCCCCCTGGGCATCGAACCCCTGTCCGAAGCCTTCCGGGGCGAGTGGCTTTACCAGGCCTCACGCCAACGGCGCACATCCATCAAGGCGTTCCTGATGGATGCCCACACCATCGCCGGCATTGGCAACATCTACGCCAACGAAGCGCTCTTCAGGGCGGGCATACACCCGTCCACGATGGCTGGGCGCCTTTCCAGGACCCGCTGCGAGCGCCTCGCCGTGCAGATCCGGAGCACGCTGGAGGCCGCCATTGCGGCGGGGGGCAGCAGCTTGCGCGACTTTGTCGACGGCCAGGGAAACCCCGGCTATTTCCAACAGAGCTATTTTGTCTATGGCCGGCCAGGCAGCCCATGCCGCACATGCGGACACGCCATCCGGATAATGCGGCAGGGCAATCGCGCCACATTTTATTGCCCGGAATGCCAAAAACGCTGATTTCCCCCCCGGGCGGCCTCGACATATGGCGTTTTTTTTGTAATATCGGATTTGATACCCACAACGGGACGGCCTCATGAACGCCTCTTCTCTTGCCGCTGAATTCCAGGTCTACAGCCAGTGGCGCAGCCACCTCATCGAACATATCGGCAGCTACCGGCAGTGGCTGAACCGGGAAGACCTGAATGACTCCCAGCGGGATCTGCGTCTGCAACAGGTCCTCAACCGTCTCACGGAAGACAAGTTGCACGTGGCCTTCATTGCCGAGTTTTCCCGGGGCAAATCCGAACTGATCAACGCCATCTTCCTGTCGGATCTCAAGCAGCGTCTGCTGCCCTCCAGTGCGGGCCGCACCACCATGTGCCCCACCGAGTTGCTCTACGACCAGGACAAAGGGCCCCGCATCGCCTTGCTGCCCATTGAAACCCGGGCCACCAGCGCCACGGTATCGGAATACAAGAACTATCCCGAGGAGTGGCAGAACATCGCCATGGACGTGAACGATGCCGCCACCGTCGTGAAGGCCATGCAGGAGGTCTGCCGGGTGAAAAGCGTCCCCATGGAGGATGCCATTCGCTACGGACTCTACAACCCGGACGACCCGGAGCAATCCTTCTCGAAGAACGCCGACGGCAGCGTCACCATTCCCATGTGGCGCCATGCCATCATCAACTACCCCCACCCCCTGCTGGAAAAGGGCCTGGTGGTGTATGACACCCCGGGACTGAATGCCATTGGCGTGGAGCCGGAACTCACCTTCAACCTCCTGCCCAATGCCCACGCCATCATCTTCGTCCTGTCCGCCGACGCGGGGGTGACCAAGAGCGACATCGATGTCTGGCGCAGTCATATCCACCACCGAGGCACCCAGCGGGGCCGCCTGGTGGCACTGAACAAAATCGACGGCTTGTGGGACAACATCAAGTCCGAGGCCCAGATCAACGCGGAAATCGACAATCAGGTCCGGCATTGCGCCAACCTGCTGGGCATTCCCGGCAGCCAGGTTTACCCGGTGTCGGCCCAAAAGGGCCTGCTGGCCAAGATCCAGGACGATGACGCCCTGCTGGAGCGCAGCCGGCTCGGCATCCTAGAACAGGCACTGAGTGAAGAGCTCATCGCCGCCAAGCAAACCATCGTGCGGGACCAAACCCAAAGCGAAATGGCCGACCTGCTCCAATCCAGCCGCCAATTGCTGGCCAGCCGCGAACGCAACCTGGAAGAGCAGCTGGACGATCTCAAGGGCCTGCGCGGCAAGAATCAGGACGTGGTGGAACACATCATGTCCAAGATCGCCCATGACAAGCAGGCCTTCGAGCGGGGGCTGCAACAATTCCAGGCCTTGCGCAGCGTGTTCTCCCAGCACAGCATCAAGCTATTCAATCTCATCGGCATGGACACCCTGAAGGCCGAGATCGACAAGGCCCGGGACGGCATGGAAAGAAGCCGTTTCACCAAGGGCATCCGGGAAGCCATGAGCAGCCTCTTCGCCGGTGTATCGGGCAACATGAACCAGGCGGCCGCCCAGGTGGAAGAAATCAACAAGATGATGATGGCCATGTACCGCAAGCTCAGTGCCGAGCACGGGCTGTCCCACTATTCCATGCCCAGTTTCGCCCTGCTGCGTTACCAGAAGGAACTGACGCGCCTAGAGCAGGCCTACCAGCAGCAGATCAACACCATGTTCACCATGCTGACCACGGAGCAGCACACGCTGACCGCCCGCTTTTTCGAGACCATTGCCAGTCGCATCGTTCACGTCTACCAGATCACCAACCGGGAAGTGGAAGGCTGGCTCAAGGCCATCATGTCCCCCATGGAGAGCCAGGTGCGGGAACATCAAATCCAGTTGCGCCGCCGACTGGAGAGTGTCAAGCGCATCCACAAGGCCACCGACACCCTGGAAGACCGCATCAGCGAACTGGAACAGATGCAGGCCGACGCCACTCGGCAAATCAAGGAGTTGGAGCGCCTGAACGGCCTCATCATGGACAAACTGAGCGCCGACGAGCAGATCGAACGGGCAGCATAAAACTTGCCCCGCTTGCGGGGCGATGGGTGGCAGGCAACTGGATGGAACGGATCCGGGGCAGAAACCCCGGGCCATGGATCAGAGCGGCGGTCTTCAGCCCGAAGTCAACTTGACGTATTTGGCGTGCAGGACTTCCTGGCTTTCCACATAGTCCGGATTCAGGGGAATGCAATCCACCGGACACACCTCCCGGCACTGGGGCGTATCGAAGTGCCCGACACATTCCGTGCATTTGTTCGGGTCGATCACATAGATGTCCTCGCCCTGCGAAATGGCGCCGTTGGGGCACTCGGGTTCGCAAACATCACAATTGATGCATTCGTCGGTGATCATCAAAGCCATGCTCGTTTCCTATTCAAGTCATCACGCTGGCGTGCAACCACACGCCTTAACACAATTTGTGGGCAAACCGCTCGGCAATCAAGGGGGAGACAAACTGGCCCACATCCCCCCCCAGGCGGGCGATCTCCCGCACCATGCTGGCCGAGATGAACATATAGCGCTCCGAAGGGGTCAGGAAGACCGTCTCGATGCCCGGACTCAAGGCCCGGTTCATGCCTGCCAACTGAAATTCGTATTCGAAATCCGAAACCGCACGCAGCCCGCGCAATACGAATCCAGTCTCCTGCTCACGCAGAAAATCCACCAGCAGGCCGGAAAAACTCGTCACCCGGACCCCGGGCACATCGGCCAGGCAGTGCCTGGCCATGTCGAGACGTTCGTCCAGGGTGAAGAAGGGCTGCTTGTTCACATTCTCGGCCACCGCCAGCACCACCTCATCGAAGATGGCCCGAGCCCGCCGCACCAGATCTTCATGACCATGGGTCAAGGGATCGAAAGTCCCGGGGTATACGATTCTACGGCTCAAGCCAGCTCCAACAAGTATGCATGGGATAATCCGGCCCGCGTCTGGCGCAGTACGCGCCACCCGGCAACTTCCAGGGGCGTGGGGGATTCGGCGTAGATTCTACCCCCCGGCGCCAGCCGTGTCGCCATCATACCCAGCACCTCAGCCAAAAGTCTCGTTCCAAAGGGAGGGTCCAGGAACACCAGATCGAAAGGTCCGGGCGCCCTGGACAGGTACGCGACCGCCTCCGCCTGGTGAATCTCCACTTGGGCCACCTCCCATTGTTGCGCCTGTTGCCTGAGCGCGTCGACCACCGCCCGATCCAGATCCACCATGACAACCCGGTCAGCGCCCCGGGAAGCGGCTTCGAAGCCCAGGGCCCCACTTCCTGCGAACAGGTCCAGGCACTGCCAGCCTGTCAGATCCTGGCCCAGCCAGTTGAACAGGGTCTCCCGAACCCGGTCCGGCGTGGGGCGCAGACCGGGGCGGCTGGGAAAATGCAGGCGCCGACGGCGCAAGGCGCCGCCGATGATGCGCACGGAGTTACTGGCCTGTCGCCCCAACCTGGCCACCAACGACGATCGTGGAAAAGGCCTCGGGCCTGACCCGCGCCTGGAAGGCACGCAGGACGTCGTCCCGGGTGACCGATGCCACCTCCCGGGGATAACGATCCAGCCAATCCAGGGGCAACCGGTAGAAACCGATCAGAGCCAGGTATTCGAGAATCTTCTTGTTGCTGTCCAGGCGCAGGGGGAAGCCACCCACCAGGTTGTTCCTGGCCTGCTCCAGTTCCGCCTCGGTCGGCCCCTGGGCCAGGAATTCAGCCACGGTCTGACGGACCACGCTGACGGCCTCGTCGGTGGCATCCCGTCGGGTCTGCAGTCCGATCTGGAAGGGACCGCGCTCACCCAGCGGGCTGAAGTAGCTATAGGCGCTGTAGGCCAAGCCCCGCTTCTGACGAATCTCGATCAACATCCTGGAGTCGAAACCACCCCCACCCAGGATGTAGTTTCCCACCAGGAGGGGAAAGTAGTCCGGATCGGTCCGGGTAAGGCCCGGCATACCCATGAACAAATGGCTCTGGCTGGCGTGATGGGGAATCAGCACCTCTTGCCCCTGGGCTAGATCCGCCACGGGCGGGAGGGGGGATGGCGCCTGGCCCTTGGGCAAGTCCTGCCCCAACCGGACGGCCAGCGCCTCAGCATCGGCACGGCTCAGGTCGCCCATGATGGCGATGGTCATGCCAGGAGCCACGTAATAGCGCTGGTGGAAAGCGCGCAGATCGTCCACGCCCAGGCTTTCCAGACTCGCAGGCTCACCGCTCTCGGGCAGGCCATAGGGATGGTCCCCGTAGATGGCCGCCTGGAAAGCCTTGCTGCCCTGGTATTCCGGCTTGACCGAAGCCTCCTTGAGGGCGGCAATGGCGCGCTGCTTTTCCCGGGCCAGCACGGCGGCATCGAATCGAGGCTGCGCCAGCACCGTGGCCAGGACCGCCACGGCAACTTCCCGCTCCTGGGGTGAGCTCAGGGTGCGCAGGGCATAGCCGGCACGATCCTGGTCGAAGCGGGGAGACAGGATGGCGCCCACATCGGCCAACTGCTCCGCGATGGCCTGCTCCGACCACTCCCCGGCACCCAGGCGGAGCAGACGGTTGGTCATGACGGCCAGTCCGGATTTATCCCGGCTGTCCCGGGCACTGCCGGCGGAAAATTCCACACTCACATCCAGCATGGGCAGATCATGGTTTTCCACGAAGTAAACCCGGGCCCCGTCCGGCGTCGACCAGTGCTGGATATCGAGCCCCGCCCGGGCCGGCAAAGCAACGACCAGACTCACCAGCAGGCCGGTCAGCAGCATCAGGGTTCTAGCGGACATGGGCGCCTCCAGCAAAGCCACGTTTGAGGGGTTTTGACGCGTCCACCGGAAGGGGCTCCAGGCGCGCCATGGTCAGGCGGTCATCCACCAGATAGCGGGCGGCCACGTCACGGATCTGGTCCGATGTGACCTGCTTGAGCTTTTCAAAGCGCAAATCCCGATCCCGATAGTCGAGGCCCGCCGTTTCCCACTCGCCGATGAGCATTCCCTGATAGAACAGGGAATCCTGCTGATACACCTGGCTGGCCAACACCTGGGCCTTCACCCGGCGCAGTTCGGCCTCCTCCACGCCCTGGGTCTTGATCTTTTCCAGCTCTTCGCGGATACCGGCCACCACGGCCTCCACCGTGTGACCCTGCGCAGCCGTTCCCCACCAATCTTAGAAGAGTCTTT
>DYHB01000207.1 GCA_020724415.1 Thiobacillus sp.
CTGTACGAAATGACGGATCGCGAACCAGCTCAGGAGGACGGCGCCGACGATCAGGCTGGCCTGGGTCAGGATGACGGAACTGGAGAGATCGCTCAGCAGCGCGTCAAGCAGTGTGTGTACGGGAGGGGCGGGGGGGGCAGGATTCATGGTCGGTAGGGTATCGAATGAAGCAGATGACGATGCCAGTTGTCGGTGTAGGCCCGGGTCAGTTCGGACACGCCGGTCAGGATAAGCAGGTTTTCGGAATTTCTGAACTGGGCGGCCCGGGTAAAGTTGAAACTGCCGGTGATGACCGTGCCTTCGGGGCGTTCGGCATCGATGATCATGACCTTGTCGTGGGCCGCGGCGTGCTGGCCATCCAGCCACACGGGCACCCCCTGGCGCGCCAGCACTGGGATCTGGCTGGATGGCTGGCGCCGGACCTGTTCAGGGTCCGCAATCACCCTGACGTCGATGCCCCGGGCCCGGGCCTCCACCAGGGCCTTTGCGATGCCGGGATGGGTGAAGCTGTAGGCCTGTACCCGTATGCTGAGCCGGGCCTGGTCGATGCGGGCCTGGACCAGGCCGGCGGCATCGTCCCCTGGGGTAAAGGCGACTTGGGCCGTTCCCGTCAAGGTCACCTGGCTGGCCGGGGCCATCGGCGGTGCCAGGAGCAGCAGCAGAGCCGCGACCCAGTGCTTCATCGATGGCGCTCGAGCAGGGCGGCGAAGAAGCCGTCGCAGCCATGCCGGGCTGGATCCAGCCGCATGAAACTGCCGGTGTCCAGGGGAATGGACAGAGACGTCAATGCGCTGTCGGCTGGCAACAACTGGAAGTCCGGGTGGTTCGAGAGAAAATCGTCCACCACTGCCTCGTTTTCTTCCTCGAGCAGGCTGCAGGTGGCGTAAACCAATCGGCCCCCCGGTTTGAGCAAGCGACTGGCCGAGGCCAGTATGGATCGTTGCTTGACGCCCAGTTCGACGACCGATTCGGGTGTTTGACGCCACTTCAGGTCCGGATTGCGGCGCAGGGTGCCCAGGCCGGAGCAAGGGGCGTCCACCAGCACGCGATCGAATTTTCCGGCCAGGCGTTTGATGCGACCGTCATTCTCGCTGGCGATCAACTGGGGATGGATGTTGGACAGGCCGGAGCGGGCCAGGCGCGGTTTGAGCTTGGCCAGGCGTTTCTCGGACACGTCGAAGGCATACAGGCGCCCGCTGTTGCGCATCATGGCACCGAGGGCCAGGGTCTTGCCGCCGGCGCCGGCACAGAAATCGCACACCATTTCGCCCCGTGAGGCTCCGGTCAGCAAGGCCAGAAGCTGGCTGCCCTCGTCCTGTACTTCCAGGACACCCTCCAGGAACAAGGGGTGCCTGTTCAAGGCCGGTTTGTCCTTCAGGCGCAAGCCCAGGGGGGAATATGGGGTGGGCTCGGCCTCGATGCCGCTGGCTGCCAGATTGGCCTGGGCTCCGTCCCGGGACATCTTGGCGGTATTGACCCGCACATCCAGGGGCGCCGGGCGATTGAGTGCGGCAGCCAGTTGAGGCAATGCCTCGCCATGGCGCGCATCCAGGCGCTCATGCAGCCAGTCGGGCAGATCCAGCTGGACGGCCGGGGGGGCTTCGGACAATGGACGGCCCTTGACGGTCTTCAGCCAGTCCATCTCCCCTGGGGAGCAGACGGCGCTGAATTCTTTCAGGTTGTGCCCCCCCAGGCGGCTCAGCCAGGCAAGCAACAAGGCCTTGGGTTCGCGCTTG
>DYHB01000072.1 GCA_020724415.1 Thiobacillus sp.
CCATCACCACCGCCCTGGAAATCATGACCATCGCCCGGGCCATCGAACGCATCGGTGATCATGCCAAGAACATCTGCGAATATGTCATCTACGTCATCGAAGGACGGGATGTCCGGCACAGCAAGAGGAAAGCCCAATGACGCCTACCATTCTGGTTGTTGAGGACGAACCGGCGATCATGGAGCTGGTGGCCGTCAACCTGAAACATGCCGGATTTCTGTGCGTGAGCACCGGCAGCGCCGAAGAAGCCGAAACCGTCATTCGCAGCGCCCTGCCCGATCTGGTGATTCTGGACTGGATGCTGCCCGGTCAATCGGGCCTGGCCCTGGCCAAGAAACTCCGCAGCGAAGACCGAACCCGGGACCTGCCCATCATCCTGCTCACGGCCCGGGTCCATGAGGAAGACAAGGTACGGGGGCTGGAGACCGGCGCCGATGACTATGTGACCAAACCCTTCTCGCCCAAGGAACTGGTGGCCCGGGTCCGCGCCGTGCTGCGCCGCCGCGCCCCCCACCTGGCCGGGGAAGCCGTCAAGATCGGCGACCTGCAATTGAACCCGGCCAACCATCAGGTCACGGCCAAGGGCCAGGTGATCGAACTGGGCCCCACGGAGTTTCGGCTGCTGTTCTTTTTCATGACCCACCCCGAACGGGTCTATACCCGCGCCCAGTTGTTGGACGAGGTCTGGGGCGATCATGTCTTCATCGAGGAGCGCACCGTGGATGTCCGCATCCGTCGATTGCGCGCTGCCCTGGGCCCGGTCGGTGAAGACGAACGCGTCAAGACCGTACGGGGCGCCGGCTACTGTTTCCAGGCCGGTTGACTCTGTGCCCCAAGAGTTCGTCAAGGCCGTTCTACTGGCCCTGTCCACGGTACTGATCGCAATCCCCCTTGGCCATTACGGCAGCCCGGCACTCGGTTGGACGGTGTTCTGCCTGGGGCTGGGTTTGCAAATATGGCTGCATTTCCGGAACTTCAAGCGCCTGGATCGATGGTCCCGCAACCCCATCGTGGACCCCACAGACCAGGAGACCGGTGAATGGGACAGCATTTTTTCCCGCCTGTATCGGCATGAAAAGCAACACCTGACCCGGATTGACCAATGCGAGCATGAAATCGAGATGCTCATCGCCGCCAATCAGGTATTGAGCGACGGCATCATCCTGCTCAATCACAATCATCAGATCGCCTTCTGCAATACCACGGCTGAATCACAGTTGACGCTGAATTCCAGCCGGGACAAGGGGCAGCCCATCACCCATCTGGTTCGACAGCCTGAATTTGTCGATTACATGCAGGCCGGAAACTTTGAGCAGCCCCTGGTGTTCCGGCCCGAGCGACGGGCAGGTCTGGTGCTGTCGCTACGGGTCCGACCCTACGCGGGCAACCGGTCTCTGCTCCAGATCACCGACATCACCCAAACCGACCGCCTGGACAACATGCGACGGGATTTCGTGGCCAATGTTTCCCACGAATTACGAACCCCCCTCACCGTCCTGGCCGGATTCCTGGAAACCCTGCAGGAATTGGACCTGAGCCGAGAAGAACAAAACAGTTATCTTGCGCTCATGGCCGAGCAGTCCCGCCGGATGCAATCCATCGTCCAGGACTTGCTGACCCTGTCCTCCATTGAATCCGGGCCGCCCCCAGAAAACGAACGCGTGGACATGGCCAGACTGATGGACAAGTTGCACCGGGATGCCATGAGTCTGTCCGCCGGACGTCACGAGATCGTCCTGGAGGCCGATCGTCAGGGCGACCTCATGGGCAGCGAGCCGGAATTGGTGAGCGCCCTGGGCAATCTGGTCGCCAATGCGGTACGTTACACGCCGGCGGGTGGCCGGGTCCATATCCTGTGGCAGATCTCGGAAAATGGGGCTGTATTCGCCGTGGAGGATACCGGCATAGGTATCGAGGCCAAGCATATTCCCCGCCTCACCGAGCGCTTCTATCGGGTGGATCGGGGCCGGTCACGGGATGCGGGGGGGACCGGCCTGGGCCTGGCCATCGTCAAACATACCCTCAATCGCCATCAGGCGAAACTGGAAATCAAAAGCACGCCGGGCAAGGGTAGCCGCTTCACGGCCCACTTCCCGGCGGCCCGGGTTCAAATGAACTGAGTCAGTCTGCCGGCCTCCATGAGGCCTTGATGGGGTACCGTTCTGCCTTGTGCGCCGTCATCCTGGGACTTGATCTTGTCGGCCGCTGTTCTTTAATGAAAGCGTAAGGCTTGAATCGAGGTATATGTGTCTTACGCAACCATCAGATTGACCACCCTGCGCCACTGGCCGTCATTTTTTCCACACCCTCACCTACCGGGTTCCGTTCATTTGGGACCAGGGCGTGGCATGTCCCCGCATTGGCGCATTCATAACGAAAGGAAGGGTCCATGAAACTCCCCCTGCAAATCACCCTGCGCGATATCGCCCACTCCGACGCTGTCGAGACGACCATCCGCGAAAAAGCGGCCAAGCTCGATCACTTTTATCCGCACATCATGAGTTGCCATGTGGTGGTGGAAATGCCCGGCAAGCACAAGCACCAAGGCAAGACCTTCAACGTGAAACTGGACATCAAGGTGCCCGGCCACGAGATCGTGGTGAGCAAGGAACAGGACGAGGATATCTATGTGGTGCTCAGGGATGCCTTCGATGCGGCCAAACGTCAACTGGAGGATTACGGCCGCAAGCAGAGGGGCGACGTGAAACGCCACGAATTACCGCAGCCTGTGGAATGACCGGCTGCGTACATGGCCAAGGCCGGCGGTTGCCGGCCTTTTTTCTGCTCAATGATCTTCGAGGTGGGTGAAGGTGTCTTCAGCCAGTTCACCCGTGTCAGGATCCACCCAGGCAGACAAACCCAGATCCTCTTCCACGGCCTCCAGGGCATCATCCGCTTCAAAATCGCTGTCGGCGCTGTATTCCATGTCCTCCACGGCGGCCAACAGGGTATCGAAGGGGCCATAAGTCTGGCCGGTGTCCTGGTCCAGCCAGAAAAAGCCGTCCGGCCGTTCGATGATGCGGGTGTGGTCGTAATCGGCCGGGGTTGCGGGAATGGTCTGTCGCATTGTTCTACTCCATGGGTACGATCAGCACCTTGATTATGGCATCTGACCGGACAGCGCGCGCAAGAACTCGTTGCGCAGTTGGGCCGACTCGGCAATGGAGCCGGCATAGGCCTGGGTGACCACGCGCTCGTCCCCGCGCCGGTCCTCGCCCAACAGCAGGCAGAGTTGCTCGGCCTCGATGACGCAGGCGGCACCCCTGGCATGGCCGTGGGTGATGAGGGCTTCGGCGATGTCCCGGGTCATCCACTCCTGGTAGGTGAAGCGATGTCCCACCGCATCCACCATGCGGGCAATGCGCCCGAAACCGTGCAGTCGTCCCCCGGGGATGTAGGCCACGTGGGCGACGCCCCGGAAGGGGACCAGGTGATGGGGGCAGACGCCATGGATGGCGATGCCCCGCACCACCACCATGTCTTCCCGGTCGTCATCGAACCCTTCGCCCAGGGCTTCACCCGGGTCCAGGTCATAGCCGCCCAGTAGGCGTTTTTCCCAAAGATCACGCACCCTTCTTGCCGTGCGCCCGGTATGGACGGAATCCGGGGCCACCCCGCAGGCCTTGAGCAGGTCGGTGACCGCCCGCTCGAAGGCCGCGCCATCAAAGTTGCCCTGCCGGGGGATGCCGATACTGCCTGCCCGCCTGGGCGCGGGACAGTCGTGGTCGCAACAGTCGCTCATCATGTTTCTCGCAAATGGCCAGCCCGGCGCAATTGCCGGTCATGCAGCCCCGACAATAACAGTTGGGAAATCATTGCGCCAATCCAGGCCAGGAACATGTCCCACTGGGTATCCCAGATATCCCCCTGGGTCGCCAGAAAGGCCGTGGCCTCGTCGCCCGAGAGCTCGGCCACCCACCATTCCAGCATCTCGTAGAAGGCGCTGAAGGCCAGGCAAAATGCCGTCACCAGAACGAACAGCCACTTGCCCGGCGCCAGGGGCGAGGTGCGGATCAGGATTTCACGGGCCACCAGGGCCGGAAAGAAGCCCTGGGCCACGTGCCCGAGCCGGTCGTAGTGATTGCGCGCCAGGTCCAGGCTGTCCCGCAACCAGTTGAACAGGGGCATCTCGGCATAGGTGTAATGGCCGCCCACCATGAGAATCACGACATGCAGGGCGATGGCCAGGTAGACCAGAGGGGTGAAGGGAAAGGCACGGTATGACCAGGCCAGCAGGGGCAGGGCAATGAGTACCGGCGCCACTTCAAGAAACCATGTGAAGCGATCCCGGGGCTCGATACCGGACCAGACCAGCACCGCAAGCACCAAGGCCAGCAACAGCCAGGGAGGCGATGAAGAAGGGGACAATGAAGGGGAGGAGGATGCAGGATCATGCATACGTGATACTCACTCCAGAAACAATTCGAGCAGGTCGTTCAGGAAACGTCGGCCCAAGTGGGTGGGCCTGAGGCGATGCAGATCCCTTTCCACCAGGCCCTTGGCCAGGGCTTGGCCCAGGCCACGGTCGATGGCCTGGAGCGTCAAGCCGGTTCGTTCCTGGAACAGGGCCAGGTCGAAGCCATCGTTCAGGCGCAAGGCGTTCATCATGAACTCGAACGCCAGGTCTGCCCGTCCCAGCCGCCGCTCCTCCGCCACGATCCCGGGCGTTCCGGCCTGATCCATGTAGGCCCTGGGGTGACGCTGACGGGACTGGCGCACGACGCCCCCTGCCCCGGTCAGTTTGCCATGGGCGCCGGCGCCTATGCCCAGGTAGTCGCCGAACTGCCAGTAGTTCAGGTTGTGCCGGCTGGCCTGGCCGGGCCGGGCATGGGCGGAAGTCTCGTAATGGCGGTAACCGGCCTCGGCCAGGGTGGCCTCCAGATGCTCCTGCATGGCCAGGGAGAGTTCATCGTCCGGCAGCGACGGGGGAGCCGAAGCGAACGGGGTATTGGGCTCGACCGTCAGGTGGTAGCAGGACAAGTGCCCCGGCCCCAGGGCCAGGGCGGCAGCCACATCTTCGGCCAGGTGCGCCAGGCTCTGGCCTGGCAATGCATACATCAAGTCCAGGTTGACCCTGTCGAACAGCGAGAGGGCGATCTCGGCCGACCGGCGGGCCTCCGTCCCATCGTGGATGCGCCCCAGGGCACGAAGATGGGCATCGTTGAAACTCTGGATACCCAGGGATATCCGATTGATGCCGGCCTCCCGATACGCCTTGAAGCGGCCCGCCTCCACCGTGCCGGGGTTGGCCTCCAGGGTGATTTCGGCCCCGGGACGCAGGGGCAGGCAGGCACGAATCAGACTCAACAGGCGGTCCACGCCGGCCTCGGACATCAAGCTGGGCGTTCCGCCACCGATGAACACCGTCTCCACGGAGCGCCCCCACACCAGGGGCAGCATGCTTTCCAAGTCCCGGGTCAGGGCGTCCAGATAGGCCGGTTCGGGAATGCCATCCCGCACCGCATGGGAATTGAAATCACAGTAGGGACATTTGCGCACGCACCATGGAAAGTGCACGTACAGGGACAGGGGCGGCGGCCTGGGGATGCCATCCGGCAGCCCCAGCACATGGGTATTCATGGAGACATTCCGCCCTAAGCCGGCCGCGGCCTCAGGGCCGGCAGGGCCTAGGGCCTTCAAGCCAACACACTCACGCCGACGCCCGCAACCGCTCGGCCAGGGTCCGGAGGGCCTGGCCGCGGTGGCTGATCCGGTTCTTCTCATCCGGATCCAGTTCCGCGCCGGTCTTGCCGTACTCGGGCAGCAGGAAATAGGGATCGTACCCGAATCCCCCCTCGCCCCTTGGGCTGTCGATGATCTCGCCGTGCCAGCTCCCCTCGGCAATGATGGGCTGGGGATCGTCCGGGTAACGGACATAGACCATCACGCAATAGTAATGAGCCTTCCGGTTGGCCTGGCCGGCCAGGGCCTGCACCAGCTTCTCGTTGTTGCGCTGGTCGGATTTTGGATCGCCGGCATAGCGGGCGGAATAGACACCCGGCGCGCCATTGAGGGCGTCCACACAGATGCCGGAATCGTCCGCCAGGGCAGGCAGGCCGGTATGGGCCGAGGCATGTCGGGCCTTGGCGATGCAATTTTCCACGAAGGTCACATGGGGCTCGGGACACTCCGGAACGCCGAATTCCCCCTGGGGCATGGGCTCGATGCCCAAGGGTTCGAGGATGCGCTGGATCTCCCGGAGCTTGCCGGCATTGTTGGAGGCAATCACCACCTTGCTCATGGCAGCGCTCCCATGATGGCCTGTTTCTGGGCCGCCACCAGGCTGTCCACGCCACGGCCCGCCAGTTCCAGCAGGGCATCCAGCTGGCTGCGGCTGAAGGGATGGCCTTCCGCCGTGCCCTGGACTTCGATGATGCCGCCCGAGCCGGTCATGACCACGTTCATGTCGGTATCGCAATCCGAATCCTCGGCATAGTCCAGGTCGAGGACGGGCACCCCCTGATAGACGCCCACCGAGATGGCGGCGACATGGTCCCGGATGACCGATGCCGGAATCCGGCCCTCGCGAACCAGCCACTCCACGGCATCATGGACCGCCACCCAGGCGCCGCTGATGCTGGCGGTACGGGTGCCACCATCCGCCTGGATCACGTCGCAGTCCACATGCAGGGTGCGCTCACCCAGCTGGGCAAGATCCACCGCCATGCGCAGGGAGCGGCCGATGAGACGCTGTATTTCCTGGGTACGGCCGCTTTGCTTGCCCCGGGCGGCCTCCCGGTCCGTGCGGGTATGGGTGGAGCGGGGCAGCATGCCGTATTCCGCCGTGAGCCAGCCGGCGCCGGAACCGCGCACATGGGGGGGTACCTTCTCCAACACGCTGGCCGTGCAGAGCACCTTGGTCTCGCCACATTCGATGAGCACGGAGCCCTCGGCATGCTTGGTGTACCGGCGGGTCAGCCGGAGGGGGCGCAGTTGGTCAGGTGCCCGGCCAGATGGACGATGCATGATTGTCACTCGGATTTTCCTTTCGTCTTGTCGTATTTGTGTATGGCTTCATGAATTTCGGCAATGACGGCGTCAATGTCGTAGTCCGGCACATCCTTGACCGCATTCTCACGTCCCGCCAGCCAGTTCATCTCGGTGGTGAACCCGTCCAGGTAATCGGTCGCGGTACCCGCGAGATCGGCATTCTCGAAGATGTCCGGCCCATAGCGCATGGCCACCACGGAAAGATTGTCGCCTCGCCCGCCGGCATGCTCCTCGGCCAGATCCATGAGCAGGGATGCCGCGTCGCGCAGGGGATGGGCGCGCAGGGTGGACAGCATATCCGGGACCGACAACTCGGACCAGAATCCGTCCGAACAGAGCAGCAGCACATCCCCCTCCGACAATGTCACCGCCTGGGACAATTCGATGTTGGGCAGGATATAGCCGCCAAGGCCGTTCAGCAGCTTGTTCCGGTCAGGATGCTTGCCCATGTCGGCTTCGGCCAGCAGACCACTGTCCACCAGTTGCTGCACGGCAGAATGATCCACCGTCCTGCGGATGAGCCGCTCTTCGTTGAAATGGTACAGTCTGGAATCACCGACATGGGCCCACCATGCCTGCCCTCCCTGCATGACGCATACCACGCAGGTCGTCCTGGGCGGGTCCTTCAGGCGTTTCTGGAGGGCATACTCATTGATGGCAGCATGGGCGGAATAGATGCTGTCGAGCAGGAATTCCTGGCAGTTTGGCAGGTCCGGGCGTGCCATTTCCCGATACATGCGCAGCACCTCCCGGACAAGTATCTCCGAGGCCACGTCGCCCCGGCTGTGCCCACCCATGCCGTCGGCCAGCACCAGGATGAGGGACCCACTGGTATAGGCATAGCCCACCCGGTCCTCGTTGACCACGCGACCGCCCTTGCGACTGCCTTCGTACAGGGTGAACTTCATGATGGACGGTGCAGCCGGTGTTTGAGCATGGAAAACAGACCGGGGGATTCTGCGGGCTTCTTGCTGGGCGCCACGGCCACCAGATGTTTCTGTACCGTGAACACACTCTGGGGGCGCTCCAGGTAGTTCATCTTCAACATGCTGTCCACCAGGGCCAGGAACGGCTCGGAATACTGGCCCTGGAGACGCGTGGACACGGGGATGTACTTGTCCTCCTGCAAACGCTCGTTGGCGGGCGGCGGCGGCGACTTGGTCAGGCAGGCATAGAGACTGGCGCCCGTGGCGTAGATGTCCGTCCAGGGGCCCAGCCGATCCCGCTGGCTGTATTGCTCGGGGGCTGCAAAGCCGGGGGTGTACATGGGCGTGAACGCCTGCAGATCGCCCGACAAGGCCTGACGGGCTGCACCGAAGTCAATCAGCACCGGGGTGGCGTCGTTGCGGATGTAGATATTCGAAGGCTTGATGTCCAGATGCAGCAGGCGACTGGCATGGACCTCCCGCAGGCCATTGAGCAGCCGGATGAAGATGCCCCGGATGTAGGCCTCGCGCATGGGCTCGTCACCCAGGTCGTGGATATGGCGTTGCAAGGTCTTGCCCCGCTCGTATTTCATCACCATGTATACCGTATCGTTGGCCCGGAAGAAATTGATCACCCGCACCACGTTGGGATGCCGAATATGGGCCAGGGTCCGGCCTTCATCGAAGAAAAAGCGCATTCCCTGCTTGAACGCACGCTCCTTTTCCTCGGAAATCGGAATCACCACGCCCTGCTCACCCCGCCTGACCACGCCGTCGGGCAGGTATTCCTTCAGGGCGACGGGTTCGCCGTCGTCGTCAAAGGCCAGGTAGACCAGACTGAACCCCCCGCCGCCGATTTTGCGATCAATGCGATACAGGTCCAACTGAAAACCGGACGGAAGTGGATCAATGATTTGAGTGGCCATGTAATCGCACGTTAATATGCGGATTGCCTTGATTACCCAAGAATACAGAAAACGTGGCCGCTTTGAACAGCATGACCGGTTTTGCCGTGGAAACCCGCGAGTCTGCCTCGGGTTCGGTAACCTTGGAACTCCGCGGCGTCAACTCGCGTTTCCTGGACCTGAGCTTTCGCATGAGCGATGAGTTCCGCCCCCTGGAGCCACTCCTGCGGGAGCGGATCAGTGAACGGGTCAGGCGAGGCAAGCTGGAATGCCGCGTCGCCTGGGGCACCCGGAGCACGGCCACGCTTCCGGCCAATCCCAATTCGGATCTGCTGGCGCGCCTAACCGCCCTCGCCGCCCAGGTACGCCGAGCGACGCCGGACGCGGCCCCCTTGACCACGGCCGAGATTCTGCGCTGGCCCGGCATGCTGGGCGATGACTCGGCCGACCTGGAGACCCTGCAAGCCGATGTAATGGCCATGCTGGACGGCGTGCTGCACCAATTCAATGAATCCCGCGCCAGGGAAGGCCAGAAGCTCGCCGCAATGATTCTGGAGCGTGTGGGCCTTCTGCGCAGCAAGGCAGAAGGCCTGCGGCCCATGATTCCCGATATCGTGTCAGCCTTCAGGGACAAGCTGACCCAGCGCATCAGCGAGTACCTCCCGGACATGGATCCGGACCGGGTCCTCCAGGAAGTCACCCTGTTCGCCCAGAAAGTGGACGTGGATGAAGAGCTCGACCGGCTGCTGACGCATCTGTCTGAAATCGAACGGGGACTCAAGGCGGGCAGCCCGGTGGGCAAACGCCTGGACTTCCTGATGCAGGAACTGAACCGCGAAGCGAATACCCTGGGATCCAAATCTGCTGCCCTGGCCATGTCCCAGGCTTCGGTGGACTTCAAGGTGCTGATCGAACAAATGCGGGAACAGGTACAGAACCTGGAGTAATATCGCCATGCTCAAATTACTAACTATTAGGGAGATCGGTTGACAATGGATTGGCCGACACAGGTTTTTACCAGGGCAGGCTTGGGCCTCGCACTGTTCCTTCTGGCATCCGGCCAGGCTTCGGCCATGGGTGTGGGTGAATGGAAAGTACGCTCCTACCTGGGCGAGAAGCTGGTTGCCGAGGCCGAGGTGTTTCATGTTGCCTCCGAGTTGATTGATCCGGAGTGCTTCAGGCTCTCCGGCCCTGGCCCCGACGCCGATTTTGCCGCTCTGCAAAACCCCCAACTGGGCATCCAGAGCAGCGCCAAGGGCGTCAAGCTGCGCATCACGACAGACCGATCCGTTGCCGACCCCATTGTCCAGACACGACTGGAGATTCGTTGCGGTGTCAGCCAAACCCGGGACGTGCTCCTGTTCCTGACCCCCCGGGAAGTGGCCCAGGCCCAGGCAGCCACCCAGCCCCCGGCGACCGGCGCGCCTGCCGGTACGGCAGTACCCGCCACCGAGACCCAGGCCCGGCGTCCTGCAGCCACTGTCGGCACGCCATCGGCTGGAGCCACGGCAAAAGTCAGCCGGGGTGACACGCCAGGGGCATCGGCCCGCAAGGATTCACCGCGCCCGATCCGGCGGGCGGCTTCCGGAACTGGCCAGGGACATCCGCGCCCAAGCTCGTGCTCAGTCATCAGCTTGACCCTGAGATCGTGGAACGACTCAAGCTGAGTCATGACTTGCGCCGCCCACCCCGGGAAGCCTCCCCGGAGGAGCGCGAGCAATTGCGTCGCCTGTACCGCTCCATGATGTACCTGGCCGACCTGAAGGATGGCCGTTCCGGCGCCCCGCGCCCCGATCTGCCCGAGGGCATGCCCCAGGGCGAGACAGCCGTCCTGCCCCTGATGGAAGGCGTGCGGTCGGGGGCCTCCGTACATCTCTTGGCTGGCGGCAATGACGCGGCTGCCACTCCACCTGATCCGCTCGCCCAACCCGAGAGCCAGCCCTTGGCTCCCTTGGAGGGATGGTCCTGGGATACCTGGTGGATTCCTGCCGCGCTCCTGCTGCTCCTGGCACTGCTGCTGGGCCTGGTCCTGGCCCGGAGCCGGCGTGCCAAAAACGCGCGAGAACTGCCCGAGGCCCTGGAACCCATGCCACCGATCCACTCGGTCAAGCTGCGCTCGGAAAACGGCAATGGCGCCGGGGATACCCTGGAATCCCTGCTCAAGCGCGAGGACGAGGCCGACTCCCGCAAGCCCCCCGCCAGTGATGGTCAGGATAGCCACGTCGGACTGGGGCCGATCCATGGTGTCACCGTGCATGCCGAAAGCCAGTCCTTCACCACCAGCTATCGCACCATGCTCGACCTGGCCGAGTCCATGATGGCCTTCGGCCTGGTCAGTGACGCGACGGATGCCCTCAAGGAATACATTGAGGACCATCCCCAGGTAGCCGTAGAGCCCTGGCTGAAACTTCTGGACGTGTTGCGCCAGGCCGGCAAGCGGACCGAGTTCGAGCAATACAGCCTCAAGCTGAGACAGAATTTCAATCTGGAAATCCCGGATTGGGATGCGGTTCAGGCTGATGTCACCGTGGCCGAACAGGCCGACGCAGAGGCCCTGGACGAGCGTTTCATGGCCGCGCCATCCCCCTTGGAAGCCTTCCCTCACGTCCGGGACCGGATCGTATCATTGTGGGGCACGGCAGATTGCGGGGTCTATCTCCAGCACCTGTTGCGCGACAACCGGGACGGCAAGCGCCGGGGCTTCCCGCTCTTCGTGGTTGACGACATCCTCCTGCTCATCGATATCACAGAATATTTGACAGGCACCGATTCCGAAGCGAGCATTCGCGAACGACCGGAGATATTCAGTGATACGTGGTAATGAGCCCTGATGCGTTCCTGGAACTACATGACCAGATAGCCCGCGACCTGTCCAGCGGCAAGGTGGTATTCCCCACCTACTTCAATGTCACCATGAAGGTGCGCAATCTGTTGCGCGACCCCGACCTGTCCGTTGACCAGTTGGCCAAGGCCATTCGCCTGGAGCCCCTGCTCAGCACACGCCTGCTGCAATATGCCAATACGGCGGCCATCCGCGGCCCCGGCGGCGAGATCACAGACCTGAAATTCGCCATCATGCGCATTGGGCTGGATGCCGTCCGTGCCTTATCCTTTTCCATGGCCATGGAACAATTGGCCAAGTCCAAGCATATGGCACCATTCTCGGCCCTATCCCAGCATCTGTGGGAGCATTCCGTCACCTCGGCGGCTTTTGCCCAATGCCTGGCTGCCCGCAGTGGCCGGGTACGGCGGGATGAGGCCATGTTTGCCGGCCTCGTTCACGACATCGGCGCCTTCTATCTGTTATTCAGATGTGCGGAGCATCCCCTGTTGAGCCAAGACACGGAGACCCTGCTCGGCTTGGTGGTGGACTGGCACGACAGTATCGGCCATGCCCTGCTGGCAGCCATGCAGCAATCCGACAGCATCCTGGACGCCGTCCATGACCATGAATGCGACGATGTGGTGGCCGAACCTTCCACCCTGCGCGAGGTAGTGATCGTGGCTGACCGTTTTGCCCATGGCATTGCGTCCTGGTTGCCGGCGGAAGAGAAGGCAAAACGCCAGGTGCTTCTGCAGCAGGGGCTGGATGCGGGGTTGCGCAAGGACATCCTGGACGACTGCCAGACCGACTTGGCCGAACTGCGCGCCAGCATGAGCCTGCACTGAGCGGCCGGCATATTTCAGGAATTACGCAATGACGACACCTCATGTAGGCAAAGGCAATCTGTACATCGTCTCGGCGCCCTCAGGGGCCGGCAAATCCAGCCTGGTGAAGGCCCTGCTCGAACAGGACGGCAAAATCCGCTTGTCTGTCTCCCACACCAGTCGGGCACCCCGGCCAGGCGAAGTCGACGGGGTCCACTACCATTTCGTCAGTCGGGATGCTTTCCTGGACATGCTCGGGCAATCCGCATTCCTGGAGAGTGCCGAGGTATACGGCAATTTCTACGGCACCTCCCAGGGCTGGATCGAGTCCCAGATGGCCGAGGGCCATGACATCCTGCTGGAAATCGATTGGCAGGGTGCCACCCAGGTGCGTCGCCTGATTCCCGAAGCCATCAGCATCTTCATCCTGCCCCCCTCCCTGGAGGAACTCGGGCGCCGACTGACCGGACGCAATCA
>DYHB01000073.1 GCA_020724415.1 Thiobacillus sp.
AACCGCCTGCGTCTGCACGTACTCCACGCACCCTTGGCGAACCTGTCCGAGCTTGCCGCAGCGGAAGCCCAGGTGGCCCGTCTGTTCGGCTTGAAGCTGCCTTCCCCCGACCCCATCTCATCATGATGAATACCCTGATCCTGGGCCTGGCCCTGTTCCTGCTGCTCAACCTCCTGATCGCCTTGCGCCGGGTCGTGCGCGGCCCCACCGAGGCCGACCGGATGCTGGCAGCCCTGCTGTTCGGCACCACGGGCGTGGCCATACTGCTCCTTCTGGCAGAAGCCCAGGCCGCCCCGGCCTTGGTGGACGTGGCCCTGATTTTTGCCCTCCTGGCCGCCATCACCGGAGCCGCCTTTGCCCAGAGAGCCTGGCGAGCCCCGGAACCGGAGTCTTCCAATGACGCCCCTTGAGTACCTTTCGGCGTGCTTCCTCTTGGCTGGCGCCGGTTTTTTCCTGGCCGGCACCGTCGGCTTGCTGCGCTTTCCAGATGTCTACTGCAGGCTGCACGCCCTGACCAAGGCGGACAACCTGGGCCTGGGCTTGATGGTGATCGGCCTGGCCCTGCAGGCAGACAGTCTTGCCCAGGGACTCAAGCTGGCCCTGGTCTGGTTGCTGGCCCTCTTTGCCAGCGCCACGGTCAGCTACCTGGTGGCCCGACGTGCCTTGCGCCGCGACATCAAGCCCTGGCCGGAAGGGAGTGCCCACGATGCCTGACCTGCCCATCCTGGACCTGACGCTGGCCGCCGCCCTGCTCTTTACCGGCTGGCGCACCCTGGCGGCACCGGACCTGTTCAAGGCGGTGGTGCTGTTTATCGTCTTCGGCCTGTTCATGGCCCTGGCCTGGGCACGACTGGAGGCTCCGGACATCGCCTTGGCGGAGGCCGCCATCGGTGCCGGACTGACCGGGGCACTGCTTCTGGATGCCCTGGGACACCTGCGGGCACGCCGGCATGGGCGTTCCCTTCAGGACCCACAGCCATGAACGCTCTGCTGCGTGGCTGCACCGTGCTGGCCTGCCTGGGCCTGGGCCTGGGCCTGGCCTGGTCGATGCTGGAACTCCCGCCGGCACCGATTCAGATGCCTGGCCTGGTGGCAAGCCACATGGACCAGAGCGGGGTGGATCATCCGGTCACGGCGGTCCTGCTCAATTTCCGGGGTTACGACACCCTGCTGGAGGTGGCCGTTCTGCTCCTGGCTCTGCTGGGCATGCTGGCCGCAGGCACCACGCCCCTGCATGCCTCCAGCTTCAAGGAGGCTCCCATGCTGACGGCCTTGGCGCGCGCCCTGACGCCCATCGCGGTCCTGGTGGCGGGCTACCTGCTCTGGGCCGGGGCATTCAAGCCAGGAGGTGCCTTCCAGGCGGCCGCCGTCCTGGCCGGCGCGGCTGTACTGCTGCGCATTGCAGGTCTTCTGCCCTCCTGGACCACGCCCGCCGATGGCCTGCGCCTGGCCCTGGCAGCAGGCTTGCTGGTGTTCCTCGGCGTAGCCGCGTCCGGACTGGCCTTGGGCGGGCTGCTGGCCTACCCCCCGGAGTGGGCCGGCACCTTGATATTGCTCATAGAGACCAGTTTGACGGTATCCCTTGCCTTGATTCTGGCCGGACTTTTCCTGGCCGGGCCAGACAGCCGTCCGCCCGAGGAACAGTCATGAGCACGGGACTGCTCTATGCCATGACCGGCGTTCTTCTATTCGTCCTGGGCATGGGCGGCCTCTTCCTGCGCCGAGCCCTCATGACCAAGGTCTTGGCCTTCAACATTCAAGGTAGCGGCGCCTTCCTGGTTCTGGTGGGCCTGGGACAGCGCTCTGGAATACCGGACCCGGTACCCCAGGCCATGGTGCTCACCGGCATCGTGGTTTCGGTGGCGGCCACCGCCTTGGCCCTGGCCCTGATACGCCGCCTGGCAGACAACGACATGGGCACCGGGGACGAGCCTTGACCCCCGGGAACGCCTCCCTCCTCATGCCGGCATGCCCCCATGATCCGGCGTGCACAGCTCCGTCGCCCGGATGCCAGCCTGACTTTGGGGGCTTTCGGTGAGCGCCTGGCTGGACCCCGTTCCCTGGTTGATCCTGCTGCCCTTGATCTGGGCCACCCTGGCCTTCATCCTGGGTCCCCGCAGAGGTGGCCGGCTCGCCATGGCTGGTTTGGCGATCCAACTCGGACTGGCCGTCTACCTGGCGACCCAGATGATGGCAACGGGGCCGCGGGTCCACTCCTTGGGCGGATGGGGGGCCCCCTTGGGCATCGATCTGCTTGCCGATGGCTTGGCCGTGGCCATGCTGTTGTTGACCCAGATCGCGGCCCTGCCATTGGTCATCTATGCCCGCGCCTATTTCAGCGCCTCCAGCACGGCCTCGGCACCCCAGTGGGAAGGCGCCCCCCGCAGAATGGTCCCGAGCGATCAATTCTGGCCCCTGACGGGTTTTCTGCTCGCCGCGCTGAACGCACTCTTTCTTTCCGCCGATCTGTTCAACCTCTATGTCACCCTGGAGCTCCTGACCCTGGCCGCCGTAGGCCTGGTCGCCCTGGGCGGCAAGCCTTCCCAGGTGGTCGCCGCCTTGCGCTACCTGCTGGTGAGCCTGGCTGCATCGGGGGCCTACCTGATGGGGGTCGCCTTGATCTACGGCACCTATGGCACGGTCTCCATTGCGCACCTGACCCCGCTCATCGGCACCCAGCCTCCGCCAGCCATCTGGTTGGCCGGTGGATTGATGATGACGGGTCTGCTGGCCAAGACAGCCCTGTTCCCCTTCCATTTCTGGTTGCCGCCGGCCCACGGGGGCGCCGCAGCACCGGTGTCCGCCCTGCTGTCGGCCCTGGTGGTGAAAGCCTCGTTCTACCTGGTGCTGCGTTTGCTGCTGGAACCCCTTGCCCCCATGGCCGAGGCAGTCAGCTGGCTGTTGGGGCTATTGGGTGCGGCGGCCATACTCTGGGGCTCCTGGCAGGCCCTGGCCACACGACACCTCAAGCGCCTGGTCGCCTGGTCCACGGTCGCTCAACTGGGTTATCTGTTCCTGATTTTCCCCCTGCTGGCGCCCGATGGGCTGGCCCTGCAGGCTGGCGTCATGCAGGCGGTTTCCCACGGCCTGGCCAAGGCCGCCATGTTCACGGCAGTAGGCGTCCTGATGCTGGCGACCGGACGGGACACCCTGGACGGCCTGGCCGGGGTGGCAGGTCGGCTTCCCCTGACCATATTCGCCCTCGGGCTGGCGGGTGTCACCCTCATGGGCCTGCCCCCCTCCGGAGGATTCCTGGCCAAGTGGCTGCTCATCGACGCCGCCCTCGGCCAAGGCCAATGGCCCTGGTTGATCATCATCATCGGGGGCGGCCTTCTCACGGCGGCCTACGTGTTCCAGGTACTTCGGCAATCCTTTCTGACCGCACCGGAATCCACCCATTTCCAGCCGGTGCCCCGCAGCATGGAATGGACGGCCTTCATGCTGGCTGCGGCCAGCGTGCTGTTGGGCCTGCGCGGGGTGGAGTGGATAGAGTTGCTGGCCGTCGTCTGATCCGGGACGGCCCGCACGCCCCTCATGTATCCAGGGGGGAGGGCGGCTCCAGGGCCACCGTCTGGTCGGCGGCCGCGGATGCCGTCAGGTAATGGCAGGCCCGCCAGGCCCGGTAGCTCACCCGCTCCAGCCAGCGCAAGGCATCCAGGGCCGCCATGACCTCCAGGGGACCGCTGCCCCCGCCGGCTGTCTGGCGCAGCAGGTTCAGGCGCTGGCTTTCACGCAGATCGCTCAAGGATTTGGCCTGCTGCTCCATGGCCAGTTCCCAATCCTCCGGTGCGGATTCCTGGAATGCCTGGTGCGCCAAGGCAAGGGAGACCCGGCATTGCGCAACGGCCTCCTGCAAGAGCGGCAGTCCAAGGGCCTTGCGGGTGTCCGGTGGCGGCATCACTCGCACGGCAAGCTGCCCCAGGTGATCAATGGCATGCAACTGGGCAATCCTCTGACCGGAAAAAGTGTGCTCCTCCTCCAGGGCAGGAATGCGGGCAAAGAAACGCTGGGTATCCTCCAGCGCCATGACTGCAGACTGGTAGCGCACCTCGTCCCTGGCGTGCTCCCCATCGTCCAGCAGGGACTGGATCTGGGCCACCAATTCTGTCCCGATCTCCGACAGGGTCCTGCGCGAAGCCTCCAGAGCCACGCTGGGGGCAGCCATCAATGTCATGTCCAGATGGCGCGTCAGCGTGGGGCCTTGTTCCGGCAGCCAACGTTCGATACGCAGGGCGAGCACATGGATGAAGGGCAGGAACACCGCCACGCC
Organism: Thiobacillus sp.; assembly: GCA_020724415.1. Lineage (GTDB taxonomy): Bacteria > Pseudomonadota > Gammaproteobacteria > Burkholderiales > Thiobacillaceae > JADJCP01. The sequence goes on from DYHB01000073.1 coordinate 4,271, forward strand.
GAGGGCAATGAAGGCGGTATGAAAAGCCGCCAGACTGACCGCCCCGGGTGCCAGGCCCAGATGCTCCTGGGCCAGGGCCAACCCCCACAGAAATCCCGGTAGCAAAAGCACGGCGATGAGCCCGGTGGCCAGATTGAACAGTACGTGGGTCAGGGCTGTCCTCTTGGCCGGAACGCTGCCCCCGATGGCGGCCAGCGCACCCGTGACCGTGGTGCCGATGGCCGCACCGATCACCAGTGCCGCCGCCTGGTCGAAATTCACCGCCTGGGCGTGCAGGGCGGTGAGAATGGTGGCCACGGCCGCACTGGAAGACTGCATGACGACGGTCATGAAGATGCCGATGGCCATGGCGGCCAGATGCCCCAACAGGCCCTTGGTGGGCAGGGAGGCCAAGTCGAAGCGCCCGGCCAGGGCCTGCATCCCTTCCTGCAGCGTCTCGATGCCGATGAAGATCAGCCCGAACCCGGCCAGGGCAAGCCCCAGCGCCCGTGGCCGGCCATGGGCCAGCAGGCGCATCAGGGCACCGATGCCCACCAGAGGCAGGGCGTAGAAACCCAGGCTGACCTTGAGCCCCAGGACCGAGACCACCCAACCCGTGCCCGTGGTGCCCAGGCTGGCCCCCATCACCACGCCCATGGCCTGGGGAAAGGTGATCAACCCGGCGCTGACGAAACCGATCAGGGTCACCGTGGTGGCACTGGAAGACTGCACCATCAGGGTCACCAGGGTCCCCGAGGCAAAGGCCTTGGCCGGGGTGCCCGTAAAACGCACCAATGCCGACCGCAGCGCCTCGCCGGCGAAGGCCTTGAGACCATCCGTCAGCAGCACCATGCCCAGCAGGAACAGGCCGATGCCTCCGAGCAGCTTGAATATCATGACCACCATGGCCAATCCTTCCTGCGACAAATCCGGGGCGGGTATCGCTCACAAATCCAATCTGTTTTGGCCGCACCCATCCCGGCCACCCGGCAACACGCCGGCGCTTCCCGGACGAGCCTAGCGGGCTGCGAAAGGTGATTGGCAGGTAACAGCATACCCATTATGCTGGAATTCAGGGCAGCTGCCGCGCCTGGCCGACCTGGCACTGGTCGGGATCAGCCAGGTGCCTGGACGCCTGAAAGACAACGCCATGAAACAATTCGCCGCCACTTCTGTCAGCTCATGAAGCCACCCACACAGAGCATCATGCACAACAACACCCCGCCCGACATCCACGCCCAACCGGCCGAAACGGTTCTGGCTTACCTGGAATCCGGCCGCCATGGGCTCAGCCACACCCAGGCCCAGGAACGCCTGGCCCGTCATGGCCGCAACCAGTTGCCCCCGCCCAAGTCACGGGGGCCGTGGCTGCGCCTGCTCATGCAATTCCACAATGTGCTGATCTATGTGCTTCTGGCCGCTGCCATCATCACCAGCCTGCTGGGCCACTGGATCGACAGCGGCGTGATTCTGGGCGTCGTGATCATCAATGCCATCATCGGCTTTCTCCAGGAAGGCAAGGCAGAAAAGGCCCTGGAGGCCATCCGGGACATGCTGTCACCCCATGCCCAGGTACTGCGCGACGGCCGCCGCCAGGAGGTGGACGCCGCCCTCCTGGTGCCCGGGGACATCGTTTTTCTGGCCTCGGGTGACCGGGTACCGGCAGACCTGCGCCTGATCGAGGTCAAAAGCCTGCGCATCGAGGAAGCCGCCCTGACCGGCGAAGCCGTCGCCGTGGAAAAGCAGGTGGCGCCGGTGGCTCCAGCCACACCCCTGGGTGACCGGGCATCCATGGCCTGGTCCGGCACCCTGGTGACCTACGGCCAGGGCGCCGGGGTGGTTTCGGCCACCGGGTCTGGCACGGAAATCGGCCGCATCAGCCGGATGCTGGCCGAGGTCCAGGAATTGACCACACCCCTGCTCAAGAAGATGGAGGTCTTTGGGCGTTGGCTCACCATGGTAATCCTGGTGATCGCCGGGTTCACCTTTGGCTACGGCATCGTCATCCATGATTTCAGCCCCGGGGACATGTTCCTGGCCGCAGTGGGACTCGCCGTTGCCGCCATTCCCGAGGGATTGCCCGCCATCATGACCATCACCCTGGCCATCGGCGTCCAGGCCATGGCACGACGCAGCGCCATCATCCGTCGGCTGCCGGCGGTGGAGGCCCTGGGCTCGGTCACGGTGATCTGCTCGGACAAGACCGGCACGCTCACCCGGAACGAGATGACCGTCCAGGAAGTGGCCACCGCCGATGGCCAGTATCAGGTTTCCGGGGCAGGTTACGCCCCCCAGGGCGGCTTCAGCCTGGACGGGAAGGCCATCAGCCTGGATCACCAGCCGGAATTGACCGATATCGGCCGGGTGGCCCTGCTCTGCAATGACGCGGCCCTGGAACCGGTGGATGGCCAGTGGCAACTGACCGGCGACCCCACCGAGGGTGCCCTCATCACCCTGGGGCTCAAGGCTGGGCTGGATACCCGATTCGAGGCCGATTCCCTGCCCCGCACGGACGTGATCCCCTTCGAATCGGAACACCGGTTCATGGCCACCCTGCATCACGACCACGCCGGCCATGGCTTCATCCTGCTCAAGGGTGCACCGGAACGGGTGCTGGAATTGTGCCAATTCCAGAGGCAGGCCGGGGAAGATCAGGCACTCCAGATGAAATACTGGCATAGCGTCATGGAGGCGGCTGCCGGCCGTGGCATGCGCCTGCTGGCCCTGGCCATGAAGGCCGGAGCCGACCAGCGCAGGGACCTGACCTTTGCCGACGTGGAAACGGGCGGCTTCACCCTGCTGGCGATACTGGGCATTGCCGATCCGCCCAGGGAAGAAGCCATCCGGGCCGTGGCCGCCTGCCGGGCTGCCGGCATCCGGGTCAAGATGATCACTGGCGACCACATCGCCACCGCCAGCGCCATAGGCGCCCAGCTGGGCCTGGCCGATCAGGTGCGCGCCATGACCGGGGCGGACATCGAGACCATGGACGAAGCCACCCTGCGCCGGGCCGTGAATGACACGGACATCTTCGCCCGGGCCAGCCCGGAGCATAAGCTGCGCCTGGTGGAAGCCCTCCAGGCCAACGGAGAAGTCACGGCCATGACCGGGGACGGGGTGAATGATGCCCCCGCTCTGAAGCGGGCCGATGTCGGGGTGGCCATGGGCCTGAAGGGAACCGAGGCGGCCAAGGAGGCCTCGGAAATGGTCCTGGCAGACGACAACTTCGCCTCCATTGCCGCGGCCGTCGAAGAAGGCCGCACCATCTATGACAACATCCGCAAGGCCATCGTCTTCATACTGCCCACCAACGGCGGTCAGGCCGGCGTGCTGGTGGTGGCCATCATCCTGGGCCTCCAGCATCTGCCCATTACCCCGGTCCAGATCCTGTGGGTGAACATGGTCACGGCCGTGACCCTGGCCCTGGCCCTGGCCTTCGAACCTGCGGAGCGGGACATCATGACCCGCCCGCCCCGGGACCCCGGGGAGCCCCTGCTGAACCGATTCATGCTCTGGCGCGTGGTTTTCGTATCCGTCCTCCTCGTGGCGGGCAGCCTGGGCCTGTTCCTGTGGGAACTGGATCGAGGTTCCAGCCTGGAGGTAGCCCGCACGGCCACGGTCAACCTGCTGCTCATGGGGGAAGTGTTCTATCTGTTCAATTGCCGCCGCCTGACGGCCCCCGTCTTGTCCCTGGACGGCCTCACCGGCAATCACTGGGTACTGGTCGCCATCGTGCTGCTGCTGGGCCTGCAACTGTTGTTCACTTATTGGCCGGTCATGCACGCCCTGTTCCAGACCGCCCCCCTGGATGTGGATGCCTGGGGCCGGATCCTGGCCTTTGGCCTGGCCCTGCTGGTGATCGTGGAATTGGAAAAATGGATACTGCGTGGACGGCGGCCACGATGACATCGATCCAGTCCACAAACCGCCCCCACGGCCCCCAGCGGACCTGGCCTCGGGGCCATCGCGTCATCTTCATCGGCGAGTAGAACCATGAATGAAGCCCTGCCCCTGGCTGTCCTGGCCTCTTCCCTGGTGCCCGGGCTGATCATTTTTTTCCTGGCCGAATCCCGCGTCCGGATCCGCACTGCGCTCAACCTCGCCGGCGCCCTGGCCAAGCTGGCCCTCATCGGCTACATGCTCTGGGGTGTGTCCCAGAACCAGGATTTCATCTATCGGCACGAAGTGCTGCCCGGGTTGGACCTGGTCCTGAAGGCAGACGCCCTGGCCATGCTCTTCATCACCCTCTCCGCAGTGCTCTGGCTGTTCACCACCCTGTACGCCATCGGCTACCTGGAAGGCTCCCCCCACCGCAGCCGTTTCTTCGGCTTCTTCAGCCTGTGCGTCACCTCCACCATGGGGGTGGCCATGGCGGGCAACCTGTTCACCTTCTTCCTGTTCTATGAACTCCTCACCCTGTCCACCTACCCCCTGGTGGTGCACCGGGGCACGCCGGCATCCTTGCGGGCCGGGCATCTGTACCTCATCTACACCCTGGCCGGCGGCGCCGTGCTGCTCACCGGCACTGTATGGCTGTACGGCCTGGCGGATCAAGTGGAGTTCGTCCAGGGCGGCAGCCTGGCGGCCCTGGATCCCTCCAGCCACGGCCAACTGGGCATGATCTTCCTGCTCCTGATCGCCGGCCTGGGGGTCAAGGCCGCCTTGGTGCCCCTGCACGGCTGGTTGCCCCAGGCCATGGTGGCCCCAGCCCCGGTCTCTTCCCTGCTTCATGCCGTAGCTGTGGTGAAGGCGGGAGCCTTCGGCATCGTCCGGGTGGTGTACGAGGTGTATGGCGTGGAATTCGCCCAATCACTGAACCTGCTCTTGCCCCTGGCCGTGATCGCCGCCATCACCATCATCTGGGGCAGCCTGCGCGCCCTGTTCCAGGATGACATCAAGCGCCGGCTGGCCTATTCCACCGTCAGCCAGGTGTCCTACATCATCCTTGGGGTGGCCCTGTTCGGCCCCTTGGGCACCCTGGGCGGGGTCGTCCATCTGGTCCACCAGGGCATCATGAAGATCACCCTGTTCTTCTGCGCGGGCAACTTTGCCGAGACCCTGGGCATCCACAAGATCCAGGAACTGGATGGCGTGGGCCGGCGCATGCCCCTCACCAGCCTGGCCTTCAGCATCGGGGCTTTGGGCATGATCGGCCTGCCCCCCCTGGCTGGCTACGTGAGCAAGCACTATATGAGCGAGGGAGCCGTGGCCGCCGGATTGCCGTGGGCCGCCTGGGTCCTGACCCTGTCGAGCCTGCTCAATGCAGCCTACTTCCTGCCCCTGCTGTACCGGGCCTGGTTCCGCCCACCGCCGGCCACCTGGCCGGACGAGCACATTCCGGCCCGGGGCCGCCGGGAAACCACCTGGCTGCTCCTGATCCCCCCCCTGGTCACCGCCCTGGCCGTGGTGGCTGCGGGCGTATTTGCAGAAGCTCCCTGGAGCCCATTGGCCTGGGTTAGACTGATCACCTCCAGGGAATACCTGCAAATTCCCTTCACGGAGTGACACCGGATGCATGAGCCCTTTGCCCAACTTGCCCTGCTGCTCTTGATCGCGGCCTTGGCGGGGGCCGTGTCGGTCAAGCTGCGCCAGCCGGTCCTGATTGCCTACATCGTGGCCGGCATTGCCGTAGGCCCGGCCGGGTTCGGCCTGGTGACCGCCCACGATCAGATCGACCTGCTGGCCCAGGTGGGCGTGGCCGTGTTGCTGTTTCTGGTCGGCCTCAAGCTGGATCTGCATCATATTCGCAACATCGGCCCGGTGGCCTTGGCTACCGGACTCGGTCAACTGGCATTCACCATCGTGATCGGCTTCGTGCTCATCCTGCTGATGGGGAAAGACTGGTTGACGGCCCTCTACGTCGCGGTGGCACTCACCTTTTCGAGCACCATCATCATCATCAAGCTGTTGTCCGACAAGCGGGAACTGGATTCCCTGCATGGCCGCATCGCCGTAGGTTTCCTGATCGTCCAGGATATTGCCGTGGTGCTGGCCATGATGGTGGTGAGCGCCATGCGCGGCCCTGACGGGGAGGATGCCACGACATGGCAGGTCCTGGGCTCCATCACCCTGCGCGTACTGGCCGCCACCCTGCTGATGTACTTGCTGATGCGCTTCATCCTGCCCCCCATCATCCGGATCATGGCCAAGTCCCAGGAACTGCTGCTGATCTTTGCCATCGCCTGGGGCACGGCCCTGGCAGCCCTGGGGGAATGGGCCGGATTTTCCAAGGAGGCCGGGGCCTTCCTGGCGGGCTTCTCCCTGGCGTCGACCCATTTCCGGGACGCCATCAGTGCCCGCCTGACCGGTATCCGGGATTTCCTGCTGCTGTTCTTCTTCATCGACCTGGGCGCCAAGCTGGATTTTTCCTCCCTGGGCAGCGAACTTTGGCCGGCAGTGGGCCTGTCCCTGTTCGTTTTGATCGGCAACCCCCTCATCGTCATGGCCATCATGGGCTACATGGGCTACCGGAAACGCACCGGCTTCCTGGCCGGCCTGACCGTGGCCCAGATCAGCGAGTTCTCCATCATCTTCGTGGCCATGGGCATATCCCTGGGCCACATCGGCGTGGAGGCCCTGAGTCTCACGACCCTGGTGGGCGTGACCACCATCGCCCTTTCCACCTACATGATCCTGTACTCCCATGCGCTTTACGAACGCCTGGCCCCCTGGATGGGGCTGTTCGAGCGCCGCAACCCCCATCGGGAGCTGGCAGTGGAGCAAGCCGCCGTGCCCGAGCAGCAAGCCGATGTGGTGATCTTCGGCATGGGCCGCTATGGCCAGCGCCTGGCCCGGGCCTTGCGGGAATCGGGGCTCCACGTGCTGGGGGTGGAATTCGATCCCGAAGTGGTCCGGCATATGCGCACCAAGAATCTCAACGTGCTGTTCGGCGATGCCCAGGACCCGGATTTCGTCGAAAGCCTGCCCTTGCGGGAGGTGGCCTGGGCCGTGAGCACCCTGCCCGACCTGGAATCCAATCGTGCCCTGCTCCATGCCCTGCGTGCCGGGCAGTATCCGGGCGAAGTGGCCATCGTGGCCCGGGATGACCACCAGGGCGCGGCCCTGAAGCTGGCCGGGGCCCCCACCGTCATGTATCCATTCCGGGATGCCGTGGACTTCACTGCCCAGCATCTGACCCAATTGATCCGCCCCAACCCTGAAGTGTCATGAAGCCACTGACATCCATCCTTTGCGCGACGGATTTCTCCGTCCCATCCCGCCATGCCGCCGGCCGGGCCGCCCTGCTTTCAGCCGCCTCCGGGAGCCCCATGACCCTGATGCACATCCTGGAAAAGCGCGCCCTTGATGAGCTGAAGCATTTTTTCCTGGAGGATGCCTCGGACGTCAGCGAACGCCTGAGAACCCAGGCCAGGGAAAACCTGGATGGCATGGCCGCTGAAATTGGCGCCCCCCTGGGCATCGCGATGAGCACCCGCATGGAAGAAGGCACGGTGCTGGAGACCATCGCGACCCTGGCCGATGGCATGGATGCGGGACTGCTGGTACTGGGTGCCCATGGCGCCAGTCCGATCCGACACTGGCTGCTGGGGGCCACGGCCGAGCGACTGTTGCGCAAGACCCGGCGACCTGTCCTGGCGGTCCGGCAGAAACCCCACGAAATGTATCGCGTGGCCCTGGTACCGGTGGATTTCTCCGATTGGTCCCTGAACGCCATTCATCTGACCCGGGCACTGGCGCCGAAGGCCAGACTGTGTCTCATGCATGCCTATCAGGTTCCCTTCGAGGGCAATCTGCGCCTGGCGGGGGTGGACGAGGAGCGCATCCAGCATCACCGGCGCCAGGCCGAATCGGAGGCCCGGGATCGGCTGCACGCCCTGGCAGAGGCCGCAGGATGCGCCCCAGGCAGCTATCGTGCCATCGTCATTCACGGCGATGCCGCCCCCCGCATCCTGGAGCAGGAGGAACAGCAGGACGCCGAACTCCTGGTCCTGGGCAAGCACGGTTCGGGCTTCACCGAGGAACTTCTTCTGGGCAGCACCACCAAACACGTGCTGGCCGAATCCGGCTGCGACGTCTTAATTACCCAGAACTAGCTCCAGAAACCTGCCCATGTCTGCCACCACCCGCCTGTCTGGCCCGGCCCTGTCCTGGCGCGAGCGCATCCGCAACTTCATCGAGAGGCCCCGCGTCCAGCACATCATCCTGGCCCTGATCCTGATCAACGCCGTCACCTTGGGCCTGGAGACCTCGCCCGAGATCATGGCCCGCCACGGCACCTTCATATTGGCCCTGGACAAGGGCATTCTGAGCCTGTTCGTGGTGGAGTTGGCCCTGCGCCTCTATGCCCACCGGCTGGCCTTCTTCAAGGATCCCTGGAGCGTGTTCGACTTCATCGTGGTGGGCATCGCCCTGGTGCCGGCCACGGGGCAATTCTCCGTGCTACGGGCCCTGCGGGTGTTGCGGGTTTTACGCATTCTGACCATCGTGCCCTCCATGCGCCGGGTGGTGGGGGCCCTGTTGGGGGCCATCCCGGGCCTGGTGTCCATCGGCATGGTGTTGCTGATCATCTACTATGTTTTTGCGGTGATCGCCACCAACCTGTTCGCGACGGCCTTTCCGGAGTGGTTTGGCCATCTGGGCCGGTCCTTCTACACCCTGTTCCAGATCATGACCCTGGAAAGCTGGTCCATGGGCATCTCCCGTCCGGTCATGGAGGCCTTCCCTTATGCCTGGG
>DYHB01000074.1 GCA_020724415.1 Thiobacillus sp.
GGGACTCGGTGCGTGAGGACAGGTCGGCATTGCCCGAGGCGATCTCCCGGGCCGCGGTGTTGATGGCGTCGGTGGCCTCGCGAATCTGGGCCACGATCTCCTGAAGGCGGTTCACCGTGGCGTTGGCGTTGTCGCGCAACTCGGCGAACAAACCCTCGTAGGCGCCGCTCATCTGACGGGTCAGATCCCCCTCGGAAAGGGCCTTGAGGACCTCCCCGACATCGGTGATGCCCTGCTCGGAGGTCTCGACCACCTGGTTGATGCCCTGGGCCAGTTGCTTGAAGAAGCCCTCCTTGCCCTCCAGGTTGAGGCGCTGGCTGAAGTCGCCGGCGGCCGCCGCGGCCACCAACTGGTTGACCTCGTCCTCGACGGCATATTCTTCGGTGCGGTCCGTCCATTGGCTGACCCGGCCCAACTGATTGCCCTGGGCATCCTTGATGGGACGCGCCGCCAGGCGCAGGTGGTGGTGGTTGAACAGGAAGTCCACGTCCTGGCCGCTGGTGGCAGCCGCTTCCAGCTTCGCCCGCGCATCCGGGTCGGTGAACAGGTCCGTCAGCTTGCGCCCGATCAGGGACTCCACATCGAAGCCCGTGCCGCCGATGCTGGTCATCAGGCGCTTGCCCGCCCCGGTCATGTACTTGAGCAGGCCGTCCCGGCCGGACACCGTGATGGCGGCGCTGGAACTGTCCAGGGCCGCCTTGAACAGGGCCATCTCATCGGCCTTGCGATTGATTTCGGCCACATCGAAGCCCAGTCGGGTCTGCATGATCTGGAGGCCCTGGAGGGTCTTGCCGATCTCGTCGTCGCGGGAAATGTCGATGACGTTGGAGAACCGGCCCTGCAATATGTTGGCAAAGATGTCATCCATGTCCCGCAAAGGCTGGCGGATGTTCCGGATGATCCGCAGGATCACCACCAGGGCGATCAGCATGGCCACCAGGGTGATCACGATGGTGACGATCTCGGCCTTGGCTGCGGAGGCCGACACCGCCTGCTGGGATGACTGGGCCACTTCCTTCAGGGTCTTGCGACCCTCCAGCAACTCGGCCTTGATGGCGCGCCAGACGGGGGTTTCCTTGCCATTCAACAGGCCTTGGGCCTGATTGATCTGGCGGGCCCGGACCGCGTCGAGGATGTTGCTTCCCAAGGCTGCCTGCTCGGCCCGGAGCTGGGCCACCTTGCGCAACTGTGCGGTCACCTGAGCATCTTCCCCGGCGGCCTCCAGGGCGCTGTCGTAGGCTGCCTGGAAGTCCTGGCCCGCCTTGTCCAGGTTCTTGTAGGCCTTTTCGTTGTCCGGGTCCAGAATGATGTTGCGCAGGGCCTGGCCCATCTGCAATCCCTGGGCATACATCTCGGAATAGCCGTCCAGCAGTTTCTGGTCGCGTTCCACGTAACTTGCGAAGCGCGAGTCCACCTGATGCATGCCGTACAGGCTGGTCAATATGGCGAGGGCACCGATCACCAAGACGCCCCCGATGCCGCTCCACAGCTTGGCGCCGATGCTCATGTCCTTGAAGCGGTCCATTACGCTCGGCTTGACCACCTGGCCAAACTGGATCTTCAGGTTGCCCTGGCGTTTCTCCCGGAACAGGCGGTAGGCCTCCTCGGCCCGGGCCACGGCAGCCTGGTCGGGCTTGCGCCGCACCGACAGATAACCGGTGATCTGGTTGCCCTCCCAGATGGGGGTGGCGTTGGCCACCACCCAGTAGTGGTCACCGTTCTTGCACCGGTTCTTGACATAGCCCACCCAGGGCCGGCCCGCCTGTAGCGTCTGCCACATGTCGGCATAGGCCTCGGGCGGCATGTCCGGGTGGCGGACGATGTTGTGGGGCGCGCCTATCAGCTCGGCTTCGCTGAAGCCGCTGATTTCCACGAAGGCTTGGTTAGCGTAGGTAATGACACCCCGGGTGTCGGTACGGGAAACGAGCAACTCGCCGTCGCGCATGGCGACTTCCTGGCCGGTGACGGGGAGATTGGTGCGCATGGTGGCGTCCTTTCAGTTCGATGCGTAGGTTTTGCAGATGCAGTCGTCTCAGAATTCTTCCCAGTCACCATCGTCGGAAGCCTGGGGCAGGGCCTTCCGGGCGGCGGTAGGTTTCTGGACGGTACGGCCCCCGCCGTCCTTCCCGGCCCGCTGTTTCATCTGCTTGATCAACCCCACGGTTTCCTCGGAGAGTCCCAGGAACTGGTCGTTCAGGATATTCCGGGCCCCGGTCTTGTCGCCCTGCAGGGCCAGGCGGGCCACATCGCCGGCACATTTATGGAATTGCGCGTGCTTGTCCTTCAGGCGGCCATACTCCGGGTAGCCGGCACAGCAATCCTTGCCATCGCCGTGGATCCATTTGCCCAGGGCACACAGATGATCCTTGCTGATGGCATCAGGGTCCAACTGCTGAGCTTCCCGATTGTCCGCAATGGCGCCGCGCAACTTCTGCTTCCAGCTCTGGTGGGCGATGACGATGGCATCGAAGTCCACCCGACCTGATGTCGGCGCGGGCAAAGCCCTGGCTCCGTTCGAGGCGCCCCCCCTGGGCTGGCTGGCCGAGACCCGGAACACCGAGACCGAATTGGCCAGGCTCTGTGCCTGATCCTGTAGGGACTCGGCGGCGGCGGCGGCTTCTTCCACCAGGGCGGCATTCTGCTGGGTCATCTCGTCCATCTGGGTGACGGCGGCGTTGACCTGCTCGATGCCCTGGGACTGCTCCACGGAAGCGGAGGTGATCTCGCCCATGATGTCGGTAACGCGCTTCACGGCATCCACGATCTCCTGCATGGTGTGGCCGGCGGTCTCCACCAGCTTGTAGCCATCGCTCACCTTGTCCACGGAATTGGAGATCAACTCCTTGATTTCCTTGGCGGCGGCGGCGGAACGCTGGGCCAGGTTGCGCACCTCGCCGGCCACCACGGCGAAGCCGCGGCCCTGCTCGCCGGCCCGTGCGGCCTCCACGGCCGCGTTCAGGGCCAGGATGTTGGTCTGGAAAGCGATGCCGTCGATGACCGAGATGATGTCGGCGATCTTCTTGGAAGAATCGGAGATGGCGCCCATGGTATGGACCACCTGACCCACAACCTCGCCGCCCTTGACGGCGATGTCGGAGGCCCCCTTGGCCAACTGGTTGGCCTGGCGGGAGTTGTCGGCATTCTGCTTCACGGTGGAGGTGAGCTCATCCATGGAGGAGGCGGTCTCTTCCAGGGACGAGGCCTGGGACTCGGTGCGTGAGGACAGGTCGGCATTGCCCGAGGCGATCTCCCGGGCCGCAGTGTTGATGGCGTCGGTGGCCTCGCGGATCTGGGCGATGATCTCCTGGAGCTGGTTCACGGTGCCGTTGGCGTTGTCCCGCAACTCGGCGAACAGACCCTGGTAATCGCCTTCCATGGTGTGGGTCAGGTCCCCTTCTGCCAGGGCGGACAGGACCTGGGCCACGTCTTGGATGCCCCGCTGGGAGGTCTCCATGATCCGGTTGATGCCCTCGGCCAGTTGCTTGAAGAAGCCTTCCTTGCCGGCCATGCTCAGGCGCTGGCTGAAGTCGCCGGCGGCGGCGGCGCTGACCAGGTCGGCGATCTCTTCCTCGGTGGCCACCTCGTGGGTGCGATCGGCCCATTCCACCACCGAGCCCAGGCGCTCGTTCTGGGCGTTGATGACCGGATTGGCCACCACGGTCATGGTCCGGCCTCCCACCTTGAGGGTGCTCTTGTAAGTGGAGGTAAAGGTAGACAGCAGTTGGGCCTGGTGGCTGGGATTCTTGTGGAAGCCATCGATGCTGCTGCCCATCAGCTTGCCGGCCTCGAAATGGGGCAACTGGCGCTTGATGTCGGCTTCGGCGTTGCCGAACATGGCTTGGACGGCCTTGTTCACGTAGATGATGTTGCGCTCGTTGTCGGCCATCATCACGTTGGCACTCACATTGTCCAGGGCAATCCGGATGCGCAGGTTTTCGTCGGCCACCCGCTTGGCCTCGGCCACGTCGAAGTCCAGCTTGGTCTGCATGGACTTGAGGGCTTCCAGTACCTTGCCGATCTCGTCATGGTGGTCGATGGCGATGTCGTTGCGGTATTCCCCCTGGGAAATGCGCTGGAAGATACCGATGACCCGGTCCAGGGGCCGAATGATGACCCGGGTCAGCACGGTGCCCGAGAACAGTGCCCCCACCAGGGCGATCAGCAGCAGGGCCACTGTCAGGCCGAACATGAACCGGTAGTTGCCCTCCGAGGTTTCCAGGGTGTCGTTGGCCTGGCTGAGCACGGCCTCAACAAAGGCCCGGGTATGTTTGTCCAGTTCGGCATATAGCGGGTTCATCCTGGTGATGAGCACCTCGCTGGCCCGGTAGAAGTTGCCGGCGGCCAGGGCCTCCAGCGCCGGGTTGAGCGCATCCGTGACGAATACGTCACGGTCGGCGATGGCCTCTTCCAGAGCCTTTCTGGTCTCCGGCGGGAAGGTCATCTTGTTCAGGGTGTCGATGGCCTCCGTGATGGCGGCCTTGTTCTTCTCGATGATGTCCAGGTGCATGCCCGTGGGATGGTCATGCAGCTTGGCCGCCGGGTTGCCGGGGTCGTGCTGGATGGCCAGGGCGATCTGGCTGCGGTTTTCCCCCACCAGGTTGCGCACCCGGTTGGCCAGACGCTGGGCTTCGGCCGCCTGGGTATACAACTGCTCCAGGTTGGTCTTGGCCTGGTACTGGCTCCAGAGTCCTACGCTGCCCAGCACCAGCAGGATCAGAATCAGGAAAGCCAGGGTGGAGACGAGACGGGTCTTGATCTGGGCGTGGTTGAACATGTGGATGATCCTTGCGATGGGTGTTGTTTTGACCAGCAAACCTTCCTGGATGGCAAGATGGGTCGCCTTGCCTTCCCGCATGTCGCGGTAGAGCTTCTCGGCGGCCTCCACCTGGGCGCGTTCCGGCTTGGTGCGCACGGAGAGGTAGCCGGTCAGTTGTCCGGCCTCGAAGATGGGGGTGACATTGGCCGTGACCCAGTAGTGGTCACCATTCTTGCAGCGGTTCTTGACCAGGCCGGTCCAGGGCTTGCCCTTCTGCATGGTGTCCCAGAGGTCCTTGAAGGCCGGGGCCGGCATGTCCGGATGGCGCACGATGTTGTGGGGCGCGCCCAGCAGTTCATCGTGGCTGAAGCCACTGATCTCGCAGAAATAATGATTGGCAAAGGTGATGATGCCGCGGGTGTCCGTGGTGGAGGTGATGGTCTCGCCATCCCGCATGATCCGTTCGATGCCGGTGACAGGTAGGTTGGTGCGCATAGTCCGTGCTCCCCTCAGGCGCCAATATCTTCCACCAGGGCCATTTCCTGGCTGGTCATGAGCTTCTCGATGTCCACTACGATGATCATTCGCTCGTCGATGGTGCCCAGCCCCAGGATGTACTGGGTGTCCAGGATGGAGCCGAATTCGGGCGCCGGGCGCAGGTTCTCCGGGCTGATCTGGATCACGTCCGAGACCCCGTCCACCACGGCGCCCACCACCCGCTTGCCGATGTTGAGGATGATGACCACGGTGAACTGGTCATAGCTGGGGTTGCCCAGGTTGAACTTGAGCCGCAGGTCGATGATGGGCACGATGACCCCGCGCAGATTGATCACGCCCTTGATGAACGGGGGGGCGTTGGCTATCCGGGTGGGGGCCTCATAGCCCCGGATCTCCTGGACCTTGAGGATGTCGATGCCATATTCCTCCTTGCCCAGGGTGAAGGTAAGGCACTCTCCGGAACTGACGATGCCGCTGCCGGTGTCGATGTTTTCCATGGCGCTTCCTTGTCTTTCGCTCATTGGTTCAGGCGGCCAGCCGCCGCGTTTCATTGGTCAGGCCCATGCGGGTGACGGCCCCCACATCCAGGATCATGGCGACGCTGCCGTCGCCCATGATGGTGGCGCCCGAGGTGCCGGGCACCTTGCGGTAGTTGGCCTCCAGGCTCTTGATGACCACCTGGTGCTGGCCCAGCAGTTCGTCCACGAACAGGGCCGCCTTGCCGGATTCCGCTTCCACCACCACGAAGATGCCCTGCTCCAGATTCTGGGTGCCCGAACAGCCGAACACGTCGGTCAGGGCGATGATGGGCAGGTATTCCCCCCGGATGTTCACCACCCGGGAATCCCCGGCCATGGTCTTGATGTCGTCTGGAGTGGGTTGCAGGGATTCGATGATGGCCGTCAGGGGCACGATGAAGGTCTCGCCGCCCACGCCCACGGACATGCCGTCCAGGATGGCCAGGGTCAGAGGGAGGCGGATGACGGTCCGTGTGCCATGGCCGGTGATGGACTCCAGCTCCACCCGCCCCCCCAGGCCTTCGATGTTCTTCTTGACCACGTCCATGCCCACGCCCCGGCCGGAGACGTCGGTGACCACCTCGGCGGTGGAGAATCCGGGCGCGAAGATCAGTTGCCAGACTTCATGGTCGGGCATGCTGTCACTGACGTTCAGTCCGCGTTCCTTGGCCTTGGTCAGGAGCTTTTCCCGATTCAGGCCGGCGCCGTCGTCGATCACCTCGATGACGATGTTGCCGCCCTGGTGGCTGGCCTTGAGGGTGATGGTGCCCTTGGGGGCCTTGCCTGCCTGGACGCGCTTGTCCGGTGTCTCGATGCCGTGGTCCAGGCTGTTGCGGATCAGGTGGGTGAGGGGGTCGGTGATCTTTTCGATCAGGCCCTTGTCCAGTTCGGTGCCTTCACCGAAGGTGCGCAATTCCACCTGCTTGTTGAGCTTGCCGGCCAGATCACGGATGACCCGGGGGAAGCGGCTGAAGACCATGCTCATGGGCAGCATGCGGATGGACATGACCGATTCCTGCAAGTCCCGGGTGTTGCGGGACACGAGGTCGATGCCGGACAACAGTTTCTCGGCCTGGATCGGGTCCAGGTAGCTGGCGGCATCGGCGATCATGGCCTGGGTGATCACCAGTTCGCCCACCAAGTTGATCAGTTGGTCCACCTTTTCCACGGACACCCGGATGCTGGACGTTTCGCTGTGGACTGCCGCAGCCATGTTGTCTCCGGCACGGCGGCCCTTGTTGGCGTTGTCCTGGGCCTGGGGGGTGGCGGTTTTGGCCGGTGCGCCGGCGCTGGCGGCGGGTTGGCTGGCCTGGGACATTCTGGGGGCGCCCGGTGCGCTGTCGAAGATGCCCATGCCACCGGGGCCGTCCACGAAGATGCCATAGCCCTGGCCCTCCAGGGCGGCGGGGCTGTCGCCTGCGGACACGTCCTTGTCATGGGGAAAATCTGGCCGTCCCGGGGCATCTTCGAAGAAGCCGTACCCGTCGGCGTCCTCATCTTTGCCATCGGTAGCGGTGCTTGGGGCGGCAGTGGCCTCGGCCGGCAGGCCCGGTGCGTCATCGAAGAAACCGAATCCGTCATCGTCGCGCCGGGATTCGGCCTGGGCGGGGCCGGCCGGTTCGGTGGCGCCCGGTTCTTCATCGAAGAATCCATATCCCGGATCGGCCTGGCTCGAAGTTTCCAAGGGAGGGGTGGGATCGGGAGGAGTGCCGACTGGGCTGGGTCCGGTGCCGGTCTGGCCCAGGGAGATGTCCTCCGGAAAGGCGTGGAAGGACAGGGCTTCCAGTATTTCCCCATCCCGGCGATCCGTCGTCAGCCAGCCGCTCAGCCTGGGGTCGCCCGGGGCGGGCCGCTGGTGCAATTCCAGGTTGGCCAGTTCGGAGAGCCCCTGGATCAGGTCCTCGACGCCTTGCGGGTCTGCGGCCATCTCGGGGGCAATCCGGCACTCCAGCCAAAGTCGTCTTGGCTCCGGGGCATGTTCTCCCGCAGACAAGGCATTGAGCCGGTCGCACACCTCCCGGATCTGCGCTTGGTCCACCTCGGGGCCGCCCTGATGATGCTCCAGCTGGCCCCGCAGCACATCGCCGGCGGACAGGAAGGCATCCACCATTTCTGCGCGCACGGGCAATTCCTCCTTGCGCAGCTTGTCCAGCAGGGTTTCCAGGATGTGGGTCACCTCGGTCATGTCGGTGAAACCGAACCTGCCGCTGCCGCCCTTGATGGAGTGGGCGGCGCGGAAGATCGCGTTGAGATCTTCGGTGGAAGGGTTCTCGACATCCAGCGCCAGCAACTGGCTTTCCATGTTGGCCAGGTGCTCACCGGCTTCCTCGAAGAACACCTGGTAGAACTGGCTCATGTCAATGGTCATGACAACTCCGGATCGGGATTGGATCGGCGGGCCTCGGGGGCCGGGCAAGTCAGGGGTGAATGTGCCCCGAGCTCAGCCGATGACCTTCTTGACCACCTCCAGCAGTTTCTGGGGGTCAAAGGGCTTCACCAGCCAGCCAGTGGCGCCGGCGGCCCGGCCAGAAGCCTTCATGGCATCCGAGGATTCCGTGGTCAGCATCAGGATGGGGGTCGACTTGTACTGGGGCAGGGTGCGCAGGGTCTTGATCAGGGTCAGCCCATCCATGTTGGGCATGTTCTGGTCGGTCAGGATCAGGTTGACGCTCTTTTGTTTGGCCTTGTTGAGGCCGTCTGCGCCATCCACGGCCTCAACCACCTCGTAGCCGGCGCTCTTGAGTGTGAACGACACCATCTGCCGGATGGAGGCCGAGTCGTCGACGGTCAGGACGGTTTTACTCATGGTTTCCTCTCTCAGAAAAGTTCGATATCACCGGATTTCATGTCCTTCTGGGGCACCGGATGGCGCTCCTCCGCTGGCGCTGATGCCTCCGCCTCCGGTTCGGCAGGGGCGACCGCCTGACCGGCCACGACGGCCTGAAGACGTTGCAGGCGCTGGCTGGAATGGTCCAGCAGCTGGGTGGTCAGATCCTGGAATTGCAGGGCGGTGACGGCCAGGTTGACCTCGATGGCCACTTGTTCGGCCGAGGCATTGATGGTCTGGGCGATTTGGCCGGTCTCTTCGTTGGCATGTTCCAGCTTGGCCATGGTGTCCTGAACCCGCTGCTTGGACTGCAGGGCGAAATTCATGTCCATGGAAGCCACTTCCTGGATGTCGTTCTGGGCATTGATGAGGGAGGCGTGGACGCCATCCATGTGCGCACGGATTTCGCTGCTGAACTGGTTGGTGCGCTGGGACAGGGCCCGTACTTCATCGGCCACCACGGCAAAACCACGGCCTGCTTCCCCGGCCCGGGCGGCCTCGATGGCGGCATTCAAGGCCAGCAGATTGGTTTGCTTGGAGATGGACTCGATCTCCCCCAGGATGTTCAGGACCGAATCCACCTGGCTGTTGATGGTGTCCATGTTTTCCACCAGGCCCACGGCAATCTTGCTGGTGCCGACGATGTTTTCCACAAAGGATTCCAGGGTCTGGGAGGTTTCCACCACGAAGGAGGCGAAATGGATGTCCTCGTGCCCGCCCTGGCCTTGCATGGCCTCGATGATGCTGATGGCGCTGGCACGCTGGGCCTGGATGTGGGTGTTGATGTTGTTGAAGCTGCTCAACAGCTTGCCAATGGCCTCGGTGAGCAGTTCCTTGACCCGGGCGACTTCGTGCAGGGTGGGCTGGATCTGGGTCTGCCCTTCCACGGAAAGCGTGTGCAGCAGACTGGCATAGGCATCGGATTCCTGCGCCTCACCTTCTCGTGCAGGCGGGCGCATATCGCCGGAACCCCGGGTCGGGATGGCTGCAACCCCGGCCAGCGCAAAGATGGCCAGCATGCGCCAGACAGGCTCGGCGAACCAGACGACCAGCGCGGTCGCCAGGGCGACGGCAACCAGCAGGCCGGTTTTGACAGCGTTGTTCAAGGTGTATCTCCCAGTGCCATGATGTGGAGGTTCATGGGCCTTAACGGCAAGCCCGGGAGAAACTTTAGTGTGAAATGCCCCACTTGGGGGCATGCAGGTGGCCCTGACCCGGCGGCCAGGTCACCCGAGCCTGCTTCAGCTCAGCATCTTTTGCAGTTCGCCGTTCTGGAACATTTCACGCATGATGTCCGCGCCACCGACGAATTGGCCGTTTACGTACAACTGGGGAAACGTCGGCCAGTTGGAATAGATCTTGGCCCCCTCCCGAATCTCGGGTGTCTCCAGGACATTGACCGAGTAGAACTCGCCGACGCCGCAAGCCTTGAGGATTTGCACCGCACTGGCGGAAAAGCCGCACTGGGGGAACTGGGGCGTGCCCTTCATGTAGAGCACCACGGGGTGGCCGGTGACCTGTTGCTGAATCGTTTCCTGGACTGACATGTTGACCTCACATAACCAATAAAAATACTCGGGTATTATAGGGCCTGCTTGATCCCGGTCAATGACCAGAAACCACACATTTACAGATTCCATGTGTCCGCACTTAATATCCCTATTGACAGGCAGGTTATCAAACAATACATTGGTATCCGGAATACGTTTTAGTGAAGGCGTGTTTCATGTCGTATCCCGGCTGGATGATCGAGCCATCTGTCATCGGGCCGGAAATGTTGGTCGTGCGCCAGCCTGCTGGCGCGGCTGACATCCTCCTCCTCTCTTCAGCCCCGGCGCGATCCGGGGTTTTTTTTGCCCCTGTCATGGTCACGCAGGTTCCTGCCGGTACGCGCTGCCGGGGGTTCTGGAAAGATGGCATGACAGTACGGGCCGGTGTCGCCATAATCCATGTTCTCTTTGGAGGAGACATAAAATGAAGATGGAGACCATTGCCGTCCATGGCGGCTACACCCCGGAAGCGACGACCAAGTCGGTCGCCGTGCCCATTTATCAAACCACGTCCTACGCTTTCGATGATACCCAGCACGGGGCAGACCTGTTCGACCTGAAGGTCAAGGGCAACATCTACACCCGCATCATGAACCCCACCACCGACGTGCTCGAGCAGCGGGTCGCGGCCATGGAGGGGGGAATCGGTGCCCTGGCCGTGGCGTCGGGCATGGCGGCCATCACCTATGCCATCCAGACCATCGCCGAGGCGGGCGACAACATCGTCACCAGTTCCACCCTGTATGGCGGCACCTACAACCTATTCGCCCATACCCTGCCCCAATATGGCATCCAGGTGCGTTTTGCCGACTACCGTGATCCGACGAGCTTCGACAAGCTCATCGACGACCGTACCAAGGCCGTGTTCTGCGAGTCCATTGGCAACCCCCTGGGCAACGTGGTGGACATCGGGGCCCTGGCGGAGGTGGCCCACCGCCACGGTGTGCCCCTGATCGTGGACAACACCGTGCCGACGCCCTATCTGTGCCGGCCCTTCGAGCATGGCGCCGACATCGTCGTCCATGCCCTGACCAAGTACATGGGCGGTCACGGCAATTCCATCGGCGGCTGCATCGTCGATTCCGGCAAGTTCCCCTGGGCCGAGCACAAGGCGCGTTTCAAGCGCCTGAACGAACCGGATGTGTCCTACCATGGCGTGGTCTATACCGAAGCCCTGGGGCCGGCGGCCTACATCGGCCGGGCGCGCGTCGTGCCCTTGCGCAACATGGGTGCGGCCATTTCGCCCTTCAACAGCTTCCTCATCCTGCAAGGGCTGGAAACCCTGCCCCTGCGCATGGACCGCATTTGCCGGAATACCATCAAGGTGGCGGAGCATCTGCACCTGCACGACCGGGTCGAATGGGTGAATTATGCCGGCCTGGTGGACCACGAGAGCCGACCCCTGGTTGACAAGTACATGGAGGGCCGTGCCTCGGGCATCCTGTCCTTCGGCATCAAGGGCGGCCGCGAGGCGGGCGCCCGTTTCATCGATGCCCTCAAGCTGATCGTGCGCCTGGTGAATATCGGCGACGCCAAATCCCTGGCCTGCCACCCGGCCACGACTACCCACCGTCAGCTTTCGCCCGAAGAGCTGAAACGGGCAGGGGTGTCCGAGGACATGATCCGCCTGTCCATCGGCATCGAGCATATCGACGACATCCTGGCCGACATCGACCAGGCCCTGGCGGCAGCGGGCTGAGCCACCTGGCCCCGATCTGCGGATAAGGGGTAGAATCCCGCCACCGAGGAGCGCTGCGAGGGATCGGTTGCCGATTCCCCAGGCTCGGGGTTTAAACGGCGCTCACCTGTACAACCCGTGCCGGGCACGGGGCGCCAGGTGAGTGCGTCCCCTCCCGGCCACAGTTCAAGGAGCTTACTGTGGCTGAATTCAACGATTGCAAGATTGCCGACATGGCGTTGGCCGCCTGGGGCCGCAAGGAAATCGCCATTGCCGAGACCGAGATGCCCGGCCTGATGGCCATTCGCGAGGAATATGCCGCCAGCCAGCCTCTCAAGGGTGCCCGCATCACCGGCTCGCTGCACATGACCATCCAGACCGCCGTGCTGATCGAGACGCTGACGGCCCTCGGTGCCGAAGTGCGCTGGGCGTCGTGCAACATCTTTTCCACCCAGGACCATGCGGCGGCGGCCATCGCGGCTGAAAACATCCCGGTCTATGCCGTCAAGGGCGAGTCCCTGACCGAGTACTGGGACTACACCCACAGAATCTTCGAGTGGCCGGATGGCGGCTACTCGAACATGATCCTGGACGACGGCGGGGATGCCACCCTGCTGTTGCATCTGGGCGCCCGCGCCGAGAAGGACATCACTGTCCTGGCCAATCCCGGCAGCGAGGAAGAGACCGTCCTGTTCGCCGCCATCAAGGCCAAGCTGGCGACGGACCCCAGCTGGTATTCCGTGCGTCTGGCCCAGATCAAGGGCGTGACCGAAGAAACCACCACCGGCGTGCATCGCCTGTACCAGATGCACGAGCGGGGCGAACTGAAGTTCCCCGGCATCAACGTCAACGACTCGGTGACCAAGTCCAAGTTCGACAACCTTTATGGCTGCCGGGAATCCCTGGTGGACGGCATCAAGCGCGCCACCGACGTGATGGTGGCCGGCAAGATCGCCGTGGTGT
>DYHB01000075.1 GCA_020724415.1 Thiobacillus sp.
GTTCGAAAGCCGGGCCGGTCTGGGCGAACGGATCATGGTCACCTTCATCGAGACCCTGGAGACCGGCATCAATCTGTTCGCCAACACCCTGTCCTTCCTGCGCGTGGCGGCCTTCAGCCTCAACCACGTGGCCCTGGCCCTGGCCATCTTCACCCTGGCCAACGGCATGTCCGAGGCCGGTCACTGGCTCACGGTGGTGCTGGGCAACATCGTCATCATCGTGCTGGAGGGTGGCATCGTCGCCATTCAGGCCCTGCGCCTGATGTATTACGAGGGATTCTCCCGGTTCTTCAGCGGCGACGGGGTGGAGTTCGTTCCCCTCCGCCTGGAAGGGGCCGCCGGGAAGCGTTAGGTTTTCGTAGATGGAGTTTGCAAAATGACATGGTTGATCGCATTGATGGGATTGTCGGTGGCCGGAATGATCGGCCTGGGCGTGTACCTGGAGTTCCGGCCCGGCCGGACCCCGGCCTTCAGGTGGCTGAAGGGAGGCGTGATGGCCAATTTCCTGGTCTTTGCCATTGCCCTGGGCGGCGTCATGCTCCTGGGGGCCCAGGAAGTCATGGCCCAGGAGGCCGCTGCGCCGGCCAGGGAGATCTCCATCGGTCTGGCCCTGGCCCTGCTGGGCATCGGTCTGCCCACCGGACTGGCGGCCATCGGCGCGGCCATCGCCCTGGGCCCCGTGGGATCGGCCGCCCTGGCCGTGGTGGCGGAAAAGCCGGAGATGTTCGGCCGTACCCTGATCTACCTGGGCCTGGCCGAAGGTATCGCCATCTATGGCCTGGTGATGTCCATCCTGCTGTTGGGCAAGATCTGAGCCCCGCCGCCCACCATGAGCGTTGACCAGGAAACCCCCGCTGCCAGTGCCCGACTCGTGGTCATGGGCAGTGCCGGCCTCACCGAGGGCTTCAGCCTGATCGGGGCGGAGGTCCATGCCGAAGCTACCCACGAGGTGGTGGAAGAGGTGCTGGCCCGCTTGTTCCGGGAGGGGGTCCAGGCCCTGGTCTTCCTGGAAGCGCATCTGGCAAGGGGGCATGGGGTCTGGCTGAATCGCCTGCGCAACGAGGGTGGGCGAATCGTGGTGACGGAGCTGCCCCCCCTGTCGGCCCCCGAGCATTACGCGCCGGCCGTGGATGATGTGGTGCTGGCCGTGCTGGGGCCGGAGGCCCTGAAATAGCGTGCCCGGGCACGCATGGAGTTGTCATGGAAACCGAAAGCCAAGTCAGTCAACTGGAACAGGCCCTGCTCCGCCAGGCCGAAACCCTGGCCAGGGAACAGCACAAGAATGCCGAGGCCACCCGGATGCGCATCCGGGCGGAACTGGACGAGAAGCTGAGTTTGCGGGAAGAAAAGGAAGTGCTGGCAGCCAAGGGGGAGGCTGAGCGACTGGTGCGCCGCCGCATCCAGGCCGCCGAGACCCATCTGGCCGCCGAACTGGACCGCCTGCGCTGGGCTCTGACCGAATCGGTCCAGGCCCAGGTCCGCATCGCCTACCAGGATCTGGTCCAGGACTGGCCACGCTATCGTGAGGCCTTGATGGCCATGGTCCGGGCGGCCTCGGAGCAACTGCCCCCCGGTGACCTGGTGGTGGAAGTCACCGCCCGGGATTTCAACCGGCTCCATCCGGAATGGGCCGCCCTGGCAGCCGGACTGGGCTCGGGGCGGCAGCTGGAACTGGTCTCCCTCACCCGGGAAAGCGAAGGCGGGGCACGGGTGCGGCTGGTGGACAGCCGGGCCCAGGTGGACCAGACCTTCGAGGCCCGCCAGGAACGCCTGGCCGAGGATCTGGCCAGAATCGTGATGGAACGGCTGTTTGCAAGCACGCCGGACCTGGGCACTCTGGTGCACGGCTGAGGCAAAGGCATACGGGACACAGGACATGGGAAAAATCATCGAGATCAACGGCCCCATCGTGCGGCTGGAATTGCCGGAAACCGTCATCGGCGAGCAGGTGCGGGTGGGTGAGCTGAATCTGGTGGGCGAAGTCATCGGCCGGGAAGGGGACACGGCCCTGGCCCAGCTGTACGAAAATACCGAGGGTTTGCGCCCCGGGGAACGGGCCGAGGGCCTGGGCTATCCCCTGTCCGTTGAACTGGGCCCGGGTTTGCTGAACAGCATCTTCGACGGGGTGCAGCGGCCCCTGAATGCGGTCTGGAAGAAGAGCGGCGACCGCATCGCCCGGGGTGTGCAAGTGCACTCCCTGCCCCGGGACACGGCCTGGCATTTCGTCCCCGACCCGGGTATTCGGGCGGGCATGACCGTCTCGGGGGGGCTGGTCCTGGGGTCTGTTCAAGAGACGGCCAGTATCGTTCACCGCATCCTGGTGCCGCCAACCCTGGCCGGTGAATTGACCGAACTGGCGGGGGAGGGGGACTACACCCTGGACGAGGTCATCGGCCATATCAAGGGCCGGGACGGTGCCGTGCACAAGCTGAACCTGTTCCACCGCTGGCCGGTGCGGGTGCCCCGGCCCTACGCCCGGCGCGACCACGCCGTGGCGCCCCTGCTGACCGGGCAGCGCATCCTGGACACCTTCTACCCGTTGCTCAAGGGCGGCAAGGGGGCCATCCCGGGGCCCTTCGGCGCCGGCAAGACCATGCTCCAGCAGCAGATTGCCCGCTGGTGCAATGCCGAAATCGTCATCTACGTGGGCTGCGGCGAGCGGGGCAACGAGCTGACCGACGTTCTTGAATTCATGCCCGAGCTGATCGACCCCCACACCGGCCGGCCCCTGATGGAGCGCACCCTGCTGGTGGCCAATACCTCCAACATGCCCGTGGTGGCACGAGAAGCCTCGGTCTATGTGGGCATCACCCTGGCCGAATATTTCCGTGACCAGGGCTATGACGTGGTCATGGTGGCCGATTCCACCAGCCGCTGGGCCGAGGCCCTGCGGGAAGTGGCCGGTCGCCTGGGCCAGATGCCGGTGGAAGAGGGCTACCCCGCCTACCTGGGGTCCCGGCTGGCCGCCTTCTACGAGCGGGCCGGGCGGGTGGAAACCCTGGGCGGTCTGCATGGCTCGGTCAGTCTGATCGGGGCGGTGTCCCCCCCGGGGGGGGATTTCTCGGAGCCGGTCACCAGCCATACCAAGGAAATCATCCAGACCTTCTGGGCTCTGTCCAAGGAACTGGCCGATGCCCGCCACTACCCGGCCATCGACTGGCTGGAGAGTTTTTCCGGATACGTGCCCGCCGCGGCCAAATGGTGGGCGCAGCACGTGGATCCGCGCTGGGAGGAATACCGGGCCCGGGCCCTGGAACTCCTGGCCGAATCCGAGGAACTCCAGCGCATCGTCAACCTGGTGGGGGTGGAGGCCCTGTCTTCGGAGCAGCGCTGGACCCTGGAAGCCGCCGGCCTGATCAAGGAAGGCCTGTTGCAGCAGGCGGCCACGGACGAAACCGACAGCTATGCCTCGCCGGAGAAGCAGTTTGCCCTGCTGGCGGCCATGTTGCGCATCCATGACGAGGGCATGAAGCTGGTGAAGATGGGGGCCTCGGCCCGTGTCCTGATCCAGTTGCCCATCATGGGTCAGGCCCGGCGCTGGAAGAGCCAGTTCACGTCTGAACAACTGGAGGAGATGAAGGCACGCATCGCCGAGATTCCCGGTGTGTTCGAACGTGTGGCCCAGGAGTACGAACACGCCGCGCCGCAAACCTGAGCAAGTGGACAGACCATGAAAAACATCGAATTCCGAACCGCCTCCTCCGCCCAGGGTGGCCTCATCGTGATGAGTGGCGTACCCGGCGTGGCCGCCGGCAGTCAGGTCCAGATCAAGGATCATGCCGGCCGACTTCGCAACGGCCTGGTCATCAAGGTGTCCGACCAGGCGGTTCTGGTGGAAGTCTTCGAGGGCACCGACGAACTGGATCTGGAACGGACCTGGGTACGCTTTCTGGACGAACCCTTCACCCTGCCCTTGTCCCGGGACATCATGGGCCGCATCTTCAACGGCGCGGGCCATCCCCGGGACGGTCGCCCGCCCATCATTTCCGCCGACCGGCGCAACGTGAACGGGGAGCCCATGAACCCGGCCGCCCGGGCCTATCCACGGGAGTTTATCCAGACCGGCATTTCCGCCATCGACGGCATGAATTCCCTGACCCGGGGCCAGAAGCTGCCCATCTTCTCCGGCGGCGGCCTGCCCCATAACCGGGTGGCCGCCCAGATCGTGCGTCAAGCCAAGTTGCTGGGCGACGAGGCCAACGCCGAATCCTCCTCCTTTGTGGTGGTGTTTGCCGCCTTTGGCGTCTCCAGCGCCGATGCCCGCTATTTCCAGGAGAGTTTCGAGGAAAGCGGCGTGCTCAATCGGGTGGTCATGTTCCTCAACCTGGCCGACGAGCCGGTCATCGAGCGCCTGCTCACCCCGCGTGCGGCCCTCACCGCCGCCGAGTATCTGGCCTACGATCTGGATTACCATGTGCTGGTGGTGATGACCGACATGACCGCCTACGCCGAGGCCCTGCGGGAAGTGGCCGTGCTGCGCGGCGACGTGCCGGCCCGGAAGGGCTACCCCGGCTATCTCTATTCCGACCTGGCCGAGATCTACGAACGGGCCGGGCGGATCAAGAAGCGTCCCGGCTCCATCACCATGATCCCGGTGCTGTCCATGCCGTCGGACGATATCACCCACCCCATTCCCGACCTGACCGGCTACATCACCGAAGGCCAGATCGTCCTGGGCCGGGAGCTTTTCAACCAGGGCGTCTATCCGCCGGTCACCGTCCTGCCTTCCCTGTCCCGGCTCATGAAGGACGGCATCGGCAAGCATTACACCCGGGAAGACCATCCCCACGTGGCCAGCCAACTCTTCGCCAGCTATGCCAAGGCCCTGGAAGTGCGCGGCCTGGCGGCCATCATCGGGGCCGAGGAACTGAGCGAGGGCGACCGCCGCTACCTGGAATTCGCCAATGCCTTCGAGCGACGTTTCATTGGCCAGGGCGAGGACGAAGACCGGAGCGTGTTCGAGACCCTCAACCTGGCCTGGGACCTGCTCTCCATGCTGCCGCCCGACAGCCTGATCCGGGTGAGCGAGGCAGAATTGGAGAAATACCACCGCTGGCAGGCCGTGGCTGAAACGACATGATGAACAGTGGCAAAGTTACGAGTGACAAAGTTACGAGTGACAAGGTTACGAGTGACAAAGTGACAAGTGGAAAACCGGGCCCCTGTCACCTTGTCACCCGTCACTCGTCACTTTGTCACTTTGTCACTTTGTTACTGAATTCAAAATGAAAAAGCGCCTTTCCGTCCCGCCCACCAAGAGTGCCCTGCTGCAGGTCAGCCGCCAGGCCAAGTTCCTTGAACAGGGCCAGTCCATGCTGGAGAAGAAGCGCGACTTGCTGACCCGGCTGGTCTATGAGCGCCTGGCCCAGTACCGGGCCTTGCGCGCCGAGGCTGCCGCGGAGCTGAAGGAGGCCTATCACTGGCTCGGCATCGTGCAGATGCGCATGGGCGGCCAGATGTTGCGCCAGTCGGCGGTGGGCTTGCGCCAGTCCGTCTCCCTCAGGGTGACGGCCCGCTCCAGCGTGGGGGTGGAATATCCCAGCGTGACGGCGGAGGAAAAGCCCCTCCAGCCGGTGGGCCTGATGTGGACCGATGCCAGTTTCGACGAGGTTCGCCTGCGCCTGCGCCACTTGACCGTCACCCTGGCCCGCCTTGGGGAGGCCGAGAACGCCCTGTGGCGTCTGCTTTCCGCCAGCCGCAAGACCCAAAAGCGGGTCAATGCCCTGAAATACAACATCATTCCCCGCTACCACGCCACCGTGCAGCACATCCGCGCCGCTCTGGAAGAGGATGAGCGCAACACCCTGTTCCAGATCAAGGTGCTGCGAGCCCGCCAGGCCACCGCAAGCCAGGATTGACTCCTTCCCAGGGAACCTGTGGCCCTTGGAGCGGGTCCATGGAAGGCAGCCGCGCGTCGGCTGAGAACCACACTTCGATGACGAGAGGAGACTTCCATGAAACGCCCCATGCAACGCACGCTGACCAGCGCTGTCCTGATATCCGGTATTTGCCTCATGTCTGTTCCCGGCCTCGCCCAGGCCGATGAACTCCAGGCCGTGGTGAAGATTCCCCGGCTGACTCTGGAGGCGGCCGGCAAGATTGCCCATGGCGCCGTGGAGGCCTGCCGCAAGCAGGGCATCCAGATCGGGGTGACCGTGGTGGACCGGAGCGGCGATCCCATGGTGTTCCTGCGCGATACCCTGGCCCCCCGGATCACCATCGAGGTCAGCCGCCAGAAGGCCTTTACCGCCGTGAATTTCAATGCCGCCCTGTCCACCATGGAAAACCGCTTCACCCAGCCCTTCTCCGTAGGCAAGGTGGATGGCCTGGTCTTCTCCGCCGGCGGCATTCCCATCCAGGCGGCCGGCAATATCGTGGGCGCTGTGGGCGTGTCCGGTGCCTCCACCGGGGAGCAGGATGAAGCCTGTGCCCGGGAAGGGATCAAATCCATCCTGTTCGAGCTGGAGTCGGCCAGCATCTAGCCATTGTCGGGCTTGCCTGCCGGCCAGGCCACGGGCAGTGCAACGTCCGCTACTGTGGGGCCGGCTTCAGCCGGCCTCACCCCATGGGATGGCCCCAGGCCTGCTGAAGCCTGGCCCCTCCACGGGGGCTTGGCAGAGGGCGACGGATCGTCCTGTCCACGCGCCAACGCCCTGGCTGAGCCCCAGTCCGGCAAGGCGACCGGACAACCCACCTTGGTGCTAAACAAAGGAATCTAAAGAAAAATCCAAACCTGCCGTAAACACCGCTGAGGAGGTGTGCATGGCTGCTACGCGGTGGGTGATCATTCTTGTTTTGGGACTGACGGTCCTGGCGGTCCTGGTATGGCCCCGATATTCTGCGGGC
Source organism: Thiobacillus sp. (assembly GCA_020724415.1). GTDB lineage: Bacteria > Pseudomonadota > Gammaproteobacteria > Burkholderiales > Thiobacillaceae > JADJCP01. Next base: position 6,847 of record DYHB01000075.1, read on the forward strand.
CCGGATCAGGCGCCGGTGGAGGCCTATGTGCCCGTTTCCACGGGTGACCCTGTGACACCGGTTCCGGACACCCTGAACCTGGACCCGCGCAAGGTGGCCCTGGGGCGCATCCTGTTCCATGACCGGCGCTTGTCCAGCGATGATTCCATCGCCTGTGCCGATTGCCACGACCTGACCCTGGGCGGAGCGGATGCCAGGCCTGTGGCGGTGGGCATAGAGGGTCAGTTGGGAAGCGTGAACAGTCCCACGGTGCTCAACAGCGCGTTCAATTTCCGTCAGTTCTGGGATGGCCGGGCCGCCACCCTGGAAGAACAGGCGGAAGGCCCCATCCACAATCCCATCGAAATGGGCTCCAACTGGACCCAGGTGCTGGGCAAGCTGCGCCAGGACAGGGCCCTGGTCCAGGAATTCAAGGCCATCTGGCCTGATGGGCTGCAACCCGCGAACATCCAGTCGGCGATTGCCGAATTCGAACGCAGCCTGCTGACGCCGGACGCACCTTTCGACCGCTATCTCAAGGGTGACCACACCGCACTGACCCTGGAAGAAGTCCGGGGCTGGCGCCTGTTCAACGATCTTGGTTGCGTGGCTTGCCACCAGGGGGTGAACCTGGGAGGCAACATGTACGCCAACCTGGGGGTCATGGGGGATTACTTCGCCGATCGCGGCCGGCCGATCCAGGATAGTGACCTGGGGCTGTTCAATGTCACTGCGGACCCGGCCGATCGTCATGTCTTCAAGGTGCCCGGCCTGCGCAACGTGGTCATCACGGCGCCGTATTTTCATGACGGCTCCATCTCCACCCTGGGCGAGGCGGTGGATACCATGGCCCGGTATCAGCTCGGAATGCGGCTCGGGGAGGCGCAACGACAGTATCTGCTGGCCTTCCTGAACAGCCTGACCGGCCAGTTGCAGGAGAAAGCCCCGTGATCCGCGTCCGCCACAGCCATGCCACCCTGGGCCTCGCCGGGCTGTTCCTGGTGTTGCTGATGCTGATTCTGTTGCCCGGGGTCGCGGACAAGTCGGTGCAGCACGAAACCCTGCGCGGCCAGCTTCAGGCCCTGGAAGGGGATGCCAGCCGCTTCAGGGAGCTGGTGTTGGGCTTGCGCCATGGCCTGAATGCGAACTACGACGAGGCGAACATGCTGATGGATCGCATGGTGCGTCAGCGGGCCCGGCTGGACACGATCTTTCCCTCCATGGAGGGTCTGGGGGCGCCCTGGTCGGCCTATCGGGACGCCACGGAAAGCCAGGCGTCCAGCTGGGAACAATTCAAGCGCTACAACGCCGTCATCCAGAACTCCTTGCGCTACTTCCAGAGTGACCTGCCCGGATTCATCAAGCGCACCCATGGGCTGGGCCTGGGGGACGCGGTGCATGATGACCTGTCCCGGCTCAGCACGGCCCTGTTGCTGCAAGCCCTGGGGGAAGGCATTGAAAGACGGGAGGAGATCCTGTCCACCCTGGATGGCCTGGACACCCGGGTCGGTCATCTGGCCACCCCCTTGCTGGATGAATTCAAGCGCCTGGAGCAGCATGCGCGCATCATCGTAAAGCATTCCCCCGTGCTGCATGCCACGGTTTCGTCCCTGGTCCACAGCGAAGCCCGCTCCACCCTGTCCGCCTTGGCATTGGAAAACCAGCAGCAACTGCTGGACGAGAAAACCCGGTCCAGCCGCTATCGTGCGGTCCTGATGGCCCTGGTGGCCTTGCTGGCCGTAGGCCTCGTCCTGTTGGCCCTGCGTTACCTGGACAGCCAGCGCAGGATTACCGCCCAGGGGGAGTTCCTGAGAAACGTGACGAATGCCGTGGAAGTGGGGGTCCTGGCTCTGGATGGACAGGACCGGGTGGTGTTTGCGAACGCTCAGCTGGAAAAGATGCTGGGCCTGGGGTCGGGTCGCTTGCTGGGACGCCAGTTCCACGGGGAAGGCTTTCATGTCGATGCCTGGGGCCGACCCGTGCAGGCCGAAGCCTGTCTCCTGTTCCAGGCCAGGCATGAGGGCGTCGGGCAGCAAGGGCGCTTTTTCCTGCGCGCTCAGGAAGGTGACATCATTCCGGTCCATGCCAGCGCCAGCCCGCTCCAGCTGGAGGGGGACACCGGGCTGGTGGTGGTGTTCCAGGACATCAGCCGGCAACTGCAGGAGGAAAAGGCGCTTCGCCTGTCGGGCACCGTGTTCGAAAGCAGCCAGCAGGGCATCGTCATCACGGACCATCAGGGCACCATAGTGCGGGCCAATCCGGCCTATTGCCGCATGACGGGATATGCCCTGGAAGAACTGATCGGCCAGAATCCGCGTCTGCTCAAGTCCGGACTCCAGGATCGGGGCTTCTATTCCAACATGTGGGCGGAACTGCTGTTGCACGGTCGCTGGCAGGGGGAACTGTACAACCGGCGCAAGAACGGCGAGCGCTATGTGCAATGGGCCAACATCGATGCCGTGTGTACCGAAACGGGGGAAATGCTCTACGTGGGCATCACGTCGGACATCTCGGAATTGGTGCATACCCGGGAACGCCTGGCCAACCTGGCCTATTACGATACCTTGACGGGGCTCCCCAACCGGGTGCTCTTCCAGGACCGCCTGGCCCAGGCCCTGGCCCAGGCGCGTCGGGACCAGACGGGCTTTGGCCTGATCCTGGCGGACCTGGACAACTTCAAGACCGTCAACGACACCCTGGGACATGCGGCCGGGGACGATCTGTTGGTGGAGGTGGGCCAACGTCTCCGAAAATGCGTGCGGGAAGCCGATACGGTGGCCCGGCTGGGCGGGGACGAGTTTGCCTTGATCCTGATGCGGATCGAGCGACCCGAGCAGGCGGCCAACGTGGCGGCCAGCATCATCGATACCCTGTCTCGCCCTTACCAGATCCAGGGCCTGGACATCACGGGCGGGGCCAGCCTGGGCATCACCTTCTGGCCCCTGGATGGGGATGACCTGGACGGCCTGCTGAAGAATGCCGACGTGGCCATGTATCGCGCCAAGGAACGGGGACGCAACAACTACCAGTTCTTTACCAGCGACATGGCCGACAACGTGGCGGATGCCCTGCGCATCGAGAGTTCCTTGCGCAAGGCTCTGGAAAATCAGGAGCTGACGCTGTATTACCAGCCCCAGATCAATCCGGACGGCCAGGCGGTGAGTGCCGAAGCCCTGATGCGCTGGCATTCGGAGGAGCTCGGCTGGGTGCCGCCGAGCCGCTTCATCCCGGTGGCCGAGCGATCCGGATTGATCGGTGCCCTGGGTGAGGTGGCCCTGCGCCAGGCTTGTCGTCAATGCCAGATCTGGCGAGCCAGCCTGAATCCCGAGTTCACCATTGCGGTCAACCTGTCCGCCGCCCAGTTCAAGAACGAAGGCCTGATCGACCATGTGGCCCTGGTCCTGCATGAATTCGGCCTGCCCGGGTCGGCCCTGGAACTGGAAATCACCGAAGGTGTGGTCATGGAAGACGTGGCCCGGGGCCAGGCTGTATTGAAGGAACTCAAGCGCCTGGGATGCCGGCTGGCCATCGATGACTTCGGGACCGGATATTCATCCCTGGCCTACCTCAAGCGTTTCCCCGTGGATGTGCTCAAGATCGACAAATCCTTCATCGACGGCCTGGGCGTGGAGGCCGATGACACTGCCGTGGCCGAGGCCATCGTGGGCCTGGCCCGCAGCCTGAACCTCCAGGTGGTGGCAGAAGGCGTGGAAACGGCGGCCCAACTGGACATGCTGCGTCAGATCACCCAACGCAACGGCTATCTGGCCCAGGGTTATTTCTATGCCCCTCCCATCCCGCCGGAGGACTTCGAGCAACGCTATCCCGCCTTCCGGCAACTCAAGCTGGTGGGGGACCGTGAAGTGTCCTGAGGCGTCGACGGCATGGGTCGCTGCCCTGTACGCGCGCCCCCAACCGGGGCGCCTTTGGCGTTATCATGCCCGGCATAGCGATCGATGCCAATCCGATACCCATTGCCCATGAACAGTGCATGTCTGGCTTCAGTCTGTAGCAGGCGTCCCTGGCGTGCAGCGCCTCCGCCGCTACCGTCCGTGCCCCCTTCCAAAGGCTACCGCTAGGGGAACGCGGCCATGGATTCCAGCCCCGCCAAGCGCCCCCACCATGCCCATTATTCGGCCGGGGTGGTGCCCGTGCGCCGGGTGCCCGGTGGCTGGCGCCTGTTGCTGTTGCGCTCCTTTCATAACTGGGACTTCCCCAAGGGGGGCATCGAGGCCGGGGAGACGCCGCTTCAGGCTGCCCTGAGGGAAACCCTGGAAGAAGCGGCCCTGGATGACCTCAGGTTCAACTGGGGAGAGCAGTACCTGGAGACCGGGCCCTACGGAAGCCGGCGCAAGGTGGCCCGCTATTACATCGCCGAAACCTTCCAGGAACAGATCACCCTGCCGGACTCGCCGGAGCTGGGGCGTCCGGAACACGAGGAATGGCGCTGGGTCGACTTCAGCGCGGCGGAGCGCATGTTGCCGCCCCGGCTCCAGCCCATCCTGGCCTGGGTCCGCCAGGTACTGGAGGGTCCGCCCGCCTGACGGTCCGGACTGGACGGCCACGGGCTTCGTCCCCTCGGCATCGTTGACTAAGATGAGAGGGTGCAAGGGGGATGTCCATGAACAACCGCATGATCACGCTGGATGGCAACGAGGCCGCAGCCAGGTCGGCCTATCTGGTCAACGAAGTCATCGCCATCTATCCCATCACGCCGTCTTCCAGCATGGGCGAGTGGGCCGATGAATGGGCCAGCCAGCAGCGTCCCAACATCTGGGGCACGGTACCGCGCATCGTCGAAATGCAATCGGAAGGCGGGGCGGCGGGTGCCCTGCATGGCGCGCTGACCACGGGGGCCTTGGCCACCAGTTTCACCGCCAGCCAAGGATTACTGCTGTTCATCCCCAACCTGTACAAGATCGCCGGGGAACTGACTCCCTTCGTGCTGCATGTGGCGGCCCGCTCGGTGGCCAGCCACGCCTTGTCCATATTTTGCGACCATTCTGACGTCATGGCCTGCCGGGGCACCGGCTGTGCCCTGCTGGCCGCCAACTCGGTGCAGGAGGCCCATGATTTTCCCCTGATTGCCCAGGCCGCCAGCCTGATCGGCCGTTTGCCAGTGATCCATTTCTTCGACGGCTTCCGCACCTCCCACGAGGTCGCCAAGATTCAAGCCGTGGAGCCGGAGACCGCCCGGGCCATGATCGATGCGGACGCCGTGGCGGCCCATCGGGCGCGGGCGTTGTCGCCGGAGCATCCGGTCATCCGGGGTACCTCCCAGAACCCCGACGTCTTCTTCCAGTCTCGGGAGCGCGTCAATCCCGTTTACGACCGGTTTCCCGAAGTCATGCAGTCGGCCATGGACCGGTTCAGGGACCTGACCGGCCGAGCTTATTCCCTCTGTGAATATGTCGGTGCGGCAGACGCCGAGCGGGTCATTGTCTTGATGGGCTCCGGCGTCGGGACCGCGGACGAGACGGTTGCCCACTTGACCGCTCAGGGTGAGAAGGTGGGGGTGCTGAAGGTGCGCTTGTACCGGCCCTGGCCGGCCCGGGCCTTCCTGGCTGCATTGCCGTCATCGGCACGCGCCATTGCGGTGCTGGATCGGACCAAGGAACCCGGTGCGGACGGAGAGCCCCTGTTCAAGGACGTGTTGACCACACTGGCAGAAGCGGCCCCGGACGGCGGCCCCATGCCCAGGGTCATCGGCGGCCGCTATGGCCTGGCCAGCAAGGAGTTCACGCCGGCCATGGTGAAATCGGTGTTCGATGAACTGGCGCAGCCGTCGCCCAAGCGTCGCTTCACCGTGGGTATCCAGGATGACGTGACCCAGTTGTCACTGGCCTGGGATGACCGCTTCAGAACGGATGTCGCGACGCAACTCCAGCACGCCGTCTTCTGGGGCATGGGCGCCGACGGGACGGTGTCGGCCAACAAGAACTCCATCAAGATCATCGGC
>DYHB01000076.1 GCA_020724415.1 Thiobacillus sp.
ATCATCATCATGTTGCTCAATGTGGTCGGCGGGCTGATCGTAGGCATGGCCCAGCATGATCTCGGCTTGGCTGAAGCGGCAGAGAATTACACCTTGCTGACCATCGGCGATGGTCTGGTGGCCCAGGTGCCTGCCCTGGTCATCTCCACCGCGGCCGGCATCGTGGTGTCCCGGGTCTCCAGCGAGCAGGATTTGAACCAGCAGCTGCTCGGCCAGATGTTCGGCAAATCCCAGGCCATCATGATGGCCGCCGGAATCCTGCTCCTCCTTGGCGTGCTGCCCGGCATGCCCCATGTGGCTTTCCTGACCATGGGGGCCGCCCTGGCCGTGGTGGTCTATCTGCTGCGGCAGAAAGAACAGGCCGAGGCGGCCCAGGAGGCCTTGCCGGAAATGCCGACCAAGCCCTCGGAACCGGAAGAAGTGGGTTGGCACGATGTGGCCCAGGTGGACCGTCTTGGCCTGGAAGTGGGTTATCGCCTGGTGCCGCTGGTGGATCGCAACCAAGATGGGGAGTTGCTCAAGCGCATCCGGGGCATTCGCAAGAAAATCGCACAGGACCTGGGCTTCCTGGTTCCCCCGGTCCACATCCGGGACAACCTGCAGCTCAAGCCAAACGTATACCGGATTGCCTTGAAGGGGGTGGTCATGGCCGAGAACGAAGCCCAGGCCGGCAAGTTCCTGGCCATCAATCCGGGCCGGGTATTCGGCACCCTGCAGGGACAAGCCACCACCGACCCGGCCTATGGTCTCCCGGCCATCTGGATCGATGCCGGTCTCAGGGAGCAGGCCCAAACCTATGGTTATACCGTCGTGGACGCAGGCACAGTGATTGCCACCCACATTTCCAAGGTCATCAATGAACACGCCCCTGAGCTTCTGGGGCGCGAGGAGACCCAGCAACTGCTCGACCATGCCAGCCGGGATACGCCGAAGTTGGTGGAGGACCTGACCCCCAAGGCCCTGCCCTTGGCGACCATCCAGAAAGTGTTGCAGAACCTGCTGGAGGAAAAGGTCCATATCCGGGACATGCGCACCATCCTCGAGACCCTGGCCGAGCATGCCGGCAAAACCCAGGATGCCGACGGGCTGACCGAGGCGGTAAGGGGCGCCCTGGGCCGTGCTATCATTCATGAAATCTTTGGAGGAGCCCAGGAATTGCAGGTGATGGCGTTGGAGCCCAGCCTGGAGCACGTCATGGTGCAGGCCCTTGGCACCCAGGGTGGGGGTGGGGGCATGGAACCGGGCTTGGCCGAGCGGATGGTCCGGGACGCGGTTGAAGCTGTGGAACAACACAGTCAGGCCGGCCAACCTGCGGTGTTGCTCGTGCCGCCGTCCATCCGCATCCTGTTGTCCCGGTTCCTGCGTCGTTCCGCCCCCGCCTTGAGGGTCATCTCCCATGCTGAGGTGCCTGATGGCCGCACCATCCGCGTCACCCACATGATCGGCCAATCCGCATGATCAAGAAATTTCACGCCAGCACCACACGGGATGCCTTGCGGCAGGTGCGGGATGCCCTGGGTGCGAGCGCCATCATTCTGTCCAACCGGCAAGTCGAGGGGGGCGTGGAGATCATTGCCGTGGCCGACATGGACATGGCGGCCCTGGCCGAGCAGGCAGAGCCGGCCATGCCCAGGGTTCGTCGCGTCCCACCGCCCGCCGACACCCCGGCCATGACCACCTTTACCGACTATCTGGCCCAGCGCGAGGGGTCCGTCATCCGGTCGGCCCGGAGGCCCTCCATGCCGGTGGAGCATGAGGCGCCTGCGCTGACGGCGCCGGTGCCCAACCGGCGCACCCAGACCCGGCCTCCCCCTGCCGAGGCTGTACCGGCCGAGCACGTCGGCGAGGAACTGCCTCCCGTCATGCATGAACTGGCCCGGGAAGTGCGCATGCTGCGGGCTCTGGTGGAGGGCCAATTGGCCGGCCTGGCCTGGGGTGACGTGGCGCGTCGCGAGCCGAACCGGGCCGAGGTCATGAAGCGCCTGCTGGCGTCCGGTTTCAGCCCTGCCCTGACCCGGCAATTGCTTGATCGCATGCCTGCAGAGGACGGACTGGAAAAGTCATTGAAGTGGCTGCGCACCGCACTGGCCCACAATCTCAAGAGCGTTGCCCAGGGTCAGGATCCTGTGGAGCGGGGCGGCATATATGCCTTGGTGGGCCCTACCGGGGTGGGGAAAACCACCACGGTGGCCAAGCTGGCCGCCCGGGCCGTGCTGAAACATGGTGCCTCCAAGGTGGCCATGATCACCACCGACAGCTACCGTATCGGCGCCCAGGATCAGTTGCGCATCTATGGTCGAATCCTCGGGGCGCCGGTGTTTGCGGCCCGGGACGAGAACGACCTGGCTTTGACCCTGCTGGACCACACGGACAAGCACATCATCCTGATCGACACCATGGGCATGAGCCAGCGGGACAGGCGGGTCACGGAACAGATCAACATGCTCTGTGGCAGTGAGCTGCAGGTGCGCCGGTTGCTGCTTCTGGGTGCGCCATCCCAGGGCATCACTCTGGAGGAAGTGGTCCGGGCCTTCGGTGGGCCGGGCCTGGACGGCTGCATCCTGACCAAGGTGGACGAAGCGCTTTCCTATGGTCCGGTGCTGGATGCCGTCATCCGGCATCAGCTCAAGGTCCACTATGTCACCAACGGCCAGCGGGTTCCCGAGGACCTGCATATGGCCAATGCGATGTATCTGGTGGACCGGGCCTTTCGCATGGGCATGAGCGAATCTCCGTTTGCTTCCGAAGATGAAGATTACCCGGTCCTGATGGCGGCGGCCGAATCCAGTGCGGATCAGTTGGACAAGCTTTTCCGCCAGGAGGGTCAGAATGCCGCCTGAGGCCCTGGACCAGGCCTCTGGGCTGCGCAAGATGCTGGGCGGTATCCGGGACGGGTTGCGAACGGTGGGTGTTTTTGGCCCCGATGCCAAGCTGAGCGCCGCGTTGGCAGCAAATCTGGCCGAGGCCATGGCCTTGCGTGGCGAGGCGGTTCATCTGCTGGACGAGATGCCGGCACCCGGCAATGCCGCGGCCTTGCTGGGGCTGGCGCCGGCCTGCCAACTGGGCTCCTTGCTGGAAGGGGAATGCCCGCGCGAGGCCGGGATGGCGGTCAGCACGGGGGGCGTGACCGTGATGCGTGCCGAAAACGGCTTGCGTCAGCTGGCCGGTCTGGCCGAACCGGCCTGGGCCCGTTTCCCCAGGCTCTTTCCCGAGGGGGGCATGAGCTGGCTGTTCATGGCAGCCCCACCCGATGGCCGTCCATCCCTGGCTTTTTCGGCGGCCATGCGCCTTCTGGTGGTGGGTAGCCAGCGGAGCCATCTGACCGAGGCCTATGCCCTCCTGAAGGCGGTGCATCAGAGCCAGCCGGCCGCCCGCTGGTGGGTGGTGTTCATGAACATGGAGGAGGTGGGGCGAAGCGGGCAGATGATGGACTCCTTTGCCCAGACAGCACGGCGTTTTTTGGACACGGAATTGCGTGCCCTGGGCGAGGTGCCCAGGGACAGTCGATTGGCCCAGGCGTGCAAGGCCTTGCGTTCATTGCAGGATATGGCCCCCGCCGCACCGGCTGCCATCGCTTTTCGGGCCCTGGCCGACAATCTGGCCCAGGAGGCGGAGGTGCTGCCCCAGGAGCATGCCGGAGATTTCGGTCCACGACTGGGCCTCATGGCGCGCGCCCATACTGTCCGTCAGTCAATTTCACCACTGGAACTAGGACGTGATCGAGCTTACGGATAAAGATGCCTTGATCCGCGAGTACCTGCCCATGGTCAAACGGATCGCCTATCACTTGATGACGCGCCTTCCGGCGAGCGTGGAGGCGGATGATCTCATCCAGGCCGGGCTGATCGGCCTCCTGAATGCCTTTGACCGTTATGACGACGATCAGGGGGCCCAGTTCGAAACCTATGCCAGCCAGCGGGTCCGCGGCGCCATGCTGGATGAGTTGAGGGGGGCGGACTGGGCATCCCGCAACGTGCGCAAGGCCAGTCGACAGATCGAGAGTGCCATTCATGCCCTCCAGCAACGGCTCAGCCGCCCGCCCACGGAAAACGAGATTGCCGAAGAGCTGGATATGGATATCCGGGACTATTTCGAGCTGTTGAATGACGCTCGGGGCGCCCAGTTGCTCTATTACGAGGACTTGTACGACTCCGACAGCGAGGATTTTCTGGAACGGTTCAGCGATGACGCGGAGCACGGGCCTTTTGACATCCTGGCCAGCGCCGGTTTCAAGAAGGCCCTGGCCAAGGCGGTGACCATCCTGCCCGAGCGGGAAAAGATGCTCATGGGTATGTACTATGAGCAGGAAATGAACTTCAAGGAGATCGGCGTCGTGCTGGGAATTTCCGAGTCCCGGGTCTGCCAGCTGCACAGCCAGGCGGTGGTGCGTCTGCGTGGTCGCCTGCGCGATTGGTGCGAGGTCTGAGCATGGATATCATCAGCATCGTCGGTTTGCTGCTGGGGATCGTCGCCATCGTCGGTGGCCAGGTTCTCGAAGGCGGCCATATCGGTTCCCTCCTGCAACTGACGGCCTTCCTGATCGTCATTGGCGGCACGCTCGGTGCGGTCATGCTGCAGCACTCCCTGAGGGTGTTCCTGGATGGTCTGGCCATGTTGCGTTGGGTTTTCCGGCCGCCCCAGGAATCGCCCGAGGTCGTCATGGCCATGATCCTGGACTGGAGTCACCTGGCCCGGCGCGGAGGCCTGCTGGCCCTGGAGCCGCTCATCGACGAGCAAAAGGACCTGTTCCACAGGCGGGGACTCCAGATGATGGTGGATGGCGCGGAGCCCGAGGTGTTGCGAGACACGCTGGAAATGGAGCTGTCCGGTTACGAGAGTCACCACAACGATGCCGCCAAGGTCTGGTTGGCCGCGGGGGGATATGCTCCTACCATCGGCATCATCGGGGCGGTCATGGGCCTGATCCATGTCATGGAGAACCTCTCGGATCCGTCCAAACTGGGATCCGGCATCGCCGTGGCCTTCGTGGCCACCATCTATGGTGTCGGAAGCGCCAATCTCGTCTTCCTGCCCGTGGCCAGCAAGCTCCGATTCCATGTCGGTCGACTGGTTCGCATACGCGAGATGTACATCGAAGGCATTGTCTCCATCGCCAACGGTGAAAACCCGCGCATGATCGAAGCCAAGCTCCAGGGTTATCTGAACTGATCCACGGCATGGCACGCAAGAAGCCCCCCGAGGAGCATGAAAACCTGGAACGCTGGCTGGTGTCCTATGCGGATTTCATCACGCTGCTGTTCGCTTTTTTTGTGGTGATGTATGCCATTTCGTCCATCAATGAAGGCAAGTATCGGGTGTTGTCCGACTCCCTTGTCCAGGCCTTCCAGGAAAAGCAGACCAGCGACAAGCTTATCTACATGGGGGAGCGGAATCCTGAAATCCTGACCGGTACCGGCAAGCCCATCGGCAAGTCCGTACCTCAGCGGCGCTCGGAGGACCCCTCGCCCCAGGTGCAACAGGAGACCGAGGACATGAAACGGATCGCCCGCAATGTCCAGACGGCCATGTCGTCCATGGTGGCGGAGGGCAAGGTCAAGGTGACGCGCTCGCCCAGAGGCATCATGGTGGAAATCAATGCCAGCACGCTGTTTCCCAGCGGAGATGCCACGCTCCAGCCCAATTCCGCCCAGGCCCTGGCTGCCGTGGCCGAAGTGCTGTCCCAGATCGACAATCCCATCCAGGTGGAAGGACATACCGACAACATTCCCATCCGCAGTCTGGCCTATCCCTCCAACTGGGAGCTTTCGTCCGCCAGGGCGGGTTCCGTGGTGCGCTTGTTGACCGAGGCAGGGGTGCCGCCCGGGCGGATGGTGGCCATCGGTTATGCCGACAACAAGCCGGTGGATACCAATGCCAATCCGGATGGACGGGCCCGGAACCGGCGCGTGAATGTCCTGATCCTGAATTCCGAAGACGATATCGGCCGGGAGATCCCCCTCAATAACTGACCCAGGCCAGTGGCGGAGATCCCTGGGGAATGTTCAGATTTCCCTGAAATAATAGGATTCGAAGCTCGGGCTGAATTCAGCCAGGCGTTCCAGATGTATGCGCCCGGGACCGTGGCCCATCATGATGTCCAGGGCCATGCCTATGGCCAGCTTGCCGGGGGGCGCCAGGACCATTTCACCTTGCCTGAGGGCCGGCGTCGAGGGGATGAGGAGGCCAGGCCATGCAAGTCCGGTTCTGGGGTCATGCAATTCGACGCCCAGGCCCTTGGGTGCGATCAATTGCAGGCCGAATACCGCCCGCCCCGCCCGGGCCGTCCGGAACCAGCGGACAATGCCCAGCCCCCAATCCTGCAAACCCTCCTGGCGCACGGCGACCAAATCCCCGATGCGCAGCTGGAATCCATAAGGGCGTTCCCGGGCCAGGGCCAGGCCCCCGACACTGTCGTTGACCAGCATGCAGGAGGCCACCTTTGGCGTGTAGGAAAAGGGCGATGGGGCGCTGCGTTCTTCCTCCTCACCAATGCGCAGCAAGCTGTGGACGGCCTGGAATCCGAAGCAAATCTCGAAGCGCGTCTTGTCATAGCGTGGGTGGCGAAATCCCATGCGCTGAACCGACCCACCCCAGTGCATCCTGAGGCGATGCAGCAATTCGAGTTCGCCAAGATCATGGACTCCGCCTTTGCGTCCCCGCGGACTCTGGCCGTGCTCGCGGGCGCGCTGGCTGGCCAGGAGGGCCAACTGCTTGACCAGGCGGGTGCTGTTGACCAGCATGTCCCAGCCCTCGATCTCCATGTCCGACTCCCGGGCCAGCACGATGACCGGGTTGTCGCTATCCAGGGCAATGGCGTAGACCGAGCCGTGGCGGTTGTCATCCGAGCAGGGGATCAGGTCCAGCAGCGAGCAATTCGCATTGATCCATGATTTGACCTGGGCCATTTCCTCTCTTGGAATGCGGAAGGGATCGGCCAGGGCGAACAGGAGGGTCGATTTGTATTGATCTTCCAGGCTGGGTTCAGTGGCGTTTCCCTGGGGAGGGTCCCGGGCGACTCCGCTCGACAGGGCAAAATGGTAGGCTTGGTGGAGATCCCGCCAAGTGCCTGGTGGCGGGCTTTGGTGCATCTCCAGATTCAATTCCAGCGATTGGCGGAGTATTTGAACCAGCAAGTAAAGATATTGATCATGGGGCTTGGCGCCGAAGAGCGTGAATTTGCGCCCGGCCCGCTCCAGGACGATCATCTTGCAGGCGTGGCCCAACTCGCTCAGCAGGCGGGTACACAACTCCGCAGTCTGCTGGTGGGAGGGAGGCAGGGGCAGTCCCTCACTGGTGCATTGCTCGCGCAATTCATCCACCAGGACCCATGCGGTCGGCATGACCAAGCCCAGTATGTCTTCCATGCGGTCGGAGGGCGTCCGGACCCGGACACAGGTGGCAATGTAGTCGGTCAGCTCCGATGCGGCTTCGGGGGCATGGGCGATGGGCAAGCGTCCCAGCCAGGCCTGCACCTGCTTGGGACGGGTGGCCAGGTTGAAATTGCTGCCTGGCTCCGCAGCGGGTAGAGAAAAGCGGGGTAGCATGGTTGTTGTTGTCCGGGACAGTGGTCCTATTCTAGCAGCCTGCCGGACAGGCGGCTGATCTACTGAGTCACCTGGAACGGTGGGTCGATTTTCCTCACTGTCTCGTTACGCCCGCCAGCTTCGGCAGGTCTCTGCGGGCCAGCATGGGGCCCGGTTGGCCGGGATCAGGGAATGTTGCTCTGGAGTTTGTTGAGCAGGCCGCTGACTGCGCGGTCCATCAGGGGCACGTTATCCACCAGACGTACACGTCCTTCCCTGAACTTGTTGGCCAGCCCCTGGGCGTTGATGGAGATGGCCCGCTGGCCCAGGCGGTTGGTGAACAGGTAGATGCCGCGCAAGGGACTGACCCACGCCAGCTTGGCCCGCATGGGCTCGCCATTGTCCTGCTCCAGTTCGATCCAGGCACCCCGCTTCATGTTTTTCACCAAAGCGGTGTAGTCCGTGTCGTCACCTACCGGGTTCTTGCGGGGGGTGGATGAAGGGGCTTCTTCCAGTTCCCCGTGGGCCCAGGGAACGTCGCCTATGATGATCTCCTCTGCCTCGTCAGCCTCGGTGCGGATGTCCTCCAGCACTTCGGGTTCGGGCTCCACATCCGGGGCCGGCGGTTCCAGCGTCTCGAATTCTTCGGGTTCTTCCAGCACCGGGCGGGATTCGCCCGGACGTGCCACGGCGATGTCGAAATTGCGGGCGAATTCCGCATCGTCCAGTCCTGGACGAACGGCTTCAGTGTGGTACTTGACCAGGTCTGCAAAAAACGGGTCACGTTCCTGGGAGGAGGTGCCCAGGAACTGGAGGCCCTGATCCAGCCACTTGAGCATCTTGGGCAGGATCACCAGCAATTTCTTGCGGTCATCGGAACTGATTTTGGGACTGACGCTCCAGACCAGGTCGTCCATGGTGGAAATGGCCTTGGACCAGGTCTCGCTTTCCGGGCCCTGGGTTTCATAGATCTTGGTCAGCAAGGCCTCCCAGTGCTCGATCAGGAATCGGCGCACCAGCTTGGGCATGGCCTGGGATTCCAGGCGCAACAGGACTTCTGCATGGGCCATCATGCGAGGTTTGGCCAACTGTTCCTTGGTATAGATGACCTGGGCGGCCTTGGCAGAGGCCAGGTCGGCCGTGTCTTTCTCCTGGCTGGTGAAGGCATTGAGCTCGGACAGTACGTCGGAAAACAGCTGGATGTCGTCGATGAAGTCGTTGTTGATGCGCTGTACCCAGGCTTCCATCTGCTTGTACAAGGGGCTCTCGTGGCCTTCCTCGGCATTCCAGCCCATGGCGGCCTTGGCCAGGCCGTCCAGCAAGGCACGCGTGGGGTGTTTCTTGTTGGAGAAGATGGACTGATCCAGCATCGCAGCCTTGAGCACCGGAATCTGGAGGCGGCCGATGATGGCTTTCATGGCATCGGGAATGCGCCGGTCATCCAGGATGAAATCGAACAGCAGGGCCACGATGTCCAGGGTCAGGCTGTTGACCTGGCCCAGGTCCCGGGCAGCCTGGCTCTTCCGGATGGTGTGCAGGACGTTGGTACGGCCGTCATGGTGGGGAAACCCGAACTCAGCCACGGTTTCCTCATCCGCCGTCCCCTGCTGCCAGGAGGTCAGGCGGCTCAGGAATACCATGGGCGGGTCTTCGACCCGGACACCGGGGGAGACTTCACCTTGTCTCAGGGGATCGCCCCGGGTCGGCGGGTCCAGCAGGGATTTCGGGCCGATCGGTGAGGTGCTCGACCCTGCGCCGCCGGTGCCGCCGCTCCCGGCGGGTTTTAGTCCGGACAGGCTCCACATCCCTTCAGTCATGGGGTTGCTGCCTTTGGCGCCCACGCCGATGCGGCCGAGACTCATGAGCTGCTGGAGCATGGCGAACATGTCCTGGCTGCGGCCTTGTTGCGCGGCCTTAGGCTTGGTGGCGGCCTTGGGCTCGTTGGCATCGGCCGGGGCGGACTCATCACGCTGTTTGGCATGGGGGATGGGGAGAATCCCCTTGTTGAACAAGAATTGATTGATTTCCTGGTAGACGGATTGGACCCGGCTCGGGAAGTACTTGTTGAACATGGGCACCAGCACCAGCTTGGCCCGTATGCTGCCATCCAACTCCTTGAAGGTGTCCATCAGGGCGCTTGCGATGACCTCGGGCCCCAGGGGATTGAGATTGCGCTGGAGATCCGGATCCTTCAACAGCACCCCGATTCTCGGGTTCAGGCCCATCAGTTCATCCACGCAGGAGGACTTGATGGCATTGGCCAGGGTGTTCACGGCCAGGGATTCCTCCAGATCGTCCGCCTCCATGAGCTTGAAATCGGAACCGGGCAGCAATTGACGGGCAGGCTCCGGGCTGGTTTTTTCCGGCCGGCATGCCTCATCGTAACGTTTCAGGAAGTGGGTCCGGAAGCGGGATTCGATGATGGACCAGCGGCCCTGGGTGATATCCAGCGCTTCCCGGTAGAGGGCGAACAGTTCGTACTTCTGGGTGCTGGGGGCGAGTTCCACAAGATCCGCCTTGACTTGGCGCAACACCTCGTACACCCCCGCAGGCAAGCGCCTGGCCGCAATCCCCTGGCATTCCTGCAAGGTGTTGCGAGTGTTGAGGTTGGCCACTTTGTCACGGCCGGTCTGGCTCAATATGCGCTCCGGATTCGGTCAGCAAAGGCGTAAGGGTAGGTGTGAAGGTTATTGTTCACGCTCGAAGGGCTCTTCTTCCTCCATTATCGACAATAACACGGGACCGAGGAAGCCGTGGCAACCATATATCAAGAGTGCCATGCCGTCTGTGAGGGGGATCACTCACCGAGCCGGGCCCGACAGTTCCCCGGGCGCTCGTATGGGGCGCACATTCGAGGGGGCTGCGTGGCCGTACTGTGTCGCCGTATCGCGTGGCTGAATGAGCAGCCGAGGTCACTTCGGCGATTGTCTTGCCGGGGTTGGACGCCGCTTGCCAACTGGCCGTCATGCTTGTCAGGAAAGTCCGGGTCATGCATCCTGCCGGCCCGATGACTGATACCTCATGCCTCATGTTGCCTTCCATTGCCCATCGCATTGCCCATCGCATTGCCCAGGAGCTGGGCGTACACCTGTCCCAAGTCTCGGCGGCCATCGCTTTGCTGGACGACGGGGCCACGGTTCCCTTCGTCGCCCGATACCGCAAGGAGGCCACGGGGGGGCTGGATGATACCCAGTTGCGCCAGCTGGACGAGCGGCTGGCCTATCTCAGGGAGCTGGAAGATCGGCGCGGGGTCATCCTGGCCAGCATCCAGGAGCAGGGCAAGCTGACCGACGAGTTGCGCGCAGAGGTCATGACGGCGGAGACCAAACAGCGGCTTGAGGATTTGTATCTGCCCTACAAACCGAAACGCCGGACGAAGGCCCAACTGGCACGGGAAGCGGGACTGGAACCCCTGGCCCTGGCCTTGCTGGCAGATGCCGGACTGGATCCGGAGCATGAAGCGCGTGCCTTCATCAATCCTGAGCACGGCATTACCGATACCAAGGCCGCCCTGGACGGGGCGCGCCAGATACTCATGGAAAAGTTTGCCGAGGATGCCGCCCTGCTGGGCAAGTTGCGCGCCCATTTGCAGGAATACGGCCTCATGGTGTCCAGCGTGCAGGACGGCAAGGTGGAGGAAGGCCAGAAATTCCGGGACTACTTCGAATATTCCGAAGCCTTGCAGGCGGTGCCATCCCACCGTGCCCTGGCCCTGTTCCGCGGACGGAACGAGGGCATCCTGCGCCTGGAGATCAAGTTGCCGGAGGAGTTGCAGGCCGAGCCCGGCCGGCCGGTGGCGAATACCTGCGAGGCGATTGTAGCCGGCCATTTCGACGTTCGAGATCAAGGCCGTCCGGCCGACAAATGGCTGTTGGACAGCGTGCGATGGGCCTGGCGCGTCAAGTTGGGTCTGCACTTGGAATTGGAACTGTTCAACGGCTTGTTCGAACGGGCCGAGGAGGAGGCTATCCGGGTCTTCGCCAGTAATCTCAAGGATCTTCTGCTGGCAGCCCCGGCCGGACCCAAGGCGGTCATCGGCCTGGATCCGGGCATTCGTACGGGCGTGAAGGTGGCCGAGGTGGATCGCACCGGCAAGCTGCTGGACACCGCCACCCTGTATCCCCACGAACCTCGCAATGATTGGGAGGGCGCGCTTCATGCCGTGGCGGCTTTGGCCCGGAAGCATGGCGTCGAGCTGATCAGCATCGGCAACGGTACGGCCAGCCGGGAAACGGACAAACTGGCTGGGGAGGTGATCAAGCGCCACCCGGAACTGGGGCTGAGCAAGATCGTGGTGAGCGAGGCCGGTGCCTCGGTGTATTCGGCTTCGGAATTTGCCGCCCGGGAGTTTCCCCAACTGGATGTCAGTCTGCGCGGAGCGGTCTCCATCGCCCGGCGTTTGCAAGATCCCTTGGCCGAGTTGGTGAAGATCGATCCCAAGTCCATTGGCGTCGGCCAGTATCAGCACGATGTGTCCCAGACCCGCCTCGCCCACAGTCTGGCGGCCGTGGTGGAGGACTGCGTCAATGCGGTGGGCGTGGATCTGAACACCGCATCGGTACCTTTGCTGGCCCGTGTGTCCGGCTTGAACACCTCTCTGGCCGCCAACATCGTGAGTTATCGGGATGCCCATGGTCCCTTCCCGACCCGGGAGGCCCTGAAGGCTGTCCCCCGGCTGGGGCCCAAGACCTTCGAACAAGCGGCCGGATTCCTGCGCATTCCCCAAGGCCAGAACCCTCTGGATGCCTCGGGTGTTCACCCGGAGGCCTATCCCGTGGTGGAACGCATCCTGGCCCATGCAGGCTTGTCCGTGGGGGGGCTGATCGGCAATGTCGATATGCTGCGCCGACTGCGACCGGACGGTTTCACCGATGAGCGTTTTGGTCTGCCCACCGTGCTGGATATCTTCAAGGAACTGGAGAAGCCCGGCCGGGACCCCAGGCCGGAATTCAAGACCGCCGCCTTCAAGGAGGGCGTCGAGGACATGAAGGATCTCCAGCCGGGCATGCTGTTGGAAGGCGTGGTGACCAATGTCACGAACTTCGGGGCCTTCGTCGATATCGGTGTCCATCAGGACGGCCTGGTTCACGTCTCGGCCCTGGCCGACAAGTTCGTCAAGGATCCTCGGGAGGTGGTCAAGGCGGGCG
>DYHB01000077.1 GCA_020724415.1 Thiobacillus sp.
CGCGGTATCCATGGAGGAATCCCGGCGCTTCGATCGGGGCGAGGCACGCCACGGATGGCGCGCGCTGTTTGCCAAGGGCTGCACGCCGACCTGGTCGACGATCCAGGATTTCCCCATGGTGACCTACCGGACGACGACCGGTCCCGCCAAGACGCTGCACATGCTGTT
Organism: Thiobacillus sp.; assembly: GCA_020724415.1. GTDB lineage: Bacteria > Pseudomonadota > Gammaproteobacteria > Burkholderiales > Thiobacillaceae > JADJCP01. Next base: position 169 of record DYHB01000077.1, read on the forward strand.
TTTCAGGCACGGCAACCGCATCGAGGAACTGCGCATCGACAACCCCGGGCGACTCGGCGCGAAGCCCTACAGCGATGCACGGGACGGGCAGATCAGGGCACTATGCTGTGTGGCCATGCGCAGGAGGATGGAGCTGGGGTGCGCGGAAATTCAAGTTTCGTAAGCAGCCTCTCGTTGTTACCTGAATGACGCGTGCTGCCTGAGCGAATCCGGTTACAGACAGCCACAGTACCCAGCAAGTAAGCCGCCCCGGACCCAAGGTTGGTTGGACTGACAGCTCAACGAACCGCGAAGAAGTTCGTACTCCAGGCTTGTTGCATGTAACGATAGAAGGCCGTAGGATGTTGCATGTAACACTAAGGAGGCCAACATGTCACACGTCAATTCAAGAGTTCAGAAGCACCGTGACGCCCTGCGCATGGCGGGGTTGCGCCCGGTGCAAATATGGGTGCCGGATACGCGCCGTCCAAACTTCGCGGAGGAATGCCGTCGCCAGTCCCGCTTGGTCGCGCAAGCCGATATGGCCGACGCCGATATGCAGCGTTTCATTGATGAAGCCTTTGCCGACCTGGATGGCTGGACGGAATGAGGCGGGGCGATTTCGTAACCATCGCCATGCAAGGCGACTTCGGCAAGCCACGGCCCGCCTTGGTTATTCAGGCTGACCAGTTCGACGAACACGCCACTGTTACCGTGCTGCCGGTGACAAGCACGCTTGTAGCTGCGCCATTGCTACGTATCACCGTTCAGCCGGATGCCACAAACGGCCTAGAGAAGCGTTCACAGGTCATGGTCGACAAGGCCATGACTGTGAAACGCGATAAGGTGAGGCCGACCTTCGGACGCATTGATGTTGATGCACTCGTGGAAGTTGAGCGTTGTTTGGCCGTGTTCCTAGGCATCGCCAAGTAGAGCCCGGGAAAAGGAACATAAAGCACGCTGGGCCGTTGGCATGCTTGTGCATCAGGGTATTCTCTGAGATCGCTTTCATCGGCGGCTGGCAAGGCGGCACAATGCGATAACCACCTACATCTTTCCCATGACCGCCTGCATCATCGCCCGCTCAGCCTGGCTGGCATCGATGAGGTCATTCTCGATGTCAGTCTTGGCTTCCAGGAGTCGGTAGAGGTCTTCGTCGATCGTGTCTGGCACCAGGGGATCAATCACTGTCACCGGACGCGTCTGCCCGTTGCGCCAGGCGCGGTCCTCGGCTTGGCGTTTCAACGCCGGCGTCCAGGGCAGACCGGCGAACATGACCACGTTGGCGGCCGTCAGGGTGATGCCGACGCCGGCGGCGCCGCTGGTACCTGTGAACACCTTGATCCCGGCCTCTTCCTGGAAGCGATCGACGGCCTTCTGACGCTTGCTCGTGGCATCGTTTCCAGTCAGAGAAACGCAGCCGATCCCCTCGGCCGTCAGGGTTGCTACCAGTTCATCAACGGTATCGACGTACTCGCAGAACACCAGCACCTTGTCGTCCTGGTCCAGGTGGCGAATCCGCTCCAGGATGTAGTCGATCTTGAGAGACTCCAGGCACTGCCGCAGGGCGGTGATCTTCGGTAGCGCCGACAGGGTGGCGTCCTCCAGGATGTGCTTGTAGCGCCCCATGCCACTGGTCGGTGAGCAATAGACCACCTCGTAGGTCTTGCCCGGGAGGTTTTTCAGGACATCCTTCTTGCGCCGGAGCATCCAGCTGGCCACGGCTTCACCGAGGCGCCGGCGGGCCTCGGCCGTACCTGTGTATTGATCCTTGAACTCGGGCAGCGGCAAGAGGCCGATGGGGTGACCGGAGATCCGTAGCAACGTATGGATCTCGCTCTCCCGGTTGAGGACCGGCGTACCGGTGAGAAGAAAGCGTCGGTCGATCTTCTGGGACAACAGAAACGCGTTACGGGTGCGGTTAACCTCGTGCTCCTTGAGGTAATGGGCCTCGTCCACCACCATCACCGCGTAGCGCAGGCTGGCATCACGCACCAGGCGGCCAAGGCGCTCATAGGTGCAGACATGCCAGCGTGCGGCCGTAAGATCGAACGGCGAGGCCTCGCCGACCTGGGCGACCAGGTGGCCAGGCAGTATGGCGAGAATCTCCCGCTGCCAGTTGATGCGTAGCGAAGCCGGGCAGACGATCAGGATGCGCCCCTCCCCTGCCGCCAGGTGGGCCGCGACCACGGCCTGCCGCGACTTGCCAAGGCCCATGTCATCGGCCAGCAATCCGCCCGTCGCGCCCAGCAAATGCCTCACCCCATCGACCTGGAAATCGTAGAGGCCGAGATCCGTCGCGGCCTGGGCAAGCTGCGCCTCGTCCACCTGCAGGCGAGTGATCTCGTTCGGCCGTGCCGTGACAAATCCGCTCCCGGTCGGCGCCCCCTGGGCGCCACCGGCCGAGGGAGCCGGGCCAGCGCCGTCCACCTTGATCCCGACATCCAGGCCCCCGGGGGAGGTCATGTCTTCCAGGGTGACCCGCTGGTCGTGGCGGTAGATCAGGTGCTCGGCCAGGCCGGCGACCTCCTCCAGGGTGGCCAGGACCTGGTCGACGGGGGCACTGATCTCCCAGGCCTTCGCTGGTCCATGGTAGAGGCCGCGCAAGCGCTTCAGGGCACGGATGACCAGGCCGTCATACTGCGATTGAAAGAGATGGCCACCCTGCTCCAGGGGAATGAGCTGGGCATCGAGGGTGCCGACGAAGCGCTCAGGATCGGCATGGCGCCAGGCGTCCCTGGCCAAGTCGCGCAGGCCTTCGGCCTGAAAGGTCGGCTGGGCGGCCACGACTTCAGCGACGCCGGGTAGGACCCGGTCACGGAAATCCTGGTTCGAGAACACCCACATGCGGGTGCCGAAATGCCAGGCGCCGCCCCAGCTTCTGGCCCAGGCCTTCACGTTCGGAAAAAAAGGCACCGTCAGGCCGATGCGCAAGCCGTCCGAGGCGATATGGGTGGCGAAGGGGCGCCGGGCAGGAGCAACGGGGGGCGGAAGTTCCGACGTGATGGCGCCCTCCCCGCCCACCTCAGCCGTTGGCCTTGCCCAGGCGTTCAGCGATCACGGCCGCTATGGCCTGCCGGATCCGTGGACCATAGGTGTCCTGGGCCTCCGGCATGCGCTCGGCAATCGTCGCCATCACGAATGCTTTGGCATCCTCCACCCCCTGGCCGGCCTTCAGACGCTTCTCGATCTGGTACTTCACGTTGCCCTGGGTGGCTCTGTGGACCTCGGAGAGTAGTTCCGTCATGGACCGATAGCGCGGTTTGCAGGATAAGAACTCCTCCAGGTCGTACTGCCCGGGTTCCATAATGCACAGATGCAACACCACGTCCCGCTCATCAAGGCCCGCGAGGCAGGCTTGGGCGGCTTGGTGGGCTTGGCGGGCGCGGACCTGTTCCTGTGCCTTGATGGATTTCTCCAGGGCCAGGGTTGTTTTCTTGGTGGCGGCCGCCGCCTGGCCGATCCGGTTCAGGACGCCGACGGCATCCTCCAGGTCGGCGATTTCCTTGTCCCCCAGGAGTTCCTTGAATTCCTTGGCCAGGCCAGACAATGACGTACTCACGGAGCGGGTCTTGGTGGTCAGCTTCGTGATTTCCTTGGCACGCGCCTCGATCTGATAACCCTCCTGGATGGGCACACGCGGGATGCCTGGCTGGCTGTAGTCGGGCCGGGTCGTGAAGCGTTGTGCCAGGGCCTCAATACGCTCCTTGTCGGTGACGCGCTGATTCTGGGAGGATTTTTCCAGTCGGGCTCCAGCGGCTTTCAGCGCCCTCTCCTTCTTGTCCAGTTCGGCTTCCCGAAGGCGAATCGCCTCCAGTGTCTGGCTCGCCTCCTCTTGCCATTGGGTGTATTGCCGATAGGCTGACTCGGCCAGCTCATGCTTTTCATCGATCCTGGCTTCGCGGCTCTCAATGTCTCGGCGTCGCTGCTCAAGCTCTACCTCCGCGCTGGCCAGCGCAGCGCGGCGACTCTGGATCTCGTTCTGTTGCAACTGCAAATCGAAATGCAGACGACGCACCTTCTCTTCGAGCCCATCATCATGGGTATCACGCGTGACATGTAACGGCTGCGCCGTGGGATCGCCCAGATAGGCCTTGATGGCCTCTTCCTGATCCGGGCTCGCCCAGACATGGATGTACTTGAGGCCGTCCTTGCGTCGATTTGCCCGCAATGCGGCTTGTCGTTCCCTCGCTGTTGCCGCGCCACCCATGATTGCCTCCATCAAGCAAAGCCTCATGGGCCGAATATAGCGCGTGACATGTCACGTTGCAACTGAATTCCAAATCTAGCCCAGCCCCTTTAAAGCCCGGAATTCGCGGCCAATTTCACAGCACGGGTCGTGCTGCCCTCGACGATCTTGATCCGATCCCCCACCTGAATGGGATCGCTTTCATCTTTTTCCTGGACCAAGGCCATGATGTCGTTCGAACCGTCCAGCCTGTAGGTGATCTCAATCCCGGTCTTGGCATTGATGGCTTTCTCGGCCGCATTGCCCACGACACCTCCCAAGAGCGCACCGGCAATGCTCGACACAACCCCGCTTCGGTTGCTGGAGTAGGCCCCTGCCGTGCCGCCGATTGCTGCGCCCACCGTGGCGCCGGTACCCGAGTTCTGGGCCTGGATTTCGACATCCCTAATTTCAAGCACTGTGGCCAGCTTCACCTTCATGGCCTGCTGGACCTGTCCGCCTTGATAGGAGCTGGATTTATAGTTGGCGGCACACCCGGTCAGGACCAGGCCCAGCACGGCGAGCGCTACGATACGTTGGATCATGTTCATGATTGACCTCCTTCTGTGGTTACGCTTGGGGTGACAGTCGCTGTAGGACCGGCGACATCTTTTCGGTAAGGATCACGGCGATCCAGATCTTCGTGGTCAAGGGCGCCCCTGCTGGGTCGCATGATCACCACGGCCCGCCGATTGGCGGCGCGCCCCTCCTCAGTCTCATTCGATTCGATGAAACAGTCGAAGCACTGGCTCACGGTAATGATGTCAGGGGAGATGCCGCCCTGGATCAGGTAGGCACGGATAGCCTCGGCCCTGGCCAAGGCCAGGCGCTTGTTGCTCGGCATGGCGCCCAGGATGTCGGCATAGCCACGCACGTGGATGCGCTCCACCGACCGGGCCTCTTCCAATAGAGCGGCCATGGCAGCCCGCCCCTGGGGCCCCAACCTGGATCTACCAAACCCGAACGGTACCAGGCGCTTGAATGCGGCGGCCTGTATGACCACGGGTACTGCTTCCTTGGTGGCCACGGGCAAATTGTCCTCGGCCGGCGCCCCCACATTCTTGGCGGCATCCACCGGGACGGATGGACGCTCCATGATGGGTGGGGGCACGGCCGCCGGAAGCTGGTACCGGGTTTTTAGGGTGGGCCGAGAACACAGGTTGCAGAAGACGTAATAGGGCTCCCCCGTGTCATCGTCCCGCACCTGGTCGAAGTTCCGCTCCAGGAGGATGACCGTGTCATTCTCAGGCAAGAGCATCTCCTGGGGCGGCACTGTCCTGCAGCCCGCCACCGCCAAGGCTGCAAGCATCGGGATCAGGAGGGGTGCGTTCATTGTTCCTCGATGTAGATAACATGCCTGGCCTGATTGGCCTGATAAGCCGCCACGACCCGCCATCCCTGGCTATAGATTTCGTGGATCTTGACCCTCCCGATGTGATCGCAGTTCACCTGCTCACCCGGGAAACCGGAACACCAACCGCCACGTTTGAAACGTTTCACTTCCTGACTTTGCTCGGAGGCGGCGACCCCCTTCGTAGCGGGTTCCGAAGCCTGGGCGCTACCCCAGGACAGCAAACCGATCAGGGTGAGGACGAGAATGGGCTTATGCATGTTGCTTCCTTTCACAGGTGGGTTGAAAAAAGTGATCATCAAGATAACCGAAGCCCTGGCCAACCAGCCGCGAGTCGGCCGGCCCGTGGACGGTTTGGAACCCGAGTTCCGGGGATGGCCAAATGACTTCGGCGACTCCGGATACCTGCTCTTGTAACGTCTTGTATCGATATGAGGGTCATGCCGTGATCGTGTTGTCCGTTCGCCACCAGAAGGATGTCGGCTATTGATCCGTTGCCTGTCACGTGTTGCGGGCCTAAGCGGGAATCGAACTTGACTCCATACGGCGATGCCGTACCATGTAAGCGATGTATACTGTAGTGGAAACGCCTATTTTCTCGGCTGACGCAAAGACGCTGTTGACGGAGGATGAACGAGGCGAGCTTTGCACCTGGATAGCCAATGGACCCCTGGTGGGTGATGTGGTGCCGGGGACAGGAGGTTGCAGAAAGCTCCGTTGGCAACTCCAAGGAAGGGGAAAACGCGGCGGCGCCCGGGTGATCTACTACAACCAGCTGAACAATGGAACGATCTGGCTGCTGGTGATTTATGCGAAAGCGGTGCGTGGAAACATACCGGCCCATTTGCTCAAAGCGATCAAGGAGTCGATAGAACATGAGTGATGATGTAATGACTGGCGAGGAACTCGGCCAGAAGCTGCTGGAATCCGTTCGCCAAATGAAGCGGGGCGAAGCAGCGCGCGTCACGCACGTCGAAGTTTCGGAGGCCGTTGAAGCGCGCAACCGGGTGGGGCTTTCGCAGAACGATTTCGCCAACCTGCTCGGCGTATCCAAACGCACCCTCCAGGATTGGGAACAAGGCCGACGCGAGCCGACGGGCGCGGCGAGGACGCTCTTAAAGGTCGCGGTGCGGCACCCGGAAGTACTTCGGGAACTGAAAGCGGCCTGACCCCGGCATCGCGGGTCTATACTGGGGTCAAAATTGATGAGATTGAAGGACGACTGATGAACCTCGAAGCCCTGACGCAAATCCCCCTCGCCGATCTCGGCATGGGCGTGATCGCGCTTGTGCTGGTCATCGGTATCTCGTGGTATGCCCGTCGGCATGGGGTTTCTCTGCGGGCGGACTCGCCGGCTCATAAATTTGATCATGACTTGAGGCATAACCCGATTAATCAGGGTGTCCCTGGCAACGCCATTTACAGCAGCGACGACTGAGATCAGCATCCCCCCTACCATTCCCCGCTCCCACCGGTTCTCCCCGGAAGTTCCTTGGCCTGTTCCTTGGCCTTGCGGACAACACCGGTATCGTCCCATAGGGCGTTGTGCGGGCTGATGTTGTCTGCCTTGTCCTTATAGCCCCGTTGGACAGTGTCTTCCCCGACCCGCACTTCATTGCGGCCCCGGTCGATCTCCACCTGGTTGTCTGATCGAGCGGCGTCGACCCGCTTGATGACAGCCTCGCCTTTCTTTTCCGGATCCCGCCAATCTGGAGGCTGCGTCGGGATGACTTGGGCGACGTCAGCCTGGTACTGGTCGCGCACAGTTTGGGCGGTAACGGGCTTGTCGCCCAGAGACGGGATGGAAGGCGGGGGCGTCGCTGCGTAGCGCTCCTTCAGGCCGTCGTTCGCCTCTGGCGTGAGGGGGAATGGGGTCGGCGGGAACCCGGCCCTTTCCATCCAAACAGGAGATCCATCCAAAGCCCGGCCCATCTCCCCCTCCGCGAAGAACTTGCTCATCCAGTAGGTGGCCTTATCCCCGGTCAAGTCGCCCATGTCCTTGATTCCGTGGTCGCCTCCGGCACCCAGGGCATGCCGACGCACATAGTTGTGGAACTCGGGCACCCAATTGATCTCACCCCGTGCCGCCATGGCCATGACCCGCTCAGCGCTTTGACGGTACTCTTGGGCTTTTTCAAGGGACCGTTGTGATGTTTCCGTATGGGTGAGCGTTTCTTGATGGCCGGCCTGAATCAGTTTGGCGCGTTCGTCGCCTTCGCTGATCCGCTTCTGGAATTCCTTGCTCTTCACGAACTCATCGGCCAAGGTCTTGGTATCGGTGATGCCTACGGCCCGGGCTGATTCTCGGGCCTTGGAGAGGGCATCTATGATTTGATTTTCGTTAAATTGCTGTCCAGTGGCGGATGCGACGATGGGAACCAGTCCCGCAACATTTGGAGTTGATACAGCCAACGAAATGATGTTGTTTGCCTTTGCCGCGTCGGAGATCTTCAAATCACTGGCCAGCTTGTCCCGAATGTCATGAAGCCTGTCGAGCTTGGTGGCCAGGCCGGCGTTTTCCCCATGCCGCCACCCTTCCCCGAACAGCTTGTCCACGCCGAATTTCTGCGTATAGCCATCGATCTGGGTCAGGGTAGCGGCATGGGAACGCTGGGCGGCTTCGGATTGCTGGGTCGCCATGCGTTCGGCATTGGCCGAGGCCGAGGCAAATCGTTGGCCTAGTTCGATGGAGGATTCCACAGAAACAGCAGACCCACCCAAGTTCGCCTGGTAACGAAAATTCCCTGTCTGCAGGTCGGTGGTCATGCGTCCCAGGGCATTGGTGTTCTGGCTCATCCAAGCCGAGGAATAGTTGGGATCAAGCGCCACCTTGTCCAGGCTGATGTTGCCCGTATAGTCCCCCGCCTGACGGGCCCCAAAGCTGGCCGAGGTGCCCATGGAGGTCATGAAGCCCATGCCCAGATTGGTGAGCTTGTCCATGCCGAAGACAATGGCGCTGGCAATCAGGGGTACCGACACCCAGTACCAACCGGTGACGGCCAGCTCCGAGATGGTGTTGTCATAGATGCTGTTGGCCGTGGCCAGGGTCACGCCCTGGACACCATTGGCGAATCCCGCCACGGCCGCCCCCTTGGCAGCCTTCACGGAGTGCAGGAAATTTACCAGGGCATACAGGGGGGGCCACATGGCCAGCCAGACCAGGGCCAGCCCGTAGCGCTTCAGGGTCTGGACCGCCCCCATGCCCCCCACCATCAGGGCCATCAGGATCACCAGGGGGAAGGACGCATAAATGATCGCCATGGAGCCCTGCTGCAAGAGCGGGAGCACCGACTTGGCGATCTCCCCTCCTACGATTTTCTGGGCATTGTGGGCTGCCGTGGTCTGGGCCTGGGCCATCCCCAGCATCAGGGCGGATGGGTCATTGGTCCGCTGGGAGAACAGGGCCCCGGCTCCGCTGACAGCGTTGATCAGTCCATGCTGCCGAATGATCCGGGCGGCGGTGATGGTGTTGTCCCCCAGTACGGCGCGGGTATAGGCCGCAGGCAGCTGGTTTTGTATCTGGGTCAGGGCGTTGCCCAACAGGCTCGCATCTATCGTGCCGCCCAGTTGGGCCCGCAGGGCCGGGCTCAGAGCGACCGCCATGTTGCCAAGCTGGTTCATCACCTGCGTATTCATCCGGGCATCCAGGAGCCCATAGGCCGTGGGACAGGCGTAGGAATCCACGCTGCCATCGGCCGCGTGTATGGTCGTGAAGCGAGCATGGTTGGTGGTGGCCATGACGGCCCACAGATCGGTACTGTTGGTGAAGGCATTGGCATCGATGAGCCCCTGGCTCACGTCATAGATCGTGCAGTTGGCAATGAAGTTGACCAGGTCCGCTTCGAACACAGGATCCTGGAAGCGGGTCTTGGAGGCCTCCCGGATCAGGGTGGAGCCGAACATCATGCCGGTCTTCTCATAGGTCAGATCGGTGGGCAGGGTGACGATCCCCCGGCCGGTCAGAGACACAGGCAAGGCCTGGAATGCCGTCTCAAAGAGTTCGGTCAGGCCCGAACTCGTGCTAGTGACGATGGAGGCCAGGGAGGCGATGCCCCAGGGCACGTTGTCCACCAGGACCGGGGATTGGACGGCCATCTTGTCGACAATCTGGACGGTAGTCTTCGGTACCAGGAGGACGCCATTGATGAGGAAGACCGCAATCAACCATTGCACGCCGTACATGTACTTCATCACGGCCATGGCCAGGAGCCCCCCAAAAAACCCCAGGATCAGCACCATGGCCACGGCACCGGCGTAGCTGTCACCCCCCATCATGGCCGCGATGCCATTGAAAATCAGGGTCAGGGTATCCAGATCCCCGTAGCTGTAGATGGTGTACCCGCCCATGTCCCCCCCCTCTCAGCGCAGGGCCGAATAGGCCAGGAGATCCCGGACCTGCTGGGGCATGGCCGCTCGCAGATCTCGCTCCAGCTTGGAGACTTGCTCAATGATGGTGGTGACCACCTGGGCCTTCTGCGCCGCCACTTGGCGGTCAGCATTGAGCTGATTCATGAAGGCACGGGCGGCCTGGGTGTGGCGGCCCAGTTGTTCCATCTGGGGGGTCAGCAATTTGGAGTTATGTAGATCAACGCTCTTCGCTTCGCTGATCATCCGGCTCATCATGGCATGGACAAACTCCACAGCCACGTAATCCAGGAATTGCACCCAATAGGACTCGGAGATGGCGCTGTTATTGAGGGTATTGCCGGCGGCCAGTATGCGATACACCTGCACCGGGACATTGTTCACGAAGTTGATTTCGGTCTGGTCCGGAGCCTGGTCGCCCGCCCGGATCTTGCTGGAGAGGCTGGCCATGATGTCGGCCACCCGCTCCCGCATGGGGGTGAATGCCCGGCAGACATAGGCCGGGTTCAGGCATTCGTCGGTATCGGCCCCGCAACTCAACACTTGGATCTCGTTTGCACCGCAGACACCCCCATCACCATAGAGCAGTGTCGCCGTAGTGAGATTGGAGGGTGCCCAAGGTGTCGGGTGAGACTGACCATCGTAGGCCGGGGGATAGATGGTGGTCCCGGTGATGGACATGATGGTTTCCCGGTCGGCATTGTCCAAGTGGGTCATCCGCTTGAGAGAAGCCCAGATCAGGTTACCCCGGAAGGGCACCTCCTCCTTTTTGTTGGGATCGGCCTTGGCGGCCTCCAGGGTGTTCTTCACATTCTCCCGCTCCTTGCAATGCTCCCGGGCCTGGGCCGCATCCTTGTTGCCCATCATGGCGAAGGCCTCGCAGCGTTTGGTGGAGCTGTACCCCATCAGGTCCATGGTGTCGTAGATCACCCCTTTGGCCGCCTCACAACTGGAGATGTTGGCCCGATTGACCATGGTGGAGATGGACTGGAACCACTCCATGGTGGAGCCCATGAGAGGCTCCACGGATTTGATGGCCAGCTGGAACAGCAGTCCCGGCAGGGCCGATGTGATCCCCTTGAGCATTTCCTTGAACTCGGCACCCCCGATGTGACTGAAGGAACCGGTGAAGGCGTCGATGCCGGAACATCCACCGCCGGAGCGTAAATACGGGGCCTGGGCCGACAACACCTGGTAGGTCTTGTTGGGCACCCGCAGGAACATGGACCCGGCCGTATAGGTGTTCATGGTCTGGCCCTTGAAGGCCTGGGGCGCCGTGACGTTGGCCATGCCATTGAACATGTCCGATGCCATGTCGTGGAGCGATCCCGCCTGGGACGCGGGGATGCTCGGCACCAGGGCCAGCGCAAGACTGGTGGCGATAACGAGGGGTAGGCGGGCAGGCTTCATCATTGCAGACCTTCCATAGGCATGGGCAGGGCGGGGGTGATTTGGTCCACATACGCGCTCACCCCCGGGTTGGCGATGGCGACGATGCGGTCCATCAGCTCGGTATCCGATTGCAGGCCATAGGCCACGGGCGTGATCTCCCGGGTGGCCGGGTTGGCCAGGAAGACGGCCGGTACGGTATTCACCCCCAGGGCGGCGGCCTGGCCCCGGTCCCGGTTGGGATTCGGGAAATCCGGCAAGCCGCCCCCATCCAGGGAGACAGGAAACACCTGGATGCCGGTGGCCATGGAGAACCCGGCCAGGCTAGGCGCGAAGGCATGGCAATACGGGCAATCCGACTTGAAGAAGAAATACAGGACGTGGGTCTTGGCCAGGCGGGCCAGGGTTTCCGCCTGCAAGGCGGCTTTCTTGGCGTCATAGGCCCGGACACCCACCGGGGACGGGGGTCTTTCCTGCATCATGTCGTATTCCGGATTCGACCAGACCAGCCGCTGGCCCGCTTCGGCCAACTGGTCGGCAATCTTCACCAGGGCCGTGCGGTATTGCACGTAGCGTTCGACGTTGGCCTGGGTAGGGTTGAACATGGCCACGATCCTGGCTTCCTCCATGCCGGCCTTGAACTGCTCATACATCCGGACCTCGGCGGGCTTCGCCGGGGTCGTGGCCGGGGTGCCGACCGTGCCCTTGGGCACGGGCTTCGGCTTCACCGGCGCCGGCGGATCCTCATACCAGAACCAGCCCCGTGCCTGGTCCTGAAGGAATGGCTTGCCGGCCGCGTTCGCCCCGGCCCAGCCGATCATCAGGGTGGCCAGCATAAGAATACGGAGAAGAGTACGGATCACCCCTTTCAACGCCCCTCCTCCCCGATCGGAAAGCGGCCGCTGGCACAGTAATTCACCTGGTAGACCAGTCGCTGGTCCTGGGCGGCCTGGGCGACCCCCTTCGCGTCCCGTTCCACCACGCCGGACTGACGAGTGGTCACCTCCAGGCGCCCACACCCGGGTTCCCGGTGGTCACCCACCCGGGTCACGTCCACCAGGATGGGGCCGCTGGCCCCAAAGGTCTTGTTGAAGGCCCGGGCATCGGGATTGTCCAGGATGGGGTTGTAAGCCGGAACCCCAGATTTTTCCGTCACCCCAGTTCCAGCCCGGCCA
>DYHB01000208.1 GCA_020724415.1 Thiobacillus sp.
CTAGGGCCGGCTTCAGCCGGCCACCCTTCCAGGCAACCCCCGCCACCCGCTCTGAGATACCCCCGTAGGGCCGGCTTCAGCCGGCCGCCTTTTCAGGCTACCCCGCCCAACGTCCTGTAGCAGCAGTCTGTAGAGACAACCAAGGCCCCGCCCACCCCCTTGCCGGGGTGCCACCGCATGACTAGCATGGCGCCATGCGCAACCAAACCGCCGTAGACCTCAGGATCGATGCCGACTGGATCGTGCCGGTCCAGCCCGCCCACAAGGTCCTGGAACACCACAGCCTCATGGTCAGCCAGGGCGTGATCCTGGACATCCTGCCCCAGGCCGAAGCCGACAGCCGGTACTTGTTCCGGGAGCGGGTCCGCCTGCCCGGCCACGCCCTCATTCCGGGCCTGGTCAACCTGCACAGCCACGCCGCCATGACCCTGCTCAAGGGCTATGCCGACGACCTGCCCCTGATGACCTGGCTGAACGAACACATCTGGCCGGCGGAAAAGCGCTGGATGTCCCACGGGTTCGTGCACGACGGCAGCCGGCTGGCCTGCCTGGAGATGCTCAAGGGGGGCATCACCTGCTTCAACGACATGTACTTCTTCCCCGAGGCCACCGTGGATGCCGCCCTGGAGGCCGGCATGCGGGTGGCGGCGGGCATCATCGTCATCGACTTTCCCTCGGCCTACGCGGCCGACCCGGACGGGTACCTGCAAAAGGGCGTGGACATGCGGGACCGTTACCGGCACGAGGACCGGGTGTCCTTCTGCCTGGCCCCCCATGCGCCCTACTCCATCAGCGACCGCAACCTGGAAAAGGTGATGACCTACGCGGCCCAGCTGGATCTGCCCATCCATATCCATATCCACGAAACCCACGACGAGATCCACCAGAGCCTGGAAGCCTACAAGGTCAGGCCCCTGGAGCGGCTGCGTCTGCTGGGCATGCTGGGGCCCCAGTTCATCGGCGTCCATGCCGTGCACCTGCTGAACGAGGAGATCGACCTGCTGGCCAGTCACGGTTGCCATATCGCCCATTGCCCCTCCTCCAACCTGAAGCTGGCCAACGGCGTGGCCCCCAAGACCGCCATGCTGGAACGGGGCATCAACGTGGGCATCGGCACCGACGGCTCCGCCAGCAACAACCGCCTGGATCTGTTCGAGGAACTGCGCCTGGCCGCACTGCTGGCCAAGGGCATGTCCGGACGGGCCGACGCCCTGCCCGCCCACCAGGCCCTGCGCATGGCCACCCTGAACGGCGCCCGGGCGCTGGGCCTGGATGACCGCATCGGGTCCCTGGAAATCGGCAAGCAGGCCGACATCGTCGCCGTGGACCTGGGCGGCGCCAATACCCAGCCCTGCTACGACGTGATATCCCAATTGGTCTATGCCGCCAGCCGCGCAGAAGTCAGTCACGTCTGGGTCAACGGCGTCCTGAGGGTGGAGCAGCACCGCTGCCTGAGCCTGGACGAATCCGACCTGCTGCACCGGGCCCGGGCCTGGCGGGACAAACTGGCCGAGGACTGATCGGCCCACCCAGCCCAGAGATTTCCGTGGGGCCCGCTATTGTGGGGCCGGCTTTTGTGGGGCCGGCTTCAGCCGGCCGATGTACCGAGACTGGTTTATGTACCGAGGCCGGCTGAAGCCAGCCCTACCCTGGGCATAGACCGGCGGCCGGCTGAAGCC
>DYHB01000078.1 GCA_020724415.1 Thiobacillus sp.
TGGCTAGACAGGCATGAGGGAGATGATGTGCTGTCCTGTCCAGGCAGGCGCGGATGCATGGCCCCGACCCAGGGGAAACGCTCGCCCGTCACCTGTCGAACTGACAGCGGATGAGCCCGAAGATACCGGATCATCGGGCCGGGTGAATGATCCAACCGTCATGTCGGGCTGATACGTTCATACCTGGTCTGAATGGCCTCCGAGGGCTTGCCCCGGGACGGCTATTGCGGCTCAGGGGCTAGGATCGCTCTACCCCGTCGGGTTCCCAGGCGCTGCGGGGGATGGTGAACAAGGCCAGGGAACGGCCTTGGAGGGCATAGCGTTCGCCGGCGGCATGGACCTGGATGTTGGGCGCCTGTACTTCGCTCAGGGTGTCGATGACCAGGGACCAGGATCGTCGGGTCCGGTATTCGGGCAGCAGGAAGGGGATCGCTTCATGGTGGGCATTGATCAGGAGCAGGAAGTCGTCGTCGCGGACCGGGCGTCCCCGGTAATTGGTCTCCGCAATGGTATCTCCGGACAGGTATACGCCCAGGCACCGTGCGAAGGATTGGTGCCATTGTTCCTCGGTCATTTCCTGGCCGTCGGGGTTCAGCCAGATGATGTCCTTGACCTCGTCGCCACGCAGGCTGTGGCCCTGGAAAAAGCTGCGTCTACGGAACACGGGGTGGGATTTGCGCAGCTGGATCAGCAACTGGACGAAGGCGAAAAAGTCCTCATCCTTTTTATCAATACCCCAGTTTAACCAGCTGATTTCATTATCCTGGCAGTAGGCGTTGTTGTTGCCTCCCTGAGTCCTGCCCAATTCGTCCCCGGCGGTGAGCATGGGCACCCCCTGGGACAGGATCAGGGAGGCCATGAGGTTCCGTTTCTGGCGCCGGCGCAGGCGGTTCACCTCGGCATCGTCGGTGACGCCCTCCACGCCGCAGTTCCAGCTCCGGTTGTGATTTTCCCCGTCCCGGTTGTCTTCCAGGTTGGCTTCGTTGTGCTTGTGGTCGTAGCTGACCAGGTCGTCCAGGGTGAAGCCATCGTGACAGGTGATGAAGTTGATGCTGGCGTAGGGACGCCGGCCGTTGTGGGCGTAGAGGTCGGACGAACCGGTCAGGCGGTAGGCGAGGTCCCCGATCAGGCCCCCATCACCCTTCCAGAATTCGCGCAGGGAGTCCCGGTACTTGCCGTTCCATTCGGTCCAGCCCACGGGGAAATTGCCCACCTGATAGCCGCCTTCACCCAGATCCCAGGGCTCGGCGATGAGCTTGACCCGGGACAGGACCGGGTCCTGATGAATGATGTCCAGGAAGGCGCCCAGCTTGTCCACGGCATGGAGTTCCCGGGCCAGGGCCGCGGCCAGATCGAAGCGGAATCCGTCCACGTGCATCTCCAGTACCCAATAGCGCAGGGAGTCCATGATCAGTTGCAGGACCCGGGGGTGCATCATGTTGAGGGTGTTGCCGCAGCCGGTGTAGTCCATGCAGTAACGGGGCTCGCCCGGCACCAGGCGGTAATAGGCCTTGTTGTCGATGCCCCGGAAGGAGAGGGTGGGGCCCAGGTGGTTGCCCTCGGCCGTGTGGTTGTAGACCACGTCCAGGATGACCTCGATGCCATGGGCATGGAGGGTCTTCACCATGGTCTTGAACTCGGACACCTTGCCGCTGGCGGAATAGCGCAGGTCCGGGGCGAAATAGCCGATGGAGTTGTAGCCCCAGTAGTTGCGCAGCCGCTTGCGGACCAGGAAGCGGTCATCCACGAAGGCATGGCAGGGCAGCAGCTCCACGGCCGTCACCCCCAGGGCCTTGAGGTGTTCCACGGCCGCTTCCGAGGCCAGGCCGGCATAGGTGCCGCGCAGATGGGGCGGCACGCCGGGATGGCGCTCGGTGAAGCCCTTGACGTGCATTTCGTAGATCACCGTCTCGTGCCAGGGGGTCATTGGCGGCCGGTCGTCGCCCCAGGTGAAGGCCTGGTCGATCACCTTGCACTTGGGCATGCCGCCGGCACTGTCCCGGCGGTCGAAGGACAGGTCTTCCCGGCGGGAGCCGATCTTGTAGCCGTAGTGGGCGTCGGACCACCGCAGCTTGCCGTCGATGGCCTTGGCATAGGGGTCCAGGAGCAGCTTGTGGGGGTTGAACCGGTGGCCCTGTTCCGGCTCATAGGGGCCGTGGACCCGATAGCCGTAGAGCTGTCCCGGCCGCACGTCGGGCAGGTAGCCGTGCCAGACCTGGTCGGTCTGTTCGGGCAGGGCGATGCGGGCCACTTCCCGCCTGCCCAGGGTATCGAACAGGCACAGCTCGACTTTCTCGGCATATTCGGAAAACAGGGCGAAATTCACCCCCGAGCCATCCCAGGTGGCGCCCAGGGGGTAAGGCCGGCCGGGCCAGACGGTGGGGCTGGCCGCCATCAATGGTCCTCGCTGAAGGAGGTGCGATCGGTTCGGGTGTGGGTGCCCTCGGGCAGGACCACGATGCCGGTCTCGGTGATCTTGTAGCGCGCCTCGTCCGCCAGGCGGTCGAGACCGATGCGGCTGCCCGCCTCGATGACGTTGAACCGGTCCACGATGACCCGGCGCAGGTGGGCTCCGGCCTTGACCACCACGTTGTCCATGAGGATGCAGTCTTCCACCACGGCGCCGGGTTCCACCACCACCTCCCGGCGCAGGACCGAGTTGCGCAGGGTGGCATTCTGGATGAGGCAGCCGGCGCTGATGATGCAGTTGTCCACCTGGCTGCCCAGGAATTTGGCCACCGGGCCCTGATAGTTGGAGGAGTAGATGGGCCAGCGGGCGTTGAACACGTCGAACCTGGGTTCCAGGCCCAGTACATCCATGTGGGCCTGGAAGTAGGCGTCCAGGGTGCCCACGTCGCGCCAGTAGGCCGGTTCCTCGGAGGGCTTGGTGCCCGGGATTTCATTCTTGGCGAAATCGTAGGCATGGAGCCGCCCGTCCTCCACCATGCGGGGCAGGATGTGCTTGCCGAAATCGTTCCAGCCCTGTTCCTTGGATTCCCGCAGGATATGCACCAGGGCTTCGGCCCTGAACAGGTAGTTGCCCATGGAGGCAAAGGCGTGGCTGGGCCGGCCGGGCATCGGGGGCGGTGTGGCCGGCTTCTCCATGAATTTGACGATGCGGCCGTTGGACTCGGCCTCGATCACGCCAAAGGCCGAGGCATCGGCCAGGGGGACCGGCAACGCCGCCACCGTGGCATCGGCATCCCGCTCCAGGTGGAATTTCACCATCTGCCGGATATCCATGCGGTAGATGTGGTCGGCACCGAAGACCAGCACCAGGTCGGGCTTGTGCTGGTGGATCAGGTTGATGTTCTGGTAGACCGCGTCCGCCGTGCCCTGGAACCACTCCTGGCCCCGGCGCATCTGGGGCGGCACCACGGTGATGAAGTGCTCCGGAAGCTGGGGCGGCAGTACCCAGGCCTTGCGCACGTGCTCGATCAGGGATTGGGACTTGTATTGCACCAGTAGGTAGATGGCGTGGATGCCGGAATTGATCAGGTTGGAAAGCACGAAATCCACGATCCGGTAACGGGCACCGAAGGGCACCGAGGGTTTTGAACGCTCCGCCGTGAGAGGGTGCAGCCGGGTGCCTTCGCCACCGGCCATGACCAGGGCCAGAATCTTTTTTGCGCTCATGGTTGTGCTCCAGAAAGGGTCGGTCCGGGACCGCATGGGGGTGATTTCATCAACCTGCAAGCATACTCCAGCCCAAAGCCGCCGGGCAGGCGGGGCTGCGATGCCTCAATTGTCCTGGGCGGACCACCATGCCTCCAGTGCCTGGGCGGCCATGGGTTTTCCGAACAGGTAGCCCTGGCCGTAGCGACAGCCTTCCCGTTCCAGCAATGCCCGTTGCTCCCGGGTTTCGATCCCCTCGGCCACCACGCCAAATTGCAGGCTGCTGCCCAGTGCCAGGATGGCCTTGACGATGGATTCGTCGTTGGGATCGTCCGGAATGTCCCGGACGAAGGACTGGTCGATCTTCAGTCGATGGATCGGCAGGCGCTTCAGGTAGCTGAGGGAAGAATAGCCGGTGCCGAAATCGTCCACGGCCACGTGCAGGCCCAGGCGGCCCAATTCCCCAAGCAGGGCGATGCTCTCCTCGGGATGCTGCATGAGGGAGCTTTCGGTGAGTTCCAGTTCCAGATGTTCGGCCGGGAATCCGGTTTCCCCCAGGATGCGTTGCAGGGTATCCCGGAACTCCCGGTGCTGGAGTTGTTTCAGGGACAGATTGATGCTGATCCGCATGCCTGGCACAAGGCGGCCCTGGTCGAGCCACAGGCGGCCCTGACGGCAGGCTTCGCCGATGACCCAGGCGCCCAGGGGTATGATCAGGCCGGTATCCTCGGCGACCGGGATGAACTGGTCGGGACCGTGCTGGGGACTGGAGCAGCGCAACAGTGCCTCCATGCCCACCAGGCGACCATGGGTCAAATCCACGATGGGCTGGTAGTGCAGTCGAAGCTGTTCCTGGGCCAGGTCCTGACGCAGGATGGCCTCGATTTCCATGCGTTCCGCCACTTCCTCGGTCAGGCTGGCCGTGTAGTAGCTGAAGGTGCTGCGTCCACTGTCCTTGGCGTGGTACATCGCGGCATCGGCATTGCGCAGCAGGCCCTGGGGGGTGTCCCCATCCTGGGGGTACAGGCCCACGCCAATGCTGGCGCTGACATAGAGCTCATGGCCTTCCACCTGGAAGGGTTGCTCGAGACGCTGGATGATCTTCTTGGCCAGGACGGCGGCATCCTGGGGGGCCTCCAGGTCTTCCAGCAGGATGACGAATTCGTCTCCGCCCAGCCGGGCCACCGTGTCCTGGGAGCGTACCAGGGTGGTCAGCCTGCCCGAGGCGGCCATCAGGAGCTTGTCGCCGATCTGGTGGCCCAGGGTGTCGTTTACCTGCTTGAACCGGTCCAGATCCAGGAACAGTACGCCCATCTGGCTGCCATGCCGGCGGGCCTTGGCCAGGGCGTGCTCCATGCGGTCCATGAGCATGGCGCGGTTGGGCAGGCCGGTCAGGGTATCGTGCCGGGCCAGGCGCTTCAGCTCGTTCTCCATCTCCTTGCGCTGGGTGATCTCGGTGAAGCTGCCCACCATGCGCAGGGCCTGGCCCTGATCATCCCGTTCCACCACCCGGCCCCGGTCGCGAATCCAGATCACCCGGCCGTCCTCCAGCAACATGCGGTGCTCGCTCTGGTAGATGTCATCGGAGACAAGGGCGTCATTCAGTTGGCGCATCACCGACTCACGGTCATCCGGATGGATCCTGCGGAAATAATCCGGCAGGGGATGATCCGGGAGATATTCCATCAGGCCCAGTATGCGGCACCACTGGCTGTTATGCCGGATCCTGCCGGTCAGGGCTTCCAGGTCCCACAAGCCTTCGCCGATGGCGGACATCGCGTAGGCCAGGCGCCGTTCGCTTTCCTCGGCCTGCTGCTGGGCCAGGCGGATATCGGTGACATCCGTGGCAATGATCAGAATGCGGTGCTCCCCCTCGGCGGTATGCAGGGGTTTCTTGATGAATTGCAGGTAACGTTTCCCCATTTTGGCCGAGGGATCGGGGCTTTCCTGCATGTCGACCCGGGTTTGGCCGGAAATCATGATCTCCTGTATTTCGTCCCGGTAGCGTTGCACTTGCTCGGCGTTGGGGTTGAAGGCCCCGTCGTCCTTGCCCACCAGACGGTCCGGGGTGAGGCCGTACAACTTCGCCAGGGCCTGATTGCAGAAGATGAAGCGGCCCTCCCAGTCTTTCATGAGGATGATGTTGGGGTCCTCGTTGATCACGGTCTGGAGCAGGGCCTCACTGTTGCGCAGCGCGTCCTCGGCGCGCTTTTGCTCGCTGATGTCCATGGCCACGGCAATCACCACTTCGCGGCCGAAATAGCTGCCCTTGCTGAGACGGACATCCTTGGGAAAGATCTCGCCATTGCGCCGGATGCCCCAGAATTCGAAGCGCTGGGGCACGCCGGCCAGGGCGGCCTCCAAGGCCCGTGCGGTCAGTTCCAGGTTGTTGCGGCCTGGTGCGGAGACGCCTGCGGGGGACAGGCCGATCAAGTCGCTTCGGGCCATGCCATACATGGTCTCGGCGCCCTGGTTCACGTCCAGGAAAGTGCCATGTTCATCCAGGATGTAGATGGCCTCGGCCACCCCGTCGAAAATGCTGTGATAGGTCTGTTCGCTGGCCAGCAGGGCGGCCTGGGCTTCCAGGCGCTCGGTGATGTCCTGGACGCTGCCGTACATGCGGGTAGGGCGGCCACTGCTGCCCTTTTGCACCTCGGCCATGATGTGCAGGCTGCGCACGCTGCCATCGGGACGGATGATGCGGTGGGCGCCTTCATAGGGCTTTTTTGACTGTCGTGTGCGCTGGATGTCCCGCCAGACTCTGCGCCGGTCTTCAGGGTGGACATGGCGCAGGTAGGTATCCACCCGGGCGGGACCGCCTTGGTTCGGGATGCCGAAGAGTTCGTACACGCCCTTGGATATGCTGAGCCGGTTCCTGTCGATGTGCCAGACCCAACTGCCCACCTGGGCTATGCGCTGGGCCCAGTCCAGATTGTTGAGGGTCTCGTCCAGCAGCTCGGTTTGATGCTGGAGGGTTTCGGCATGCTGCCGTATCTGGCGGTTCTTGCGTACCAGGGTGATGAGGCCGAACAGCATGACCAGCAAAGACAGGGTGGCCAGCATGGCCAGACCCAGCAGGATCTCCCGCTGGTGTTGGACCAGGATGCCTGGCCGTTCGTGGATGCGCCGGATCTGGTCGGGATACCCCGGAGGCATGGTCATGCCGGCCTGGTGCAGGGCGGTCTCGTTCAGGATGGATTCGTTGGGGCTCTCCAGCACCGGGGGCAAACTCGCCAGGGGCGTGCCCTTCAGGAAGGCCATGGCCATCTCGCCGGCCCGGTGTCCGGCAGCGGGGCCGCTGGTGACGTGGCCACCCATAACCTGGGGGTAGAGGTAGGCATCCTCCATGCTCCACAAGGTGAAGCGACCCAGTCCCGCCAGGCGGGCAACGCTGTCCCTGAGGTTGATCGGATGTCCCTCGGCGTCCTTCAGTTCCCCCAGGGTAGTGAGCAACAGGGGACCCGCCCGGATTTCACGCAACTGCTGCAGGAGGCCGTCCAGGCGTTCATCGGCCACAAAGGTCAGCTTGATGCCGGGTTCCCCCTCCATCTCGGCGCGCAGGGATTGCCGGATGGAGCGGTAGGTGGAGGAATTGTCCCCCACCAGCACCAGTTCCGAGGTGTCCATGCCCAGGCTGCGGAGCAGGGCCACATTGGGACGCAATTCCTTCTTTTCGAACACCCCCGTGATGCGGTTGGGGTCCAGCCAGTGGCGCATGCCTTGGTCATTCACCCCCGAAAAAATGACACTGCTGCCCGGAAACAGGGCCAGCAGGTGATCCAGGGCAAAGGTGAGGGCATGATCATCGGTCACATAGATCAGCCGGGGCTGGAACCCGGCATATTTGCCCGCCAGGTACTGTGCGAACCAGTCGGCATAGAGCGGGCTGAATTCGACCCGCTTGGTATCCAGGTATTCCGTGCGCAGGGTGGCGGGATCGACGCCGTGTTCGGCCAGCGCTTCGCTGAATCCCCGGTGTTGTCCTGCGGTCCAGGGGTAATCCTGGCTGTAGGAGTGGACCACCAGGATGGGTGCCGAAGCCTCCATGGCCAGGCCCGGGACGGACAGGGTCGCCAGCAACAGGGCCAGCAGGCCATGCTGAACAAGGCGCCTGAAATACACGGAGAAGGCCGGCTCGGGCTGGAAACGACGGGGGTACATGAGATCGGAGGTGGCTGCCGTTCAGTCTGCAGCGATATCCGCAGCAACAAGGCCAACGTTACCATATCCGCCTCCGCCCGGGGTTTCGATCACCAGGACGTCCCCTGGCGCCAGGTGGAAGGCAGCCCGGCCGGCCAATGTGGTCTGGGTGCCGTCCGGATGTTCGATCCATTGCCGGCCCGGGGCACCCGGCTGCCCGCCCAGGAGGCCGAAGGGAGGAATCCGGCGCCTGGAGGCGATCAGGTTGGCGCTCATGGGAGCCAGGAAACGCAGGTGCCGGTATACCCCGTCCCCCCCGGGATGCAGCCCGGAACCTCCCGAACCCTTGCGAATCCCAAATGCGTCGACCCGGACCGGATAGTTCAGCTCCAGGACTTCCGGGTCGGTGAGACGGGAATTGGTCATGTGGCTGTGCACGGCCGAGGCCCCGGGGAAGCCGGGCCCGGCCCCTGTGCCTCCGCACAGGGTTTCGTAATATTGATGTACGCCATCGCCAAAGCTGAAATTGTTCATGGTCCCCTGGCTGGCGGCCAGTGCCCCCAGGGCACCATAGAGGGCATCCACGATGTTCTGGGAGGTCTCCACATTGCCCGCCACCACGGCGGCAGGGGGCGTGGGGTTGAGCAAGGAGCCCGGAGGCAGGCGGACATCCAGGGGGCGCAGGACGCCGGCGTTGAGGGGGATGTCCATGTCCAGCAGGGTACGAAACACATAGAGCACTGCCGAGTGGCTGATGCTGGCCGGAGCATTCAGGTTGCCCGCCACTGCGGCCGTGGTACCGGCGAAATCGATCACGGCCCGCAGTTCTTCCCGTTGGATGTGGATGGCCACCCGGATTTGACTGCCGTCGTCCATCTCCAGGCTGAACTGTCCGTCCCTGAGCTTGCCCAGCAGGCGGTGTACCGCGGCTTCGGCCTGATCCTGGACGAAGCCCATGTAGGCCGAAACAGCCTGGGCACCCGTCTCCTGTTCCAATTCCCGCAACCGGCTGACGCCCAGGATGCATGCCGCCAACTGGGCGTTCAGATCGGCCAGGTTCTGGTCCGGATTGCGGGCCGGGGGCGTGGCGCCGGCCAGCCAGTGGCGCACATCGGCCTCCAGCAAACGGCCTTGGCTCAGGATGAGCAGGCCATCCGAAAGGCAGCCTTCCTGGCTGATCCGGGTACTGTCGGCCGGCATGGATCCGGGGGAGATGCCGCCGATGTCGGCATGATGGGCCCGGGCAGCCGTGAAATAGCGCAGGGCCCGGCCTTCCGGGTCGAACACCGGCATCACCACGGTGATGTCGGGCAAGTGGGTGCCGCCGGCATAGGGTGAGTTGATCAGGTACGCATCGCCCGGCTTGAAGGCCGGGCCGAACTTGTCGGCCACCCCCCGCACGGCATCCCCCATGCTGCCCAGATGCACTGGGATGTGGGGGGCGTTGGCCACCAGTTGACCGGCAGCGTCGAACAGGGCACATGAAAAGTCCAGCCGTTCCCGGACATTCACCGAGCGGGCGCTGTTCTGGAGTATCCGACCCATGTCCTCGGCGATGCTCATGAAGCGTCGGTTGAACAGGGTCAGCCAGGTCGGGTCCGGGTGGCTCGGGTCCGGGGAGACGCGGCGCATCGAGTCCAGGGTGAGCAATAGGTCACCCGCCTGGGTGAGGGTCAGGGACCAGCCGGGTTCCAGTACCGTGCAGGAAGCCGCCTCCAGGACCAGCGCAGGGCCCGGAATCCTTTGCCCGGGCATCAGGTCGTTCCGTCGGTAGAGGCCCGTGGCCAGCCATTGGCCATTGAAATACACCTGGCGGGATTCCAGGGGGCGGCCCGGGCGGGAGGGCAGGTCGGCCAGGGGACGCGGCGCTTCGCCGCCGGAAATGCGTTCGGCTTCCAGGGCCACGCACACCAGGGGACGGCTGCTGTCGGCAAAGCCAAAGCGGGCCTGGTGCTGGCGATGGAATTCGGCTGTCATGGTCTCCAGTTCCGCCAGGGGCACCGCAATGACCGTGTCTGAACCGGCATGCCGGAGCAGGGCCCGGCGCTCGACCCGGCTGCCGTCGGTGGTTTCCGGTTCGGCGGGCAGGCGGAGCAAAGCCTGTTCCAGGGGGCATTCCATGGCGGTCTGGGTGAGCTCGCGCCGCTCGGCCAAACCGATTCCCCAGGCAGACAGGACACCGGCGTAGGGCGAGATCAGGATTTCGCTCATGCCCAGTTTCTGGGCGATACGGCAGGCGTGCTGGCCACCTGCGCCCCCAAAGCTGATCAGGGTGAAATCGGCAGGATTCACGCCCCGCTCCAGGGTGATGTAGCGCACGGCATCCGCCATGTTTTCCACGGCGATATCCAGGAAACCTTCGGCCAGCCTCGGGGCATCGTAGTCCAGGCCCAGGGCCTGGTTGACCCGTTCCGTCAGGTCGTCGAAAGCCTGGCCTACGGCGTCCAGGTCCAGCGGGGCGCGTCCGTCAGGCCCGAACACGGCCGGAAAGTGGTCGGCCTGGATGCGGCCCAGGAGCAGGTTGGCATCGGTCACGGCAAGGGGGCCGCCGCGACGATAGGCCACAGGCCCAGGCAGGCTGCCGGCGGAATCCGGACCCACGGTCAGGCGCTGACCGTCGAAATGCAGGATGGACCCCCCGCCCGCCGCGACGGTGTGCACGCCCAGCATGGGGACCCGCACCCGGGTCCCGGCAACCCGGGTCTCGGCCTGGCGTTCCAGACGGCCGGCATAGAGGGAGACATCTGTGGATGTGCCGCCCATGTCAAATCCGATCAGCTTGTGGTGTCCTGCGGCCAGGCCACACTTGATCATGCCCATCAGTCCCCCGGCGGGTCCCGACAGGACGCTGTCCTTGCCCTGGAAAGCCGCCGCCGGAACCAGGCCTCCATTGGATTGCATGAACTCCAGCCGACAGTCGGAGGGCAGGGCGGAAGCCACCTGCTCCACGTAGTGGCGCAGTGGCGGCGACAGGGTGGCATCCAGTACTGCGGTCTCGGCCCGAGGCAAGAACTTCACCAAGGGGCTGGCCTGATGGGACAGCGTGACGTGCCGGAAGCCCAGTCGGCGCGCCAGGGCACCGGCCTGTTCTTCATGGCACGGATTCTTCCAGCTGTGCATGAAGGCGATGGCGCAGGATGCCAGTCCATCCTCCAAGGCCCGGGTCAGGCGCTCTGCCAGGTGCTCCAGGTCCAGCGGAAGCAGTACATGGCCCCGGGCATCCATCCGTTCCCGGGCCTCCACGACCCGGCTGTGGAGGGGAACCGGCTTGGCAATGTTCAGGGCAAAGATGTCGGGACGGGCCTGGTCACCGATCTCCAGCAGGTCGGCAAAGCCCTCGGTGGTGACCAGGAGGGTGGTGGCGCCGGACCGGGTCAGCAAGGCGTTCGTGCCCACCGTGGTGCCCATTTTCACGCTCGCGATGGTGGCCTCCGGCAGGGGGGCATCCGGTGCCAGGCCCAGCACGGCGCGGATGCCGGCCAGGGCGGCATCCGGATATTGCTCCGGGTTTTCGGACAGAAACTTGGCCTGGATCAGCCGCCCGTCAGGGTCACGGGCGATGATGTCCGTGAAGGTGCCGCCCCGGTCAATCCAGAATTGCCACATCACCGACCAGCCGCATCACGTGCAGGCATCACTGTCCGGATTCGAGCAGTAGGGAACGACCTGCATCCGAGAGTTCGTCTACGTCCGATCCATCGAGCATCAACCAGGCAATGCCATGGTCGGCGACCCGCAGCCACTCGGGATCATCCGCATTGCGTGAATGGCGGTTCTCGATCTGACCTGCCAGGTGGGAGAGGGCTACCAGCGTCTTGACGCTCTCGGATGTGTGTCCGGAAAACACCTCGGGGTCATGATGACGCAGGATGGCATCGTGCACCGCCTCGGGCAGATGCCAGTTGCGCGCCAGGATGGCGCCCACTATGGCGTGGTTCATGCCATGGCGGGCGTCCTCCACCTCGGTGAAGGTCTGCTCCTGGCAGTCATTGGCCTGGCGGAGGGTGTCCTTGTAGTCCTTGAATCGGGCCATCAGCAAGGGCATTCCGGCATCCCTGAACAGTCCGAACATGTAGGCTGTATCGGCATCATGTCCCATTTTACGGGCCAGCCAGGCACATATCTGGGCGGTTCGGGCCGACTGATCCCAGAAACGCTCGATGCCCTGGGCGCCTATGGATGTCTTCAGGGCCAGGCTGTTGACCAGGGTGGCGATCCGGCCAATGCCCAACAGGCTGACGGCATTGTGGATGGAGTGGACGGGGCTGCGCAGGCCATAGAACGGCGAATTCACCGTCTTGATGAGGGCGGCTGCGATACCCACATCCCGGGAGATGGCCTCGGCGACCGCCCCCATGTCCGGTACATCGCTGGACTTCTGCTCCATGACTTCCAGAACCACGGCCGGCCGTGGCGGGATGCCGATGGAGGCGACCAAGGCATCAGCCTCCTCACGGGAGATCTCTGTCATGTCGTTTCAGCCTCGGTCATTGAAGTGAAGGGCCGACGGGGCAGGGGCGTCGGCCATACCCATGCGTCAAATACCGCGCAGCAGCTCGTTGATGCCCACCTTGGACAAGGTCTTGGCGTCCACCTTCTTGACGATGACCGCGCAGTACAGGCTGTACTTGCCATCGGAGGAGGGCAGGTTGCCGCTCACCACCACGGAGCCGGCCGGGACGCGGCCGTAATGCACTTCACCGGTTTCACGGTCGTAGATCTTGGTG
>DYHB01000209.1 GCA_020724415.1 Thiobacillus sp.
AGAACTGCGAGACGCGCCTGTTCCAACGTCCGGATGAGGCCATCCACAGGGGCTTCGACAAGCAAGCCGAGGCCGACCTGGCCCGCCCCGACAATTTCATCGCCAACTTCGAACCCCTGAGCGGGCCTGCTCTGGATGACATCGTGGAAGACGTGGCCGGCTTCAGTCAGTACACCCCGCCCATGCGGGACTTGCTCCAGGCCGCCTATGATGCGGGTACCGGCTACGTGGTGTCCTCCGCCCATCCCCGGATGGTGGACGGCAAGCCCAGCAAGAACCCCCGCTACCTCCAGCTCAGGCCGGATCTGGCCGTGCCGGTACGCCGCTATGTGGCGGAGGTCGGCGCCCGCTTCCACCGCCGGGTGCCCCTGGGGCATCCGGTCTGTGAACCGGTCAACGATGTGCTGGTGGGCCGGCGCAACAACCCTCCCGAACCCGGAATCCGTCCCCTGGCCGTGTACAACCCCATCCATTACCAGGAATTGCCGGAACTGTTCATGGATTTCATCTGCAGTCTGACCGGCAAATCCCCCTCCACCACGGGTGCCGGCAGTGAAGGGGCCCTGACCAAAGGGCCCTTCAATGCCCTCCGCCCGACGGCGGACCTGAACAACGCCCTGGTGTCCTTCATCCTCACCGGTTATGCGGGCTATTCCACCGCTGCGGGCCATATCGGACCCAACTTCCGGGTCGACCACGACATCAGCCTGCTGGTACCCGAGATCTGGTGCCGGCTGTCCCCGAAAGAGCGGGATCCCCGCTATCTGATCGACAACGGCTATCTGGAAAGGGTGGACGACTTCCAGCATCAGGGCCGTAGGGTGCTGGCCAGCCGCCTGGGCTACAGGATCACGGACCGTTTCGTGCATGGCTTCATGGGCAAGATATTCAACATGCCCATGGCCGTCTTCGACGAGACCATCCTGCGTCCTGAAACCCAGGACAAGGATGTCTTCGTCGATGGTGTCGAGAATATCGTCGAGGCCCAGCGCAAGGTGGCTCAACGCTATCTGGACGATGGCAGCATCCAGGAGGCCTGCCCACCGCTTCAGGCCCTGCTCCACATCATGGCCACCGGCCATTACCGGGGCATGGACGCCCAGCACCCCGAACTGCGCGCCATGTTCACCCGGGACAGCCTGCTGGCCTCCGATTGGTACCGACAGCGTCTGGAAACGAAACAGCGCCGGGACGTGGCCCTCTGGCAACGCCATGTGGCCTACCTCGAGTCCTATGTCGCCCGGGCCACCCACCAGGACCTGGTCAATCGATTCGACATGCACGATCGTCTGGAAAAAACCCGACAGCGTCTGGCGCAGGTGAGTTCCACCGACTATCTGGAGCGGCTGCGAGGCACCCTGGGCGCCGATCCCATGACTGCAACGGGCTGATTGCTTGCCAGCGGCATGGGTATAATGCCGGCCAATCACAAAACTTAGAGGGAACCTCATCGTGGGCTTTCTTGCGGGTAAGAAAATTCTCATCACCGGGTTGATCAGCAACCGTTCCATCGCCTACGGCGTTGCCCAGGCCTGTTACCGGGAAGGGGCCCAGCTGGCCTTCAGTTATCAGGGCGACTGGGTCAAGGATCGGGTCACGGAAATGGCGGCAAAGGACTTCGGTTCCAGCCTGTGTTTTCAATGTGACGTGGCCAGCGACGTGGACATCAAC
>DYHB01000210.1 GCA_020724415.1 Thiobacillus sp.
TGGCTGGCCAGCACCTGGGCCTTCACCCGGCGCAGTTCGGCCTCCTCCACGCCCTGGGACTTGATCTTGTCCAGCTCTTCGCGGATGCCGGCCACCACGGCCTCCACCGTGTGACCCTGCGCAGGCGTGGCTCCCACCATGAACAGCACCGGACCACGGGCCACTGGGTCATATCCGGCCCCGACATCCACCGCCAGCTGGGATTCCTTCACCAGGCGCTGGGGCAAGCGGGCCGAGGAATGACCATCCAGAACCCCGGCCAGCACCTCCAGGGCATAGGGCTCCCAATCTTCTGCCGGATCGAGCAGGCGGGGCACGGACCAGACCAGGCTCACCTCGGGCAACTCGGCCGGGGTTTTCAGGACCACCTGCTTCATGCCATCGGGCGCCGGTTCGGCAACATCCTTGCGCGGCGCCAGTTCCCGCGCCGTCAAAGGACCAAAGAAGCGCTCCGCCAGGGCAAACACGGCCTCCGGGTCCACGTCCCCCACCACCACCAGGGTGGCATTGTTGGGGGCATACCAGCTGCGGTACCAGCGGCGGGCATCCTCCGGGCTCATGTTCTCCAGATCCCGCATCCAGCCGATGACCGGATGCCGATAGGGATGGGCCATGTAGGCGGTGGCCATGAGTTTCTCGTAGAACAGGCCCTGGGGATTATCCTCGGTGCGCAGGCGGCGCTCCTCCATGACCACCTTGATCTCCTTGGCAAATTCCTCGTCACTCAGCTTGAGGTTGGCCATGCGATCCGCCTCCAGTTCCAAGGCCAGGGCCAGACGGTCTTTTTGCAGGGTCTGGAAATAGGCGGTGTGGTCCCGGGAGGTGAAAGCATTCTCCCGGCCGCCGGCGGCCGCGATGCGCCGGGAAAACTCGCCCGGCGGCACGGCTTCCGTACCCTTGAACATCATGTGCTCCAACACGTGGGCCACACCGGTGGTGCCATAGCTCTCGTCCATGCTGCCGGCCCGGTACCAGACCTGGCTCACCACCACGGGGGCACGCCGGTCCGTCTTCACCACCACCTTCATGCCATTGGCCAGGGTGCGCTCGGCCACCTGAGCCCAGGCCGGAGCCATGGTCATGGCCCAAGCGGCCAGGCAGGCCAGCACTGTGCGTTTCATGCTCATCCTCATCATCCTGTTGTCATAGGGCGCCATGATAGAATCACTCTCAATACAACGCCTAATCTGACCTGACCCACCGTGTTTGGTTTCTTCAAGTCCAGCAAGAAAACCCCCGCTGCCGAGCCCACCGCTCCGCCTCCTGCCGAGCCCCAGGGCCTGTCCTGGTCCCAGCGGCTGAAAAATGGCCTCAGCAAGACCCGAACAGTGCTCAACACGCCGGTCACGGACCTGTTCAGCAGACACGCCAAGATCGATGAGGCGCTCTACGAAGAGCTGGAAACCATCCTGCTCACCGCCGACGTGGGCGTGGAAGCCACCCAGTTCCTGCTGGACCGCCTGCGCGCCCGCGTCAGACAGGACAAGCTGACCGAGTCCGGCCAGCTGCGTCAGGCTCTCCGGGATATCCTGCTGGATCTCTTGCGGCCCCTGGAACAGCCCCTGGACCTGGCCGACATTCGCCCCTTCGTGATCATGCTGGCCGGGGTCAATGGCGCCGGCAAGACCACCACCATCGGCAAGCTGGCCAAGCATTTCCAGGCCGGCG
>DYHB01000003.1:0-52831 GCA_020724415.1 Thiobacillus sp.
GTCACCCGTCACCCGTCACCCGTCACCCGTCACCCGTCACCCGTCACCCGTCACTTGTCACTTGTCACTTGTCACCCGTCACCGCATTAAAGCACTTGTCGTAATCCACGCAGGATTGGCACGAGGGCGCGGGACAGACCGGGATGCCCTCCTTGTCGCAAATCTGTCGATACAGGAACTTCTTCCACTTCATGTCCCGCTCGTTCCGGCCGGCCAGGGACGGAAAATTCCAGGTCATCAACTGGTTCAGGTCACGGCGGGACCAAAGGCCCAGGTCCTGCCACAGGTGGTCACCCCCCATGCAGGCGGCGGCGACGATCTCGGCCATCCATAGCTCGGATCGGTCCTGCCAGGCCCGATGCTCCAGGAGCAGGTCCACCAGATCCCGGCGCTCCATGGCCCGGGCATCCTCCAGGGGCTCGCCCCTGCCCAGGCCCATGGGCGCGGCATGGGGGAAATGGCGCAACAGCATGTCGGCATAGGCCTTGGGCGCGAGGCCCAGCCCTACCGGCAGGGCGCCCTTGCCCACGGCCTGACTGGCCAGCATCCGGGCCAGGAGATCGTCATTGCGCAGGCCTTCGGAATTCAGCATCAACTGGCTGTATATCTCGGTTTCCAACTGGTGCTCGTCCAGCATGGCGAAGATGGCATTCATGGTCGTCTCCTTCCAGGCGGCCGGCCGGGGCCCGCCGCTCAACTCACTTGCTCGGGTATTCCACCAGGATGTCCTCGTCCCGGAGCACCATCTGGCAGGCCAGGCGCCAGGAGGTATGGACGGTGTCATCCACCTGCATGGCCTCGATCTCGGCCTTGGTGATCTTGCCCAGATCTTTCAGGACCGCCATTTCGCGATCGGTCATGGGGCCGCCCATGGGCCCTTTCCTGGTCAGGTTGGTAACTTTGATCAGGCAGGTGCCGCATTCCCCGTCCTGGCAGGAGAAGTCGATGGGGATGTGGTTCTCCTTGGCCAGGGTGAGCAGGGTCTTGGTATGGCTGCCTGCCACGGCGTAGACGGTCTTGTCCTTGTGCAGGGGGCTGGAGAAGGTAACGAGAGGCATTGGATGGCTCCTTGGGTTGTGGTTAGGGTTGGGTAAGCTGTTTCAGCCGGGGCGGACCACGATGTCGCCGCTGAGCACCTGGGCCTGGCAGGCCAGGCGGTGCTTTCGGCTGGCCATGTTTTCCTGCAGGACCTTGTCTTCCAGGACCGAGCGCTCCGACATGTTTTCCATGCCCGAGACGATCTTCATCATGCAGGTGGCGCATTCGCCCTCGCGGCAGCCGTAGGTGATGCCGGCGCCGACTTTTTCCGAGATCTCGATGAGCCGGGTACCGGCAGGGACGGTGA
Organism: Thiobacillus sp.; assembly: GCA_020724415.1. Classification (GTDB taxonomy): domain Bacteria; phylum Pseudomonadota; class Gammaproteobacteria; order Burkholderiales; family Thiobacillaceae; genus JADJCP01. The sequence goes on from DYHB01000003.1 coordinate 1,346, forward strand.
CAGTGACGCCGATGTCTTCGAAGGTGACGTTAGCCTTGGGCATGGGAGGGTTCCTTGAGTAGTTCCGACATGTCGATGACCCGGCGCGATATCCGGCCGGTGAGGTGTTCTGCCAGTTGCCGGCCGAAGTCGTGGCAGCGGGCCAGTTCTTCGCCGGTGGGAATGAGCTTGACCCGCACGCCGGCGACCGGGACACGCAGCTTCAGTCCGCGCAGGCGGTCTTCGAGCATCTGCACGGCCTCGCCGGTCCAGCCGTAGGAGCCGAAGGCGGCGCCCAGCTTGTCCTTGATGCTGACCACGGCGAGGGAGGAGAGCAGGTCCCAGATGGGTTTGACGGCGTCGCCGTTGATGGTGGGCGAGCCGAAGACGATGCCGTCGGCTTCCTCGATCAGGTCGACGAAGGGGGTCACCTCGCCGCCTTGCAGGTCGTACAGGCTGGCGCGCACGCCGTCGATGGACTCGGCGCCGTCGCGTACCGCCTGGGCCATGCGTGCCGTATTGCCGTAGCTGCTGATGTAGAAGATGAGCAGGGTCTTGGCCCGGTCGGCGGCCTCGTTGTGCAGCAATGGCGCGGCGAGTTGCCGGTAGCGCTGCACGTAGGCCCGGGGGCCGTCGCGCAGGATGGGGCCGTGGGCCGGGGCTATCAACCTGAGGTCGAGGGGTTCGATCAGGCCAAGGGCAGCGCGCACATGTTCGCGGAACGGCCGCATGATGTGCTGGTAGTAGTACTCGAAGGAAAAGCGGAAGTCGCCGACCCGGTCATTGAACAAGCGGCCGTCGCAGAAATGGCAGCCGAACACGTCGCCGGAAAACAGCAGGGCCTCTTCCTCGAGATAGGTGCACTGGGTATCCGGCCAGTGCAGGAACGGGGTGTTCAGGAAGGTGAGGGTGCGGCCGCCCAGATCAATGGTGTCGCCGGTGTCGACCGGTGTGTAGCTCAGGTCCTCGCTCTTCAGCAGGCCCTTGAGCATCAGTTGCGCCTTCACCGAGATGTACAGCCGGGCGTTGGGTGCGCGGCGCATCAGTTCGGGCAGGGCGCCGGTGTGATCCGGCTCCAGATGATTCAGGACGATGACACTGATTTCGTCGTAGCGTGCCACCTGCTCCAGGCGTTCGAAGAAGGTGTCTGCGTACTCCGCCTTGACCGTGTCGATGATCGCCACCCCCATGTCGCCGCGTACGCAATAGGCGTTGTAGGTGGTGCCGTTGGCGGTCTTCAGGATGACGTCGAAGACCCGCAGTTGCGGGTCCAGGGCGCCGATCCAGAAGACGTCGGGGGCAATGGCGACAGGAGCTTCGGTCATGCGGGCGCCGGGGGTGGACAGGGCGCGTGGCCCGTGCGGGTGCAGGTTTCCAGGTCACCTTCGACGCGCAGCCGGCCGGCCGGATTCAGCTTGCTGCCGAGACCGATCCAGCAGTCCACCTCGGTCGGGTCGAAGCCGACGCGATAGTCGCCGTCGACTTCCATCAGGGGACGACGGATCAGCAGTGGATCGGCCAGCATCAGCACCAAGGCCTCGGTCTCGGTCACCCGGGTGGGATCCACCTGGCCGTCCCGTATCCGGGGTGAACTGAGGTTGAACCAGTCCGGCACCGGCAGATCGTCGAAAAACTGGCGCAGGCGCGGGGCCGTCCATTTTTCGGCGAGCAGGTTCCTGGCCTGGACGGTATGGCCGGCCGCGGCCAGCAGCACCTTCTGGCGGGTGTTGTTGGCGCAGCCGGGCTTTTCGTAAAACAGGATGGTGGCCACCTCGCTCATGCTCCCCGGTGATGGCTGGTCATGGCAGCACCGCCGCCGTACCCTGGCGATCCAGGCCGGCCAGGATTTCGGGCGGGATGCCGGTGAGGGACCCGGGCGGGTTGAGGGGCACCCCCACTTCATCCAGGATGGCGCCTTCGATGGGGCAGATGCTGACGCACTGGGCTTCCATGTAATCGCCGATGCACTCGGTGCATTTTTCAGCCGCGATCAGGAAATGGGGCTGGGCCTGGTAGATGGCCTGGTTCGGGCACAGGGGCTCGCAGGCGTAGCAGTTGACGCAGGATTCGATGATTTCGAAGGCCATGACCGTTCTCCTCAGGCGACTTTCTGTTCGGCCACCGGCAGATCCAGCTTGCCGGCGACGCGCATCTCTTCGTACACGGCTGCCACGGCCTCCTCGATGGCCTCCATGGCATGCTCACCGTTGGGCGCGATGCCTGCGGCTTCCAGGGGTTGCCAGGGCTCGTAGCCGATCTTCGAGCACAACACCACCTCGCAGCCCTTGAGCACGCGCAGGGTCTGGTCCAGGGCGCTCTCGCCGTCACCGCAGGTGTCGCCCCCTTCGCAGTAGGGCGTGGTCTTGCGGTGGCCGATGAAGCGCACGCCGTGACCCGAGGCCTCGTAGATCAGGAATTCGGCCGCGTGACCGAAGTGCTCGTTGATGACGCCGCCGCCCTTGGTGGCCACGGCCATGAGCACCGGGCGGGCGGACGCCGCCAGAGGGGATTGCGCCTGGAGGGCGGCCAGTTCGGCCTGGGCCGTCCTGGCCTGTTGCTTGAGGGACAGTTCCTGCTCGATCTGGGCATGCACCTCGGCCCGCTTGACCATGGCGGCCGCGTAGTCGATCTCCATGGCCTCGATCTTGTCCAGGGTGAATTCCTGGCCGCGATCTTCCCCAAGGAGGCCGACGGCGTCGGCCCGGCACTGGCGGCAGTGGCGCATCATGTTCATGTCGCCGGCACACTGGTCCTGGAGTTGCTGCAGTTCCTCGTGGGTGGGGCCGCGCTGGCCCATGACGCCGTAGTAGGTACCGTGCTCGGCCTCGGCGATCAGGGGCATGACGTTGTGCAGGAAGGCGCCCTTGGCCTTGACGATCTTCGACACCTCGACCAGGTGCGCGTCGTTGACGCCCGGGATCATCACCGAGTTGACCTTCACCAGGATGCCGCGCTCGGAGAGCATCTCCAGACCCATCTGCTGCTGGGCGATGAGGATCTCGGCGGCTTCCCGGCCCCGGATGCGGCGATTCTTCCAGAAGATCCAGGGGTATATCTTGGCACCCACATCCGGATCGACGCAGTTGATGGTGATGGTGACGTGGTCGATGTTGTGCTTGGCCAGCTCGTCGACGCAGTCGGGCAGGGTCAGGCCGTTGGTGGATACGCACAGCTTGATGTCAGGCGCCTTTTCGGACAGTTGGCGGAAGGTCTCGAAGGTGCGCTCCGGGTTGGCCAGGGGGTCTCCGGGGCCGGCGATACCCAGCACCGTCATCTGGGGAATGGTGGCCGCCACGGCCATGACCTTCTTCACCGCCTGGTCCGGGCTCATCACCTCGGACACCACGCCGGGGCGGGATTCGTTGGCGCAGTCGTACTTGCGGTTGCAGTAGTTGCACTGGATGTTGCAGGCCGGCGCCACGGCCACGTGCATGCGGGCGAAGTAGTGATGGGCCTGTTCGGAATAGCAGGGATGGTTGTATACCTTCTGGCGGATATGCTCCGGCAGGTGGCCCATCTGGTCGTCGGTGGAACCGCAGGCATGGGATGTGCAGCCACCACTGGGGGCGGCGGGAGGGGCGGCATTGAGTACGGGCAGTTCCACGGCGGGTCTCCTGAGGCTGTCTGGGCTAGCTCTTGCAAACCCCATGCCGACCCGGAGATCCGTTGCATATGACTGTTTATGAAAGATTTTTTATTCCGCACCCGACCCGGCTGTCGGAAATGGCACAGCCCGGTCCAGGCGCCTTGTCGCCAACATGACAAAGCCGGTGCCGCCTGGCTCGGCTATGATGACCACCCGCCGATTCGCACTTGCGCACCATGCCCTTGCCCCTGAATGGCCATCCCCACGGAGACCCGAGCCCGTCATGAACTGTGCCAAGGGACTGCCTGGCTGGCTGATCCTGATGGGCCTGCTGATCGCCATCGCCCCCCTGTCCATCGACATGTACCTGCCGGCCTTTCCGGACATGGAGGGAGACCTGGCTCATGGAACCGGACAGGCGGAGTTCACCCTGGCCAGCTTTTTCGTGGGGATCGCCCTGGGCCAGATCTTCTACGGCCCCCTGAGCGACCGATTCGGGCGCAAGCCGCCCCTCTATGCCGGCCTGGGCATCTATGTCCTGGCCTCCCTGGGCTGCGCCTGGGCGGCCAGCCTGGAATCCCTGGCGGCCTGGCGTTTTCTCCAGGCCCTGGGCGGCTGTTCGGGCATGGTGATTGCCCGGGCGGTGATCCGGGACCGGTGCGAAGCCCAGCAGGCTGCCCGAGCCTTTTCCATGGCCCTGCTGGTCATGGGCGTGGCGCCCATACTGGCCCCCCTGCTGGGCGGCTGGATCAATGCCGCCCTGGGCTGGCGGGCCCTGTTCCTGACCCTGGCCGGCTTTGGCTTGTTTTGTCTCGGCCTGGTCCACTGGGCCATGGCCGAAACCCGTATCCCGCCGCCCGGAGCCACCTTGAGCCTGACCCGCAGCCTGGGCGATTTCCGCACCTTGCTGGGGGAGCGTGGCTTCCTGGGCTACAGTCTGACCGGAAGCCTGGTCAGCGCCGGCATGTTCGCCTACATCGCCGGGTCACCCCACGTGCTGATGGAGGTGTATGGCGTCCCCCCGGAGCATTTCGGCTGGGTCTTCGGCATCAATGCCCTGGGTTTCATCGCCGCCAGCCAGCTCAATGCCCGGCTGCTGCGCCACACCGCCCTGGCCATCCTGCTGCGCCGGGCCTTGCGCCTGACCGCCCTGACCGGGCTGGCCCTGGCCGGGTTCGCCCTGCATGGCGAGCCGCCCATGCTGCCGTTGCTGGCCAGCCTGTTCCTGTTCATGACCAGCCTGGGCATGGTCAGCCCCAACGCCCAGGCCGGGGCCCTGGCCAATCATGGCCGGATGGCGGGAACCGCATCGGCCCTCATGGGCACCCTGCAATTCACCGGTGCGGCCCTCACCGGCGCCGGCCTGGGTCTGTGGGGAGATGCCGGAGTGACCGCCCTGACCACGGTCATGGCCTTGTGCGGCCTGGGCGCCTGGGGCATCCACAAGGCCATCATCACCCGGGCCCGGGGCGGGGGTTAGCCGGAACAACCGGGGAATTCAGTTCAGCAGGGACGGTGCTCTGGCGCCGCCCCCTTCTCCAGCTCCGGGTTTGCCTACACCCCCGGGAATGGTAAGGTGCCCTCCCCCAAGCACTCACTGGAACGCCATGGCCATCTGGGTCGATGCCGATGCCTGCCCCGGCGTCATCAAGGACATCCTCTTCCGAGCCGCAGAACGGGCCCGAGAGCCCCTCACCCTGGTGGCCAACCGCCTGCTCCATGTGCCGCCCTCGCCCTGGATCAAGGCCCTCCAGGTGGCCCACGGCTTTGACGTGGCCGACGAGGAGATTGTCAACCGGGTCAGCCCGGGCGACCTGGTCATCACCGCCGACATCCCCCTGGCCGCCGCCGTGCTGGCCCGGGGTGCCCAGGCCTTGAATCCCCGGGGCGAACCGTTCTCGCCCGATACCATCGCCGCCCAGCACACCCTGCGCGATTTCATGGACACCCTGCGCGCCAGCGGCATCCAGACGGGTGGCCCGCCCCCCATCAGCCAGGCCGACCGCAAGGCATTCGCCAGTCAATTGGATCGCTGGCTGGCACGCCGGGCGCGTTAGCAGGCATCGAACCCGTCCAGGCCAGCCGCGCCCGAAGGCAGCCACGGAAAGTTGCTGGAACTCGGATGGCGTTCGGCGGCAAAATGCCGATTCCATCATCCATCACCGGTTGCGCCATGCCCGTCCATCTCGCCCCTCCCGATCCTGCTTCCCTCCTTCCCGTCCCCGGCGTCGAGCTGGGCATCGCCTCCGCCGGCATCAAGAAACCCGGCCGCAAGGACGTGCTGGTGATGCGTCTGGCCCCGGATTCGGAGGTGGTGGGGGTGTTCACCCAGAACCGTTTTTGCGCCGCACCGGTGACCCTGTGCAAGGAGCACCTGCATGATCACGACGCCTCCGGCGGCATCCGTGCCCTGGTGGTGAACACCGGCAACGCCAACGCCGGCACCGGCGAGGACGGCCTGCGCCGGGCCCGGGAGACCTGCGCGTCCCTGGCCGGCCAGCTGGGGCTTTCGGCGCGCCAGATCCTGCCTTTTTCCACCGGCGTGATCCTGGAGCCCCTGCCTCACGACAAGATCGTCGCCGTCCTGCCCGACGCCATCGCCGACCTCAAGCCGGCCAACTGGGCCGAGGCCGCCCAGGCCATCATGACCACCGACATCGTCGCCAAGGCTGCCTCGCGCAAGGTGGCCCTGGACGGCCGGGAGTTCGTGGTGACGGGCATCGCCAAGGGGTCCGGCATGATCCACCCCAACATGGCCACCATGCTCGGCTTCGTCGCCACCGACGCCCCGGTCTCCTGCGAGGCACTGGAGGCGATCCTGCGCCACGCCGTGAACAAGTCCTTCAACTGCATCACGGTGGATGGCGACACCTCCACCAACGATTCCTGCATTCTGATCGCCACCGGGGCCACCGCAGCCCCGGTGATCATGGATGACGGCGACCCGCGCTTCAACAGCCTGCGCGATGCGATCACCGAGCTGATGATCCAGCTTGCCCAGGCCATCGTCCGGGACGGCGAGGGCGCCACCAAGTTCATGGAGATCCGGGTCGAAGGCGGCCGTGACGAGGCCGAATGCAAGCAGATCGGCTACGCCATCGCCAAGTCGCCCCTGGTCAAGACCGCGTTCTTCGCCTCCGACCCCAACCTGGGGCGCATCCTGGCCGCGGTGGGCTACGCCGGGGTGACCGACCTGGATGTGGACCGGATCAAGCTCTGGCTGGGCAACGTCCTGGTGGCCGAGAACGGTGGCCGCTCCCCGGGGTACCAGGAGGCGGAAGGCGCCCGGGTCATGGCCGAAGCCGAGATCAACGTGCGGGTTCACCTGGGCCGCGGCGACGCCGTCGCCACGGTGTGGACCTGCGACTTCTCCTACGATTACGTGAAGATCAACGCCGAGTACCGTACATGAACGGCGACGATGCGGACGACCTGTCCTATGAGGTGAGTCCGGAGCTGGCGCTGCTCCTGGTGCGGGCCAACGAGGTGCTGGCCCGGCTGGAGCCCTGGCTGCCGCCCAAGCCACCGCGCATCGACTGGAGAAGCACCCTGGCCTGTCGCTGGCGCCGGGGCCGCTGGGGCGGCTGGCTGGAGCCGGTCACCGCGCTCAACTGCCCGGACTGGAACGCCCTGCGCTGCGTGGACCGGCAGAAACAGGCGCTGGACCGCAACACCCGCCAGTTCCTCAAGGGACTGCCCGCCAACAACGCCCTGCTGACCGGCAGCCGGGGCTGCGGCAAGTCCTCCCTCATCAAGGCCTTGCTGACCCGGCATGCCAAGAAGGGACTGCGCCTGGTGGAAGTAGACCGGGAAGACCTGATCCACCTGGAGGACATCGTCCATCGTCTGGACGGCCAGCCCTGGCGCTTCATACTATTCAGCGACGACCTCTCCTTCGAGCCGGGTGATGCGGCCTACAAACCTCTCAAGGCAGCCCTGGACGGCTCCGTGTCCGGCCTGCCCGAAAACATGCTCATCTATGCCACCTCCAACCGGCGCCACCTGATGCCGGAGTTCTTCGAGGAGAACGACGCAACGCGCTACGTGGGCCACGAAGTCCACCCTGGCGAGAGCATCGAGGAAAAGGTATCGCTCTCGGACCGTTTTGGCCTCTGGCTGTCCTTCTATCCCTTCGGCCAGGAGGACTACCTGGCCATTGCCCAAGGCTGGGTCGAGGCGCTGGGAGGCGCCTGGAGCGATGCCGCACGGCTGGAATCCCTGCAGTGGGCAACCCAGAGGGGCGGCCGCTCGGGGCGCACGGCCCGCCAGTTCGCCATCGACTGGGTGGGCGGCCAGGGACTGAAGCGTTGACGCCCCCGGCCATGCACGCCAACCGGCCAGAAGACCACGCGGACGGACACCCGCCCCGGGACAGGATCGAGGTGGCGGCGGCCGTCATCGAACGCCCGGATGGCCGGTTCCTGATGGCCAGCCGGCCGGAGGGCAAGGTGTACGCGGGCTGGTGGGAGTTCCCCGGCGGCAAGGTAGAGGCCGGGGAAAGCGCCCGCCACGCCCTGGACCGGGAGTTGCACGAAGAACTGGGGATCACGGTCAAGAACGCCTACCCTTGGCTCAACCGGGCCTTCGACTATGACCATGCCCGGGTCATGCTGCGTTTCTTCCGGGTCACCGAATGGGACGGCGAACCCCACCCCCGGGAAGGCCAGGGTGGCTTGGCCTGGACCCGGGCCGCGTGCCCGGACGTCCAGCCCATCCTGCCGGCCAATGGCCCCATCCTGCGCGGTCTGGAACTGCCCTTGAACTACGGCATCACGGCCCTCACCGAATGGGGCGAGTCTGGTTTCATGCCCCGCCTGGAGCAGGCCCTGGTCCGGGGCTTGCGGCTGGTCCAGTTCCGGGAGAAAACGCTGCCCCGGGAACGGCAAATGGCCCTGGCCAGGGAAGTGGGCGCCCGTTGCCGGGAGCACGGCGCCCTGATGCTGGTGAATGGCCCGGCTGACGTGACCATGCCTCTGGTGGATGCGGGCCTGGCCGCAGGCCAGCATCTGGACAGCGCCAGCCTGATGGCCTTGCCGGCGCGGCCCGATGTCCCGTGGCTGGGAGCCTCCTGTCACAGTGCTCCCGAACTGGCCCAAGCCGAGGCTCTGGGTGCAGACCTGGCCGTGCTGGGCCCGGTCTGCGACACCCTCTCCCATCCCGGCGCCCCAACCTTGGGCTGGGCGGGCTTTTCGGACCTGGTGCAGGACTGTGGCCTGCCGGTCTTTGCCTTGGGCGGCCTGACCCTGACCGACCTGGCCCAGGCACGGACCTCCGGTGCCCACGGCATCGCCCTCAAGAGCGCGGCCTGGGCAGGGGACAGGCCATGAAACGCCCCTCCTGGCTGGTCCCTGCGGCCATCATCCTGCTCATGGGCGGCGTGATCGGGTTGAATGCCTTGTATAAACCGGTCCGCAACGATGCCGTTCGGGTCACCTGTCCGGACCTGGGCGCAGGGTGCGCCGCCATAGGTGAGGGCCGGCAGGTGGAAATCGGGGTGGAGGGGCGACTCAGGCTCCTGGAACCCTTCGTGCTCTGGGCCCGGGTCCAGGACGCCGATAAGGTCCAGGCCAGCTTCGACATGGAAGGCATGGACATGGGCTTCAACCTGTACACCCTGCGCCCGGACCCTTCGGGCACCTGGCGCACCAAGGTCACCCTGCCGGTGTGCATCACCGGGCGGAATGACTGGTTGCTGCATCTGGAGGTGGACGGGCAACGCTTCACGGTGCCTTTCGTCACGGAACTCCCAGACTGACACCGGGCGCTTCACCGACTCGAGGTGTGCCGGGAACGCCCCGGCATCATGACTCAGGGCGGCGGCGGCAAGGCCCCGGCCGCATTGCCAAGCGGCGGGTTCAGCTCATCCAGCCGTCGCTGCACGGCCTGTCGGGCGGCCACCAGTTCACCCACATCGTCTCCGATGCAGGCCAGCAGGTCCTGGACACTCAGGCGCTCGCCCAGCTCCGCCGCGCAGCGTGCCGCCACAAGACTGGCCAGGGGGGTGGACTCCCGCTGAATGGCTTTGTCCGCCAGGCTGCGGGCATGGCCATATTCCCCCGCCATCATGGCCGCCACCGCCCGGGACAGTTCATCCTCGGCCTTGATGCGCCGGCGCTTTTCCTGCCAGGCCCGGACATCCGACGGCAAGCGCAGGGTCACCCGCAAGAGGCGGATCACCAGATAGCTGAGCACGAACATGCCGAAGGTCAGCGCCAGCATGAGGATGAAGGACATCTCCACCCGCCAGGGCGGAAACACCACCAGGACATATCCTTGGTCGAAGCGTACGGCGATCAGGACCGCAACCCCGATCACCAGAACCAGCAGGATCCAGAGCAGGACGCGCATCATGGCGCTTCACTCCGGGCTGCCTTGAGGGCCTTCAGGCTCTCCTGGATGTCGATTTCCCGATTGGCCACCGGCAACTCGCGGATGGACTCCAGGGAATCCAGCATGGCCTGGGTCGCGGGGTCCTGGCGATTGAAGTAATTCTTGACCCAATCCGCTGCCGCAGAAATGTCGCTCCTGAAGATGGTTTCATCCCGCTGGAGCAGGCTGAGCCGAGCGGAAAGCAGTCTCAGGATCAGGTTCTGGCGCAAAAAGTAGACCTGGCCCGGGGTCAAGAGGGGCATTTCAGGATGATCCAGGCGCCGGATGCGCACCAGTTGCTTGAGTTCGCCCCAGGCGTCGGCCCGCAGTCGCTCCAGCCAGCCCAGGGTGGCCTCGGCACTGACCTCATCGGCCGGCCTGGGTTCCATGTCGGTTTCCAGCTTGAGCTTGGCCACGTTCTGGATCATGGCATCCAGGCGGGCGTTGATGCCCAGTACGTCAGCCGCCGGCAACAGACGCAGTCGAGCCGCGTCCAGGGACATGGCTTCCCGCAGGCGGTTGAACTGAGGCTTGTCCAGTTTGGCCAGGCGGCCCTCCAGTGCTTCCAGGCCCAGCACGGCGGCCCGGATGTTGCCCGCCAGATGCAATTGCTGCTGGACCAGCAACAATCCCTGTTCCAGGTCCGCCAGCAACCGTTCGTCATTGCTGCGGGCCAATTCCTGGTACATCGTGGCCAGGGCGAGCTGCTGGTTCTGGGCATCCTGGGCCTTGGTCTCCAGGGCCGTGATGCGTACCAGGAGATCCTCCGTCACTGAGCGGGCCTCCTTGGCGGCCGTACGGGCTTCGGTGGATGAGCTGTCGAAATCGCCGATGCGCCGAGCCAGTTGCAACTGCATCTCCAGCAGGCTGGAATGGGTCTGCCAGAAACCCCAGCCCGCGCCGGCCAGGGCCACACAGGCCAGGGTCAAGGCCACCGGCGCCAGCCAGCCATGCCTGGGTGCAGGTCCTGGGGACGCCGGGGCAACGGCCGGGGCGGCCGGGGCGACCGGCTCCGCTGCCGGGGTGGGGGCGTCGGCTGCCTTTGCTTCGTTCGGGTCACTCATGTCCGTTCTCCAAAATATGCCGCCATGCCATGCACCAGGGCCGCCTCGTCGGGCCCGCATTCCAGCACCGGGCGGATACCCCTGTCCCGGGCTGCCTCCGCAATGCGGGGATGATGGGTGAAGCAGGGGGTGGAGCGCAGCAGCCCGGCCCCGGACTCCCCCAGGAGATCGAACAGATGATCCAGGATTTCCACGCTGGTGACCGTGACCGCGTTCACGGCGCCGGCTTTCCAGAGGCCCAGGATGGGGGCTGGATCCAAGTTGGATCTGACCCGCCGGTAGCCATCTGCGTATTCCACCCGTGCCCCCAGGGCCGCCAAGCCATGTCCCAGGCCATCCCGCCCGCCCTCGCCGCGCACGATGAGGACATGGCGCGGGGGATGATCCACCAGGGTGGGCAACGCGAGCAGTGCATCGCCACCGCTGGCATCCTCCGGATACAGGATGTGCTTCATGCCATGGCCTTGCAAGGCCCGCCGGGTACCCTGGCCCACGGCGGCCACCCGGAAACCGTGGGGCCAATCGCCATGGCGCGCCAGGATGTGGGGCCAGGACCACTCCACGGCCGTGGGACTGATGAACACGATCAGGTCGAATTCCCGCAGGCGGCCGATGCGCTCGGCCAATGCCTGGGGAAAGCTGGGCGGCTGGATGTCGATGACGGGCAGCAACACGGCAGTGCCCCCCAGGGCCCGGACCCGGTCAGCCAGGGACTGGGCCTGGCTGGCGGGCCGGGTCACCAGGACACCGACGCCGGCCAGGGCCATGGTCATGGGCTCAGGCGCCCCATCAATTCTGCCAGCAGGCGATCGGCGCCCTGAGCGATGAGCGCATCGGCCACCTTGTGGCCCAGGGCCTCCGGATCGGCCATCTCACCCGTCGCTTCGGCCCGATAGAAGCGAATGCCCTCCAGGTCGGACACGAAGCCACGCAGGTAGAGCGCCCCGTCCCGGACGATGGCATAGCCGCCGATCGGCGCCTGGCAGCCCCCCTGCAAGGCCCGGCTCATGGCCCGCTCGGCCCGGACACAGGCCGAAGTATCGGGATCTGCCAGGGGTGCCAGGGCAGCAATGACATCCCCCAGTGCGCTCGGGGCCTCGATGCCCAGGGCGCCCTGACCCACGGCAGGGAGGCTGGCCTCGGGTGACAGGACGGACTTGATACGATCGCCAAAACCCAGCCGCTTCAGGCCGGCCGCCGCCAGGAGGATGGCGTCGTACTGGCCCTCGTCCAGCTTGCGGAGCCGGGTGTTGACGTTGCCACGCAGGGTGTCCACCTCCAGGTGGGGATAATGGGCCCGCAACTGGGCCTGGCGGCGCAGGCTGGACGTGCCGACCCGGGCGCCCTCGGGCAGGTCTTCCAGACGTGCATGGCTATTGGAAACGAAGGCATCCCGGGGGTCTTCCCGTTCGGTCACTGCCGCCAGGATGAAACCTTCGGGCAGGTCCATGGGCACGTCCTTGAGGGAGTGCACGGCCAGGTGGGCACGCCCCGCCAGCATGGCCTGTTCCAGTTCCTTGACGAACAATCCTTTGCCCCCCACCTTGGACAAGGGGGAATCCAGGATCTGATCGCCCAGGGTGGTCATGCCCAGCAACTGGACATCCACCTCGGGATAGAGCGCCTTGAGGCGGTCGCGGATATGCTCGGCCTGCCAGAGGGCCAGCTGGCTTTCCCGCGTCGCAATTACCAGGGGCGAGGGGACGTTTTGACTATTGGGGTGAGTGGTCTGCAATTAATACAATCCTAGGGCAGAAGAGGGTGAAACATCATCATGAACATACTGAACATACATCCCTGAAATGACATGACGAAACAGACACTTGCACTGATCGCGCTGATTGTAGCATGTGCCGTCCCGGCTGCCCGGGCCGCCGGAGACGTGCCCGTCAGCCACGACCTGCGCCGGGACGCCGCTGCCGCCCGGGGCATCAACGGCGTGGTGCTGGTGGTCTTCGTGCGGGATTTCTGCGGTTATTGTGAACGCGTCCTGCGGGAATTCCTCATTCCCATGAATGGTCGCATGGAATACCAGAAGAAGGTGGTGATGCGCAGGATCGAATCCGACAGCGATGAACGGCTGCTGGATTTCCAGGGCCGGGAGACCACCCACCACGCCTTCTCCAGGGCCCATGGTGTTCGCCTGACGCCCACCATCCAGGTGTTCGATACCCAGGGCAACCCCATGGGCAAGCCGGTGATCGGACTTGGGCCGGTGGACTATTACGGCGACTACCTGGATCAGGCCATCGACGGGGCCCTGGAGAAGATACGCGCCCTGGGGCGGAAACACTGACGTCACGGTCCCGGGAGCCTGCCGACCGGGGCGGCTGCGCAATCCGCTTCGGTTTCCGGGATAATGGCGCTTTGCTTCCCGCCACACCCTGCCATGTCCGACTCTGCCACGCCCCCTGAAAAAACCTGGTCCGAACGCTTTTCCGAACCGGTCTCCGAACTGGTCAAGCGCTATACCGCCTCGGTGACCTTCGATCAGCGCATGGCCCGGCAGGACATACGAGGCTCCTTGGCCCACGCCAGAATGCTGGCCCGGCAGGGCATCATCGGCAGTGACGACCTGGCGGCCATCGAGCAGGGCATGGCCAGGATCCGTGAGGAAATCGATCAAGGCACCTTCACCTGGAGCCTGGACGACGAGGATGTCCATCTGAACATCGAGAAGCGCCTGACCACGCTGATCGGCGATGCCGGCAAGCGGCTGCACACCGGACGTTCCCGAAACGACCAGGTGGCCACCGACATCCGCCTCTGGCTGCGGGACGAGATCGACCGCATCATTCACCTGATCCATGACTTCCAGGTGGCCGTGCTGGCCTTGGTGGACAAGTACGCCGATACCCCCATGCCCGGCTTTACCCATCTGCAGGTGGCCCAGCCGGTCACCTTCGGCCACCACCTGCTGGCTTATTTCGAAATGACGCAACGGGACAAGGAGCGCTTCCAGGATTGCCGCAAGCGCCTGAATCGCCTGCCTTTGGGCGCCGCAGCCCTGGCCGGCACCGCGTACCCCATCGACCGGGAATACGTGGCGGGAGAACTGGGGTTCGACAGCGTGTGTGAAAACTCCCTGGACGCCGTCTCGGATCGGGATTTCGCCATCGAGTTCAGCGCGGCAGCTGCCCTGTTGATGACCCACCTCTCCCGGCTCTCCGAAGAACTGATCCTGTGGATGAGCCCCCGTTTCGGTTTCATCAACCTGCCGGACCGCTACTGCACCGGCTCCAGCATCATGCCCCAGAAGAAGAATCCCGACGTGCCCGAACTGGTGCGCGGGAAGACCGGCCGGGTCAATGGCCATCTGGTGGCCCTGCTGACCCTGATGAAATCCCAGCCCCTGGCCTACAACAAGGACAATCAGGAGGACAAGGAACCCCTTTTCGACACCGTGGACACGGTGGTGGACACCTTGCGCATCTATGCCGACATGTTGTCAGGATTGTGCGAAAAGGTGGACGGGGTGCGGCCGGAGCGCATGCGCTCCGCCCTGGCGGAAGGCTTTGCCACGGCCACCGACCTGGCCGATTATCTGGTCAAGAAGGGCGTCCCCTTCCGCGATGCCCATGGCGTGGTGGCCAAGGCGGTGCGGGAAGCCGAAGCCAGGGGCTGCGACCTGCCCCAGCTCACCCTGGAGGAGCTGAAGGACTTCTCTCCGGTCATCGAGGCGGATGTCTACCAGGTGCTCACCGTGGAAGGCTCCTTGGCCAGCCGCAACCACACGGGGGGCACGAGCCCGGCCCAGGTACGGGCTGCCCTGGTACGTGCCCGGCGCCGGATCGAGGCAGTCTGAGGCGCCAGGCCGCGCCTTATTCCAGCTGGCAATCCGGTGCGGACGGTGCCCGTCCGGCGTAAATGCCGGCCAGAAGCTCCCGCAGCATGTCGTGGCGATGCCTCAGATCCCGGGCCAACTGGGCCGCCAGGACATACTGGAACCGGCATCCAATATCCGAATGGGGCTGATACAACAGCATGTAGGCCGAGAAGGGCAGACTGGCCACCTTGACCGGTCCCACCGACATGCAACTTGCCACGGCCGGCTTGCCGTCCGACAGGGATAGCAAACCGAAGAATTCACCCGCCTGCAGGGTCTTCAGGGTATGAGTGCGGCCGGTCGGGCCATAATGGCAGACACGTACCTCGCCTTCCAGGATGAGATGCAGATCCCGGGCCAGCTTGTCCTGATAGACGAACACATGGCCTGCCGGGTGGTCCTCCACCCGCATGGCGGCGGCCAGATGCTCCGCATCCAGTTCGGTCAGCAGTTCCGCTCCGGGCAGCGTGCGCAGGTAATTTCGCAGCAGCATCTATTTGCTCCCCAGCAGATGGCGGACGAAATCCAGGATGCCTTGGCCGGGCACGGCATGGCCTGCCTCCGGCAAGGACTGGTTCACTGGCAGCAGCAACTGGCCGTCGGCGTCCAGCACCGGGTTCTGGGCGGTCACCCGCAGACGGTGGATGAGCATGGTGACCAGGACATGGGTGAGGCGACAGGCAGCCTCGGGGGCGGCCCGGGAGAAGGCGCTGAACTCCGCAAAGCCCATCCGGAACAGCCAGACCGGGGTCCGTGCCGTCACCGTGGAGCAAGCCGTGTAACTTCCGCTGAAATAGGCCACTTCGCCGATCCAGTTGCGTGCGTCCAGGTGACCCAGTTGCAAGGTATGCCCGGCCACATCCACCGACAGGGCCACCTGCCCCTCCAGGATCAGGTACATGGCCGACACCCGCTCCTGGTCCCCATGCAAGCGGTCCCCGGGCTGCAACTCCAGCCACTGGCCGTGTTCCAGCACGGCATCCACCTGATCAGGGCCCACCTGATCGGCCAGGATCGCCCGGCAGGTCTGCAACGGGGTCATGGCCCGAGCCTGACCGCCTGTCCCGACTGCTGGCTGGCCATGGCACTCATGGCCGTGAATATCTCATCGCCGCTGCGGGTATCCCGCCAGTGGGCGCCATCCCAGCGGTAATGGAAACCACCGCTTTTGGAGGCTACCCAGATCTCGTGCATGGGCGCCTGGCGGTTCACGACCATCTTGGAGCCATCGTCAAATTCGATTTCCAGCACGCCACCGGCGGCCAGCTCGAAATCCAGGCCGGAATCCACCTGCTCCAGGGCCTGTTCCAGCTGGCCGAAAAAGGCATCCGCCAGGGTCTTGTATTCACTGTCGGTCATAGCTCTGCTTCCTTGCGTGATAGACTTTCGCGTCCATTCTATCCGCATCCATCATGCGCATCGCAATCATCCTGATCCTGGCCCTGGGCCTCCTTGCCGGCTGCGGCAAGAAAGGCGCCCTTTACCTGCCCGATCCGGCGGCGCAACAGACATCCGCCCAGCAGCCATGAACCCGTTCCCGCTCATTGACGGCCGCATGCACTGCGAAGAGGTGCCCCTGGAACGCATCGCCGAAGACTTCGGAACCCCCTGCTACGTGTACTCCGCCAGTTATCTGGATGCGGCCTTCCAGCGCTACCGCAACGCCTTTGCCGATCATGCGCATCTCATCTGCTATGCGGTCAAGGCCAATCCCAGCCTGGCGGTACTGAACCGTTTCGCCCGCCAGGGAGCGGGCTTCGACATCGTCTCCGGGGGCGAGCTGGCCCGGGTGCTGGCAGCCGGCGGAGACCCGGGCAAGATCCTGTTCTCCGGCGTAGGCAAGACCGAGGCCGAGATGGCCATGGCCCTGGAGGCCGGGATCCTATGCTTCAACGTGGAATCCAGAAGCGAACTGCGGCGCCTGGACCAGGTGGCCGGACGCCTGGGCAAGACCGCGCCGGTCAGCCTGCGGGTCAACCCCAACGTGGATGCCAAGACCCATCCCTACATCTCCACCGGTCTCAAGGACAACAAGTTCGGCATCGCCCATGACGAAGCCCTGGCCACCTACCTGGAAGCTGCCTCGCTGCCCAACCTCCGGGTGACGGGCATCGACTGTCACATCGGTTCCCAGCTGACTGACATCAGCCCCTACGCCGAAGCCCTGGAGAAGGTGCTGCAACTGGTGGACCAACTGGAGCAGCAGGGCATCGAGCTGCACCACATCGACATGGGCGGTGGCATCGGCATCCGCTACAAGGATGAAACCTCCCCCGACCTGGACGCCTATGCCGCCATCCTCCTGGCAGGATTGAAGGGGCGCGGCCAAACCTTGATCCTGGAACCCGGACGCTCCCTGGTGGGCAACGCCGGCGTCCTGCTGACCCGGGTCGAATACCTGAAGCACGGGCAGAGCAAGGACTTCGCCATCGTGGATGCCGCCATGAACGACCTCATGCGACCGGCCCTCTACGATGCCTGGCATGACATCCAGCCAGTCAGGCCACGCCAGGGCGAGGCCAAGCCTTACGCCGTAGTCGGGCCCGTCTGCGAAAGCGGCGATTTCCTGGGCCACGACAGGGTCCTGGCCCTGGCGGAGGGCGATCTGCTGGCCATCCTTTCAGCCGGTGCCTATGGCATGAGCATGAGTTCCAACTACAACACACGGCCCCGGGCTGCCGAGGTTCTGGTGGACGGACGCGACTGTCATCTCATCCGCGCCCGTGAACGATACGCGGATCTCATGGCCCTGGAACACGTTCCCGAATAGCAACACGGCATTCATGAAAGTTTAAAAAACCGCATCCGGCCTTGCATTCGGGGCGATTTTTTGTTCTAGAATTGTGCCAGCGCGTGGATTCGCGTGGAAACGCTTGAGGCATAAGGCTTTTTTGCCTTACCGACAAACCGTAAAGGAGTGAGACATGCCCGCTGCAAAACCCGCTGCCAAAGCCCCCGCGAAGAAGGCTGCCGTAGCCGCCAAACCCGCCCCCGCAAAGAAGGCCACTGCCACCAAGGCTGCCGCAAAGCCCGCGGCCAAGACGGCGGCACCCGCCAAGGCAGCCGTCGCCGCGAAACCCGCCCCAGTCAAGAAAACCGCCGCAGCAAAACCTGCGGCAGCCAAGAAGCCTGTAGCGGCCAAGGCCGCCCCCGCCAAGGCCACCGCCGCCAAGAAGGCACCTGCGGCCAAGACTGTCGCAGCCAAGCCCGCCGCCGCAAAGAAGACCACTGCAGCCAAGCCGGCTCCTGCCAAGGCCACCGCCGCCAAGAAGGCACCCGCCACCAAGACCGCAGCTGCGAAACCTGTCGCAGCGAAATCCGTCGCAGCAAAACCCGCAGCCGCTAAAAAGCCAGCCCCAGTCAAGAAAGCGGCGGCAGCCAAGCCTGTTGCCGCCAAGAAGCCGGTAGCGGCCAAGGCCGCCGCTGTCAAGAAGGCACCCACGGCCAAGGCCGTCGCGGCCAAGCCCGCCAGCGCCAAGAAGCCCGCCACGGTCAAGGCAGCGCCAGCCAAGGCTGCCACCGCCAAAAAAGCAGCTGCACCCAAGAAGGCGGCGGCACCCAAGGCCAAGGCCACAGCAAAGTAGGTTTCGGCCCCAAGCCCGCCTGAAAACGCCCCGCTCGTCGGGGCGTTTTCATTCAGGGCGGCACAGGCGACCGGGCCGGAGAAGGGCCATCATCTTGAAGGTTGCTGCTTTCCTTGCGCCGATAGCACCTGATGCACATGCCGCCGCAGCCTCCGGGCGTCTTCTGGCGACAGCATCCCCGGCAGGATCAGGATGGTGTGACCTGCGCGAGCATCAGGCCAACGCCAGTTGAGCACCATCCACCATGTCTGCACGCTGCTGTCAGCCAGGAGCTCCACGGCGCGCCATTCGTCTTCCCACCACAATTGCATCCCCGCTTCTTGATGCATGCGCATGCGCCACTCGCGAGGGGCAGGCCAGGTCCGGTACAGGCTGACGGCCAGCAGCCCACCCAGGAGCCACTGCCCGTAGTCGGGCAGATCCGCCAGCAGGATGGCCAGCGCGGCCAGGAGATGGACGGCCAAGAGGTAATGCTGAAGGCCTCGTCCTGTTTGGACAATGTACACGGGGGCCATGGAACGCTACCCTAAATACCTGCTCAGGATATCTGCCCGGCAATCAGAATGGGGCCCGAGGCAGATCAACATATCGCGTGTGCATCTGGATGCTCTCCCATGGTTCATTTCCGTACTCTCCTGTTCTTGTTATGCCTGGCCTGGCCAACCTGGGGCCAAGCGGCCCTTCCGGAACCCCTGCGCACCCAGATGGATCGCCTGGGCATCGATGGCTCTGCCGTGGGCCTTTGGGTGCAGAACCTGGCCCATGTCAGCCCGGAGCTGGCCCATCAGCCCGATACGGCTTTCAACCCCGCCTCGGTCATGAAATTGGTCACCACCCTGGCTGCCCTGGACACCTTGGGCCCGGCCCATGTCTGGAAGACGCGGGTCTGGATACGCGGCCCACTGGAAGACGGCGTCCTGCATGGCGACCTGATATTACAGGGTGGCGGCGATCCAAGCCTCACCCAGGAGCGTTTCTGGGCCTTGTTGCGTGAGGTGTACGCCCGGGGCGTTCGTGAAATACGCGGCGACGTGGTCATCGATAACGGATTCTATGGCATAGAACCCGAAGACCCCGGGGCCTTCGACCAGGCGCCCCTGAAACCCTATAACGCGGCCCCCACGGCCCTGCTGGTGAATTACAACGTGCTCACCCTGCGCCTGTACCCCCAGGACGGCCAGGCCATGGCCCGTCTCGATCCTCCCGGGCTTCCGGTAGTCACCGGCCTCAGTCTAGACGCACGCAGCCCATGCAACCATTGGCGAAACCGCCTGGACATCCGCCGCGAAGGAGACCGGCTCGAGGTCTTCGGCAGTTATCCCCTGGCCTGTGGAGAACAACGCGTCTGGCTGAACCTGATGTGTCCTCCTGCCACGGCCGCCACGCTTTTCCGAGCCCTCTGGGGAGAACTGGGTGGCACTCATACGGGTCAGATCCGCCTTGGCGAGATGCCCGGCGATGCCCGATTGTGGCTGGAACATGATTCCGAACCCTTGAGCCTGATCGCCCGGGACGTCAACAAGTTCAGCAACAACGTCATGGCCAAGATGCTGCTCTTGAACCTGGGCGCCCATCGCCATGGCGGGCCGGCAACCTGGGAAAAGGGACAGGCGACCCTTCATGCCTGGCTGGCAGAAAAGGGGATCAACGCGCCCGAACTGGTGGTCGAGAACGGGGCCGGACTGTCGCGCCTGGAGCGGGCGTCCCCCCGCACCATGGCCCGGCTCCTGCACTGGGCAGCACAGCAGCCCTTATTTTACGAGTTCGCGGCTTCCTTGCCGGCCCTGGGTCTCGAGGGCACGCAGAGGAACCGCCTGCGTGATTCTCCCAATGCCGGGCGGGCTTGGCTGAAGACGGGCAGCCTGAATGGCGTGCGCAACCTGGCGGGCTATTTCATGGACACAGCCGGACGCAGAAAATCGCTGGTCCTGTTCATCCAGCAGCAGGACCCGGCTCGGGCAGCAAAACTCCAGGAGGCCGTGCTGAACTGGGTACTGGACATGGACCATTGACCCCTGGGCGGCGTGACCACCTTTTCATGGCTAATTTAGAACGTACTTATACACACGAATCAAGCCGTTGCATGGCATTCAGGCCGTTGCCCATGGCAAAAAAAGTGTTATCTCACAACCAATTGATTATTAAAGACTTTATTTTTGCGCATTTTTTGGGCTCCGCAAGGAAAGGCGCGCAGGCACGGGCATTTATTACGCATCCATGACCACTTTTCCACACACTTATCCACAGGTTTCGTGGACAACCCGGAAAGTCCTAGGCCCTGCAAGTACATTCCTACCGACTATGCACAAATCACTTTAACTTCGGCGGCTAATTTGAGTCTTGACCCCCAGCCCACTTCTGTTGTTCAAGTTGCCCTGGACACGCCCCTGGAACGCTTGTTCGACTATCGCATACCCGCTGGCCAGACCGTGACGTCGGCGGATGTCGGGCGCCGGGTCCGGGTCCCGTTTGGCCCGCACCGGAAGATCGGCGTCCTGGTGGCCCTGGGAGACAGTGGATCCGTGGCCCAGGAAAAGCTCAAGATGCTGGATGAGGTGGATCGCGCCCTGCCTCCATTGCCCGCCGACATTATGAATCTGGCCCGCTTCGCCGCCGGTTACTACCAGCATCCCTTCGGGCAAACCTTGCTCGCGCTGCTGCCCCCTGCCCTCAAGCGCCCACGCTTCCGTACCCCGGCACCGCAAGCGTGCCGCCTGACCGAGGCCGGTCGCCTCCACTGGAACGGGTTGCCCGAACGCGCCCACGCCCAACGGCGTCTGGGCCAGCGCCTGGCCCGGGGACCTGTGGCCATGTCGGCACTGGGCGATCTGCGCGGCCCCCTCCGGGAATGGCTGAAGCGGGGCTTTGCCGAAGCGGTACACCTGCTGCCGGAGCCCGGGCCGTGCGTCTCCCGGCCCGAGCTCACGCGAGCCCAACAGGTGGCCCTGGAGCAGGTAATGGGGGCTTCCGAGGGCTTCAAAGCCTGGCTGCTCCATGGGGTGACCGGGAGCGGCAAGACCGAGGTCTACCTGCGTCTCATCGAGGAAACCCTTGCCCTGGGGCGACAGGTACTCGTCCTGGCACCCGAGATACATCTGACGCCCCAGCTCACCGAGCGCTTCAGGCAGCGCTTCCCGGAACGGCATCTGGTCTGCCAACACAGCGGGCTGGCCGACGGTCCACGCCTGGCGGCCTGGCTGGACTGCGCGGAAGGCCGGGCAGACCTGGTCCTGGGCACCCGGCTGTCCGTGTTCACGCCCATGCCGCGCCTGGGCCTGCTCATCGTGGACGAAGAGCATGACCCTGCCTACAAGCAGATGGAAGGTTTGCGCTATCACGCCCGGGATGTGGCTGTCTGGCGCGCCCGGCAGGCGGGCATCCCGATCCTGCTCGGTTCCGCCACGCCCGCCCTGGAAAGCTGGCGCAACGCCCAGTCCGGCCGATATGGGCTGATCAGCCTACCGGATCGGGCCCATGCGGAAGCAACACTGCCCGACATCCAGCGCGTGGACAGTCGCACCGACCGGCCCCGACAAGGATTGACCGGGACCTTGATCCAGGCACTGGCGGAAAATCTGGCCAGGGGCGAACAAAGCCTGGTATTCATCAACCGGCGTGGCTACGCACCCACCCTCTATTGCCAGCAATGTGGACACATCAGTGACTGTCCCCGGTGCAGCGCCCACCAGGTGCTGCACCGGCAGGGACATGGCTATGAACTCCGCTGCCACCATTGCGGCCTCGCCGCACGCCCGCCCCAGGTATGCCCGGCCTGCGGCAACCCTGACCTGCGCCCCTTCGGCCAGGGCACCCAGAAAGTGGAGGAAGCCCTGGCGCAACAGTTCCCAAGCGCGAGGCTCCTGCGCATCGACCGTGACACGGCCAGCCGCAGGGGGGCATTCGATGACATGCGGCGGCGCATCACCGACCGGGAAGTAGACATCCTGATTGGCACCCAGATCATCGCCAAGGGCCACGATTTCCCCATGCTGACGCTGGTGGGCATCGTTGGGGCGGATCAGGCCCTGATGTCGCCGGACTTCCGGGCCGGCGAACGCCTCTTCGCCCAGCTCATGCAAGTGGCGGGGCGGGCGGGACGGGCCGCCCACCAGGGCCGGGTCCTGATTCAGACCGACTACCCGAACCACCCTCTTTATGCCACACTGGCCGCCCACGACTACCCGGCCTTTGCCGCCCGCACGCTGCGCGAGCGACGGGACGCGGAATTCCCGCCCTTCACCCACCAGGCCCTGCTTCGGGCCGAGTCCGCAAGCCTGGAGACAGCTCTGGATTTCCTGGGTCGGGCACGCGCTCTGGGAGCCCCCCTGGCCGGTCCGGCGATCCTGTATGATCCGGTGGCCGCCAGCATGGCCCGCATCTCGAACTGGGAGCGGGCCCAGTTGCTGGTCCAATGCCGTGACCGGCGTGCCTTGCAAGCCTTCCTGGCCACCTGGGTCCCGGGACTGCGCGAGATCACGTCACGCCAAGTGCGCTGGCACCTGGACGTGGACCCACTGGAATTCTGAGCGCCGATACCCTCAGACCTGAGCGCTCCGCCCTGGCGCACGCACCGGGCGATCGTCCGGTTTGCTGTGGCATCCCCCGCCAGGCCCTATCACGCACCGCGCCCCGACGCTATCGGTGCCGAGCCGTCCGGGTCGGCTATAATCCCCCGGATTGACGAGATCCAACCCATGACTTCCTCCTACATCGAGCCCAAATCCCATCTGGTCGACCTGTTTCGACAAGCGGTCCGCCATGTAGCGCCCGACAGCGAGATCACCATCGACCTGGAACGGCCCAAACAGGCCAGTCATGGCGACTTTGCCTGCAATGCCGCCATGCAACTGGCCCGCAGCCTGAAGCGCAATCCCCGGGAAGTGGCGCTCCAGATCATCGCCGCCCTGCCTTCTTCCGATCTGGTGGAAAAAACCGAGGTCGCCGGCCCGGGCTTCATCAACGTCTTCCTCAAGGCCCGGGCCAAGCAGGCCCTGGCAGGCCACATCCTGGCCCGGGGCAACGCCTTTGGCAGCACCGACCTGGGCCGCGGCGAACGCATCCAGGTGGAATTCGTTTCTGCCAATCCCACCGGCCCCCTCCATGTGGGCCACGGTCGCGGTGCTGCCTATGGCGCAAGCCTGGCCAACGTCCTGGCCTTTGCGGGTTACAACGTGCACCGGGAGTTCTATGTCAATGATGCCGGCCGGCAGATGGACATCCTGGCCCTGTCCACCTGGCTACGCTACCTGGAACTGAACGGCCAGAAGATTCCCTTCCCCGGCAACGCCTACCAGGGCGACTACGTCAAGGTCATGGCTGAGGGCATCTATGCCCTGCACGGTGACAAATATGCCCGGGATGCATCCCATATCCTCGCAGGACTGCCCGACGCCGGCACGGACCCCGAGAGCCATCTGGATGGCCTGATCGCCAATGCCAAGCGCCTCCTGGACCAGGACTACGCCTACATCCACGGCTATGCCCTGGAGGAGCAACTGGGCGACAGCCGCAACGACTTGACCGAATTCGGCGTGGTGTTCGACCAGTGGTTCTCCGAGCGCACCCTGCACGATGCCGGCCTCATCGACCGCATCGTGGCCGACCTGCAACAGCACGGCCACATCTACGAGCAGGACGGTGCCCTCTGGTTCCGATCCACGGCCTTCGGGGACGAGAAGGACCGGGTGGTGAAGCGGGACAATGGCATCTACACCTATTTCGCCGCCGACATCGCCTACCACATCAACAAGTTCGAGCGGGGCTTCAGTCGGGTGGTGGACATCTGGGGTGCCGACCATCACGGCTACATCCCCCGGGTCAAGGGTGCCCTCAAGGCCGCCGGCCAGGACCCGGAACGCCTGGAAGTGGCCCTGGTCCAGTTCGCCGTGCTCTGGGAAGGCGGCCAGAAGAAATCCATGTCCACCCGGGCCGGCCAATACGTCACCCTGCGCGACCTGCGTCGGGAAGTGGGCAATGATGCCTGCCGGTTCTTCTACGTCTTGCGCAAATCTGACCAGCACCTGGATTTCGACCTGGACCTGGCCAAATCCCAAAGCAACGAAAACCCGGTCTACTACATCCAGTACGCCCATGCCCGCATCGCCCGGGTACTGGAAGCGTGGGGCGGCGACCCCGCCGACCTGGCCGAGGCCGACCTGGACCGGCTGGAACATGCCCAGGAACTGGCACTGCTGAACCGCCTGGCCGAGTTTCCGGAGATCTGCGCCAATGCCGCAGCAGACTTCGCCCCCCACAGCGTGGCCTACTATCTCAAGGACCTGGCGGCAGACCTGCACGGTCTGTATGCCGCCTGTCAGTTCCTGGTGGATAACGAAGCCCTCAAACTGGCCCGTCTGGCCCTCATCGCTGCCACCCGGCAGGTGCTGCGCAACGGCCTGACCCTGCTGGGGGTCTCGGCCCCGGAACAGATGTAAGCCATGGCCCGGCGCTCATCCAAAGCCCACCGCGAGCCCCCCCAGACGACGCCGGCCAAGGCAGGTGGACGTGGCCTGGTGGCAGGCATTTTCGCAGGTCTGGTGGGTGGCCTGGTATTGGCCGCCGTCCTTTACTGGTATCTGGTGGCCCAGCCCGATGGCTTCAAGATCGTGGAACAGGCCCCTGAATTGACACCGCCGGCCGCGCAGGTCCAGGCGCCCGTCGCCCCCCCCACCCAGCCCCCCTCCCAACCCGAGGAAACCAAGGAACCGTCCGGTGACGCCCCCGCCGCTGCCGAGAAACCGGATTACAGTTTCTACGACATCCTGCCTGGCAAGGCCACGCCCAAGCCCGCGTCCCCCGACCCGGCACGGGAAGTCTACTGGCTCCAGGTGGCGGCCCTGAAGAACGCCGAAGAAGCCGACCGCCTCAAGGCCAGCCTGAGCCTGCTCAACCTGAACGTCAGCATCCAGCGCTTTCAAGGTGCAGAAGGTGTCCTGCATCGGGTACGCGTGGGCCCGTTCAATTCTGAAGACGAGGGCATGAACGCCCTGGACACCCTGGCCGTGAACGATTTCGAACCGCGCTGGGTCAAAGAACCTGTTCATCCATGAGTCACCCCCTGGAGTTTCCCATGCCCTTCAAACACCATGCCCATCGACTGGTCGCCCTTTTCCTCATCGCCCTGGCCGTGGCTTTCCACCATGGCACGCTGCATGCGGCCGAGGCAGGCTTCGACTACAAGGTGATCAGCCCGACCCAGGCCAAGGAAAGCCGGGCCAAGGTGGAAATACTGGAGTTCTTCTCCTACCGGTGTCCCCATTGCGCCCAATTGGAACCCAGCCTGAAGGCCTGGACTGCCAAGCTGCCCAAGGGCGTCGAGGTCCGGCGGGTCCCGGTCGTGTTCAGTGACACCTGGGAAACCACGGCACGGGCCTACTACGCACTGGAAGCCATGGGGCTGGTGAACAAGCTCCATGACAAGGTGTTCGATGCCATGCACAAGCAAGGCTACAATTTCGACGACCCTGGCGTGTTCTTTGATTGGGCGGCGAAACAGGGGGTAGATGCCAAGAAACTCCAGGACGTCTACCGCTCCTTTGGCGTCAGCTCCAAGATCGCCCGCAGCAAGATGCTGGCCAAGGGTTACAAGCTGGAAGGGGTGCCCGCCCTGGCCGTGAACGGGAAATACATCACTTCCGCCTCCATGACCGGCACCTACAGCGGCCTGTTTGCCACCCTGGACGAGCTGGTGGCCATGGAACTCGGCCGGAAAAGCGCCGCACGAAAATGATGTCCCGGGGTCGACCTGACCCCTCCCATAACGCCACGGGTGTGGCATGGGTTATGATGATGCCCACATAGTAAAGAACAGCGGGTATACACCATGAATCCCATCCGTGTCCTGATCGTTGACGACCATCCCCTCATCCGCCTGGGTGTCAAGCGCGCCCTGGAAAACGAACCGGAACTGAGCGTTACCGGCGAATGTGCGGATTTGGCCGCGACCCGGGCATGGCTGGCAGACTCGGGCCAGGCGGATGTAGCCATACTTGATCGCAGCCTTCCGGACGGCGACGGACTCGAACTGGTGAACGAGCTGAAGCAGGTGGGCATGAAGATCATCATCCTCACCGTGGAAGATGCGGACGAAGAGATTCGTGCCGCCATCGACGCCGGCGTGGACGGTTACCTGCTGAAATCCTCGGACACCGAACAGATCATCCATGCCATCGGCATCGTCCTCCAGGATGCCGGCGCCTTCCCCCCGGCCATCCTGCAGAAAATGTCCCGGGGCGACATGAACGCCCCCCTGGCCAAGCTTTCCCCCCGGGAAATGGAGATCGCCGAATACGTGGCCCAGGGCTACAGCAACAAGGTGATCGGGGCCAAGCTGGACCTGTCCGACAACACCGTGCGCAACCACCTTGCCAACATCATGCAGAAGCTGGATTTCCATAACCGGGTCCAAGTGGCCACCCTGGTCCTCCAGCACATGAAACGCCACAAGAAGCTCTGACAGGCCCGAAAGCCAAGCCATTCCCCGGGAGTGACGCCATGACCGACCTGACCGACAACGCGCCCAAAGAGGCGGACAAAACCCTCACCCACGTCATCTACGGCCTCTATGCCGCTTCGCTTCTGGTGGGCATCACCGGCCTGGTGGCCATCGTCCTCAACTACGTGAAACGGGACGACGTGGCCGGCACCCTCCTGGAAAGCCACTTCAGGTGGCAGATCCGCACCTTCTGGTATTCCCTGCTCTGGGCGTTCGTGGGGCTGCTCACCTTCCTGATCCTGATCGGCTGGGTCATCCTGATCGCCGACCTGGTCTGGTTCATCTATCGCATCGTGCTGGGCTGGCTGCGCCTGAACGATGGCAAACCCATGTACGACGCCCCGGTCCAGGGGGTCGTCAGGACCTGATCGTCCAGGAATAAAGCCCGCCTTGCCTTTCTAGGCCCTGGCCCGGGGCCGCCGGGCGTCACCCGGTCAGGAAGCCCCGTTCAGGCGCCCCAGGCTGGCCCGCATCCACCACACGGCCAGCAGTCCCGGCACCGCCATGGCCACGGAAAACAGGAAAAACGCCGGCCAGCCGATACTCTCCGACAGCACCCCCGACAGGGGACTGACGTAGATCCGTCCCACCGCCGCGAAGGCCGACAGGAGGGCATAGTGGGTGGCCGTGAACTGTCGGTTGCACAAGCCCATCAGCAAGGCCACGAAGGCCGCCGTACCCATGCCGCCCGCGATGTTCTCGAAGGCGATGGCGCTCATCAGCATCACGTCGATCTGACTGGCCTGATCCAGGGCCACGAAACCCAGGTCGAAGGGCGGCAGGGTGAAGCTGCCCCAGGCCCCCTTGCCCGAAACCGCCAGCAACCAGAACCCGAAATTGGACACCAGTTGCAGGATGCCGAACCACATCAACGCCCGGTAGAGGGAAATCCGCAGCATCAGGGCCCCGGCCAGCAAGGCCCCCAGGATGGTGAGCCAGATGCCGATGATCTTGTTGACGATGCCCACCTCGGCCTGGCTGAAGCCCAGGCCCTTGATCAGGAAGGGCGTGGTCAGGACCCCGGCAAAGGCGTCCCCCAGTTTGTACAGGATGATCAGAAGCAGGAAAGCCAGGGCACCCGACTGGCTGAAATAGCTATCCAGGGAGCGGTTCAGGGTCTCGAAGCCCGCCTGGCGGGCAGCCCAGTAGCCCAAGGGCAGCGCCGCCGCCAACTGGGCCAGGATGAAGACCAGCTGCAACCACTTGTTGGGGGCGTCCGGGTCCAGGCCCAGGCCCATCAACACCACGCGAGCCGCAAACCAGCCCACCACGAAGCCGGCCAGCATGGCCGCAAAACCGGCCAGTTCCCGGCGCGGGTTCGACGCCAGGGGCCTCAGCTCACTGGACACCCTGGGCAACAGGACCAGGGACACCACCGCTGCCGCTGCCATGATGCCCGCCATGGTCAGGTACACCCGGGGCCAGCTCTGCCACTGTTCGGCCCAGATCAGGCTGATGCCGCCCGACAGGATCATGGCCACCCGATAGCCGAATACCGATAGGGAGCCCCCCAGGCCCCGCTCGTGGGCGGCCAGCACATCGGTACGGTAGGCATCCACCACCACGTCCTGGGACGCCGAGAGGAAGGCGATGGCCAAGGCGGCCAGGGCGAACAGAACGGCGTTTTCCTGAATCGACAACCCGGACATCCACGCCAGGCCCGCGGCCAGGGCCAACTGGGTGAGGACCAGCCAGCCCCGTCGGCGGCCCAGGAAAGGCGGCTCGAAGCGATCCATCAAGGGCGCCCAGAGGAACTTGAAGGTGTAGGGAATGCCCACCAGGCCCAGGAAACCAATGGTGGCGATATCCACGCCATCCACCGTCAGCCACGCCTGCATGGCCTGGCCGGTCAGGGCCAGAGGCAGGCCGGAGGCGAAACCGAGGAAGAGGACGGCAGCTAAACGTTGTGCGCTCGTAATTGAATGCAACATGTCAGACCGTAACCCGCAGCAAATTCCGTGCGATCGTGTAGCAGTGCAAGCTGGTTGGCATGAACTCAATCTCTATATTGCCGTCGCTGCCAATTCCGCTTGCGGTCAAGGTAGTCACTACGGGGCAGCGGATCAATTCATGCTTCGCAGCAAACTCACGCAAGCCGCGCAATTCTCCCCAGTTCGAATAAGCTGCGTCCGACCATTTGATCTCCACTGCAAATCGCGGCTTCAGCGTGCGGATATCGATGGAAACCAGGTCCACCTCCAAATCCGAGCGCCCCTGCCTCCAGCGTGCGTAATGCAGCGACTGGATCGTACTGGTATCGTGCAGCCACTGACTCCATACCGCCGTTTCCGCCAGTGCGCCCATGGCCGGATCGCTGGCAACCGAGTCCCCGAACAGTGCGGCGCGGATCGACGGGTTGGTCAGATATACCTTGAACGTCCGTGCGCGCTGCATGCGCCGGGCCGTATCGTCGACACGGTGCACCCGCTTGATGAGAAAGGCCGCTTCCAGATACTCTAGATAATCCAGCAGCTTCTGCTTGCCGATACCCGTATCCTTCGACAGCTTCTCCGGACTCAGCTCGTCGCCAGTGTTGTAGGCCAGCACATTGAAAAAACGATTCAGTTCCTGGGTATCGTTGATGCCGTACAGGCTTGGCAAATCTTTTAGCAATACCTTGTCCACAATGTCCTGGCGCAGATAACGCGCCGGATTCTCGCGTATGGCGGGATTCATCACCGCCTCCGGGAATCCGCCGTAATTCAGATAGTTCACGAACTCGGCGTTCAGCGCCTCGATGCTGCGTGCGCGATACGTCGGCGCACGACCGGGCTCCACCGGTTCCCCGACAATCAGCTCATCCTCACGGCCGGCAAAGGCCAGGTACTCGGAAAACGTCAGCGGAGGCAGAACAAAATCGGTGAAGCGCCCAGCACCCGACTCCCGGCTCTTCATGCGCAGCGCCGCCGCTGCCGAACCGCTGGCGACAAACCGGACAGACCGGAAAGTATCGACCAGCGATTTGAGATGCACTTCCCAATCCTTCAGGTACTGGATTTCATCAAAGAACACCCACAGGCGCTTACCGTCGCCATGCCGGTGCAGTTCCATGAAGGTCCGGACCAGATTTTCCAGCGAACGGCCCGAGTACAACGGCGTATCCAGCGAAACATAAAGAATCTCGCTGCCAACCACGCTGTCATCCAGTAGCGCCTGCACGGCATGCGCCAGCATCACAGTCTTGCCCACCCGGCGCGGGCCGATCAGCACCACTGCACGCGGCACCTCGACGGCCCCAACCAATTGCATGAAGGGCGCGAAGTACGCCCGTCGCGGCCACTCGCGACGCTCAGCGTCGATGCCACCGCCCGCCACCCACCACGGGTTGTCGAATGCCAGCCGTTTTTGCACGTCAGCCAGCGGAATTTCGAAGGGCTTCGCCATAAGAAGAATCAAACCTACTTAAAAAGTCAAAATAAGCATAATTATTATTGACTACTTGTGCAATTTAATATTTATTATTAATAATCAGCCAGTTATCTTGTATCTCTAGCTGCTCTGACACGCCGCTTGGCAGGCTTTTCAGCGGGCAGCAGCGAAACCAGCGCCTGATAGCGCTCGAACAGAAAGGCCACACGCTCGGCCTCGCTCTTGAAGGATTTGACGCCATAAGCCGCATCGACGGCGCGGTCGAGTTGCTGGTGGGCCTTGAGCAGGTCCGGCGGCATGGCCAGCGGGTCGTAGAGGTCTGCCAGGGTCGCACCGGGAAACCGCGTGCGGGCGTCGAGCACGGCCTGGGAGGCAGCCTCGATGGTGGCGCGCTGCTTGTCGGTGGGGTCGGGCCAGGGGAAGTTGTTGAAGACGATGCCGACGGAGTAGCGGTAGCGGCTTTCAAGACGGCCGCAGACAGCGCGGACCCACGCCATGTGCATGGTCGATTGCAACACCCCGAGGGGGTATAGGGTGGCGTTGGGCGCAATAAAGAGCAGGTCACTAGCTAGTGTTTCGGGTTGTTCGAAACCGATGGGAAGGTAGTGCCGCCGCTCGGAACTCACCTTCGGGATAACCAAGTAAGTATCCAAGGGAATGTTTTCGACATGAAACCGCGTTGGCGTCGCGGCTAGTTTACGAGTCGATTCGGGTGGCTTTTTCTCAGAAATCTTACCTTTTGAATTTGGCCCTTCTCCCAGTCTGAATCGGCGAACTGCTTCTACTCTTTTCAGCGTTTCCGGCATCCGCCGCAATTCATCTGGCGCACAGTTGCCAAGCCATAAACACCAGCGTTCATAGCCATTCAGAAATTCGTCGGCACCTATCCAGCGGCGAAACCATTTATCTGCTTGCGGTTCACGTAACAGAAACTCGGCCTTTTCCGCCGTGGTGAACAGGTAATGTCCACCGTCGATAGGTTTGTTGCCGATTCCAACTTCCAAGACGGGACAAATGGGTCGTGAGCGGTTTGCCAACACAATGTCCGGTCCGTCCACGAGATACGGATTGATGTTGGTGGCCTTGATGGCATGAGGCTCCGATTTCGGCGTCTCGTAGTCGAACAGCCATTTCTCGGCCGCGTCCTGCACACCGAAGCCGACGATCACACAATGCACGGCCGCCTTTCCGCGTGCCTCGCTACTCCACTGGAAGGTGCGGTGGGCGAAGTGGATCTTCACGCCTCTCCCGAACAAATCAGGCCATAACACACCTGCTTGCTCGCCCTGGGTGATCGAGTTTGTGGAAACGAAAGCTGCCCGCATTTCTGGATGCGGCACCATGTATTCAGCCGCCTTGCGATACCAACAGGCGACGTAATCCAGCAGGCCCGAATTCTTGGTACCCTCAAATACCGCCGCCACCTCTACACGTTGTGCCTCAGTTAAAAACTTTGCCCCAATAAACGGCGGATTCCCCAACAGATAATCCAGCCGCTCGGCCGGTATCACGTCATTCCAGTCCAGCGTCAGGGCGTTGCCGTGGACAATGTGGGGCGCGTGCTTGAGCGGCAGGCGGACGTAGTAGTCGCCGAATTCCTCGGACACGCGCATGTTCATCTGGTGGTCGGTGAGCCAGAGCGCAACCTCGGCGATGCGCGCCGGCCATTCCTCGATCTCGATGCCGTGGAACTGGTCCACGTCAATCTGGACGAGCTGGAAGATGTCGAGGTGCATCTGGCCGGTGTCGCGGACATGGCGCAGCACTTCGAGTTCGAGCAGGCGCAGCTCGCGGTAGGCGATGACCAAGAAGTTGCCGCAGCCGCAAGCGGGGTCGAGGAAGCGCAGGCCGGCGAGCTTTTTCAGGAATTCGAACAGCTTGTTCTTGTTGTGCCTGACCTTCTCGAACTCGGCCCACAGGGCGTCTAGGAACAGCGGCCGGATCAGGCGCAGGATGTGGGCTTCACTGGTGTAGTGGGCGCCGATGGCTCGCCGCGCCTTGGCGTCCATGATGCTCTGGAACAAGCTGCCGAACACGGCGGGCGAGATGCGGCTCCAGTCGAGAGCGCAGCAGTCGAGCAGGGTTTCGCGCATGGCCGAGTCGAAGGCGGCGATGGGCAGTTGCTCGCGGTAGAGCTGGCCGTTGACGTAGGGGAAGGCGGCGAGCTGTTCGTCGAGGGCCTTCTGGCGCTTGTCGTGCGCGGTGTCGAGTACCTGCCAGAGTTGGGCGAGGTGCATGCCGAGGTCGCTGCCGTCCGGTTCGGTGCGGGTTTCGATGTAGTCCTGGAACTGCCGCTTTTCGTAAATGGCGGTGTCTTCGGCGAACAGGCAGAACAGGACGCGAACCAGGAAGACTTCCAGCGCGTGGCCTTCGTAGCCGCTGGCCCTGAGCTGGTCGTGCAGGCGGCCGAGGTGTTCGGCGGCCTTGGCGTTGACCGGGTCTTCCTGGCCGAAGTGGCGGGTCTGGTAGCCGGCGATGAAGCCGAACTGGCGGATGTGCTTGGGGAAGTCCTTGAGCGCGAATTCGTAATAGCCCTCACCCGGCGCTTTCGCGCCACCCTCTCCCGCTTGCGGGCGAGGGTTTTCAAGGTCGTAGAGGCGGATGCGGGCGAAGTCGGAGACGACGACATACTTGGGCAGGTCGCGTTCCTTCAGGCCGGGGAAGTAGTCGAGCGCCTGGGTGTAGGCCTTGTCGAGGTCCTTGCCGCGCGACTTGTGCTCGACCAGCAGGGTGCCTTTCCAGAGCAGGTCGATGAAGCCCTGCCTGTCGCCGAGCTTGCGGACCGGTTCCTCAAAGCTGGCGACGCGCTTGCTGGAGATGCCGAAGACGTTGAAGAACTCGATCCAGAACGGCTTGGCCTGGGCGTTTTCGGATTCGGCATCGGCCCATTCGCGGGCGAAGGCGTGGGCGCGGCTGCGGATTTCGTTCCAGGACAGCGGCACGGTGTCTCCCTGACGTTGTTTATTTCAGGGCGTAATCGTAATCCACGATCAACGGCGCATGGTCGGAAAAGCGTTCATCCTTGTACACGCTGGCGGACTTGGCCGTAGCCGCGATACCCGGCGTGGCGATCTGATAATCGATTCGCCAGCCGACGTTCTTGGCCCAGGCCTGGCCGCGGTTGGACCACCAGGTGTAGCCTTCCCCTTCGGCATGGGGATAGAGGCGACGATAGACGTCAACCCAGCCCAGTTGCTCGAACAGCCCGCCAATCCAGGCCCGTTCCTCGGGCAGGAATCCCGAGTTTTTCTGGTTGCCCTTGGCATTCTTGATGTCCATCGCCGTGTGGGCGATGTTCCAGTCGCCGCACACGATCACCTCCCGGCCGCTGGCGATGAGTTGCTCCAGGTGGGGCCTGAAGTGGTCCATGAAGGCAAATTTCGCGACCTGCCGTTCCGGACCGCTGGAGCCGGAGGGCAGGTAGACGGACACGATCGACAGGTTGCCGAAACGTACTTCGATGTAGCGTCCCTCGCCGTCGATGTCGGGAATGCCCAGGCCTTCGATGATCGCGTCCGGTTGCCTGCGCGACCAGATGCCGACGCCGCTGTAGCCCTTCTTCTCGGCGTAATGGAAATAGCCATGGTAGCCGGGCGGATTGAGCATGCCGGCCTCCAGGTCGGTCACCTGGGCTTTCAATTCCTGCAGGCAGACCACGTCCGCGCCGGAGCCGGCCAACCACTCCAATACGCCCTTCTTGGCGGCGGAGCGAATGCCGTTGAGGTTCAGGGATACAATGCGCATGTGTTCAGTTCGAGTCGCGAAAATGCAGGATTACAAAAAGGAGTTCATCGAGTTCGCCATCCGGAAACAGGTACTGCTGTTCGGCGAATTCAAGACCAAGGCAGGCCGGATGTCGCCCTATTTCTTCAACGCAGGCCTGTTCAACGACGGCGATTCGCTGAAGCGGCTGGGCGAATTCTACGCGAAAGCCATCCTCGGCTCGGGCATCGAGTTCGACGGCATCTTCGGTCCCGCCTACAAGGGCATCCCCCTGGCGGCCAGCATTGTGGTGGCCCTGGCCGCCCTGGGCCGCAACGTGCCCTTCACCTACAACCGCAAGGAAGCCAAGGACCATGGCGAAGGCGGCACCCTGGTGGGAGCCGAGCTCCGGGGACGCATCCTGATCGTGGACGACGTGATCTCGGCCGGCACCTCGGTCCGGGAATCGGTGGCACTGATCGCCGGGGCGGGCGCGGTCCCATGCGGCGTGGCCATCGCCGTGGACCGGATGGAACGGGGCCAGGGCGAGCTGTCGGCGGTCCAGGAAGTGGAACGGCAACATGGCATGCCGGTGATCAGCATCGTCAACCTGGATGACCTGAGCGACTACCTGGCCACCCAGCCGGATTCCGCGGCGCTGCTGTCGGCCATTGCCGATTACCGGGCCCGCTACGGCGCGGCCTGAGCCCGGCCGGAGCAGGTTCAGGCCAGCTTGCGCTTGAGCAGTTCGTTCACCTGGGCCGGGTTGGCCTTGCCCTTGGTGGCCTTCATGACCTGACCCACCAGGGCGTTGAAGGCCTTCTCCTTGCCCGCCTTGAACTCCTCGACGTTCTTCTGGTTTTGCGCCAGAACCTCGTCGATGATGCGCTCGATCTCCCCCGAGTCGGACATCTGCTTCAGACCCTTGGCTTCGATGATGGCATCCACCGAGTGCCCATGCTGGTCGCCTTCAGTCCACAACACTTCAAACACCTGCTTGGCCAACTTGTTGGACAGGGTACCATCCGCGATGCGTTTCACCAGATCCGCCAGTTGGGCCGGAGCAATGGGCGCCTGGGTGATGTCTTTCTCGTCACGGTTCAGGCTGGCTGATACCTCGCCCTGCAACCAGTTGGCCACCAGCTTGGCATTGGCCTCGCCGGCCAGGGCCAGGGTATCGGTAAAGAAGGTGGCCATCTCCCGCTGGCTGGTCAGGCCAAGGGCATCGTAGGCCGACAGGCCATAGTCGCGCTGGAAGCGCGCCCGCATGGCCCCGGGCAATTCAGGCATGGCCGCCTGGATGCGGTCGATCCAGTCATCGTCCAGCTTCACCGGCAGCAGGTCCGGGTCGGGGAAGTAACGGTAGTCGTGGGCGTCTTCCTTGGTCCGCATCATGCGGGTCTCGCCGGTGTCCGGATCGAACAGCACGGTGGCCTGCTGGATCTTGTGGCCGTCCTCGATCTGCTCGATCTGCCAGCGCACTTCGTAGTTGATGGCCTGCTCCAGGAAGCGGAAGGAGTTGAGGTTCTTGATCTCGCGCCGGGTGCCGAATTCCTGCTGGCCCACCGGGCGTACCGAGACGTTGGCGTCGACCCGGAAGCTGCCTTCCTGCATGTTGCCGTCGCAGGTGCCGATCCAGGTGACCAGGGTATGCAGGGCCTTGGCGTAGGCCACGGCTTCGGCGGCGGAGCGCATGTCCGGCTCGGAGACGATCTCCAGCAGCGGCGTGCCGGCCCGGTTGAGGTCGATGCCGGTCATGCCGTGGAAATCCTCGTGCAGGGACTTGCCGGCGTCCTCCTCCAGATGGGCGCGGGTGATACGAATGGTCTTGGTCACCGCCTTGTCGCCCTCGCCGACCTGGATGTCCAGGCTGCCGCCCTCGACGATGGGCAGGGGGAACTGGCTGATCTGGTAGCCCTTGGGCAGGTCGGGGTAGAAGTAGTTCTTGCGATCGAAGACG
The DNA here is from genome assembly GCA_020724415.1 of Thiobacillus sp. Classification (GTDB taxonomy): domain Bacteria; phylum Pseudomonadota; class Gammaproteobacteria; order Burkholderiales; family Thiobacillaceae; genus JADJCP01. The sequence continues at coordinate 37,279 of DYHB01000003.1, forward strand.
TTGACCCGGTTCAGCTTGGCGCCGATGGCCAGGCCGAAGCGGATGCCGCATTCGACCGCGCCCTTGTTCAACACCGGCAGCACGCCGGGCAGGGCGATGTCCACCTGGCAGGCCTGACTGTTGGGCTCAGCGCCGAAGGCGGTGCTGGCGCCGGAGAATATCTTCGACTTGGTCGTGAGCTGGGTATGGACCTCAAGTCCAATGACGGTTTCCCATTGCATGGTCAGAATCCTCCCGGCGTACGTTGGTGCCAGTCGGTGGCGAGTTGATACTGGTGCGCGACGTTGAGCATGCGAGCCTCGGAGAAGTAGTCACCGATCAGTTGCAGGCCGATGGGCAAGCCCTGGCCGTCAAAGCCGCAGGGCAGGGACATGCCGGGCAGGCCGGCCAGGTTGACGGCAATGGTGTAGATGTCGGACAGATACATCTGCACCGGGTCGTCGGCCTTCTCGCCCAGCTTGAACGCCGTGGTCGGCGCGGTCGGGCCGAGGATCACGTCGCACTGCCTGTAGGCCTCGGCGAAGTCCTGGGCGATGAGGCGGCGCAGTTTCTGGGCCTGGATGTAGTAGGCGTCGTAGTAGCCGTGACTGAGCACGTAGGTGCCGATCAGGATGCGCCGCTTCACCTCGCTGCCGAAGCCTTCGGCGCGGGTCTTCTCGTACATGTCCGTGAGATCGGTGTAGTCCGGCGTGCGGTAGCCGTAGCGAACACCGTCGAAGCGCGACAGGTTGCTCGATGCCTCGGCCGGGGCGATGACGTAGTAGGCGGCCACCGACAGGCCGGAATTGGGCAGGCTGACTTCCACCGTGGTGGCGCCGAGTTTCTTGAACTGGGCGATGGCCTCCTGCACCGCCTTGGCGGTGTCGCCGGTCAGACCTTCGCCGAAGAACTCCTTCGGCAGCCCGATGCGCAGGCCATTCAATGGCTTGGCCAGGTCACGAGCGTAGTCTTCCTGCTCGCGCTCCAGACTGGTGGAGTCACGACCGTCGAAACCGGCCATGACATTGAGCAGCAGAGCGCAATCCTCGGCCGACCGGGCCATGGGACCCCCCTGGTCGAGGGAGGAGGCGAAGGCGATCATGCCGTAGCGCGACACCACGCCGTAGGTGGGTTTCAGGCCGGTGATGCCGCACAGGGCCGCCGGCTGGCGGATCGAGCCGCCGGTGTCGGTGCCGGTGGCCGCCGGCGCCAGGCCCGCCGCGACACAGGCCGCCGAGCCGCCCGAAGAGCCGCCTGGCACCCGGGCCATGTCCCAGGGGTTCTTCACCGGGCCGTAGTAACTGGTCTCGTTGGACGAGCCCATGGCGAACTCGTCCATGTTGGTCTTGCCCAGAGTGGGCATGCCGGCCTTCTTGAACTGTTCGATGACGTGGGCATCGTAGGGCGATACGAAGTTGTAGAGCATCTTCGAGCCGCAGGTGGTCAGCCAGCCCTCGGCGCAGAAGATGTCCTTGTGGGCAATGGGCACGCCGGTCAGAGGCCCGGCGTTGCCGGCGGCACGCAGGGCATCGGCGGCCCGGGCCTCGGCCAGGGTCCGCTCCGCATCCACGGTGATAAAGGCGTTGAGGTCCGGGTTGCGGGCCTGGATGCGTGCCAGATAGTCCTGACAAAGCTCCACGCTGGAGGCCTTGCCGGTGGCAAGCTGCCCGGCGAGTTGCTTGAGGGAATGGTAGGTCATGTTGGGCTATTCGATGACTTTGGGCACAAGGTACAGGCCGGCTTCGGTCTGGGGCGCCACGGCCTGGTAGGCCTCGCGCCTATCCGTCTCCGTAGCCCGGTCGTCGCGCAGCCGCTGGTAGACATCCCGGGCGTGGGCCATGGGTTCCACGCCCTGGGTATCCACCGCCTGCATGGCCTCGATCAGGGAAAAGATGCCGTTCAATTGGCCCTGAGTCTGGGCCGCCTCGGTGTCGCTGACCCGAATCCGGGCCAGGTGGGCGATGCGCTTTACGTCATCCAGTGAAAGCGACATGGTTTCAATACCTTATGCCTTTAAAACCGAGTAGGTTATCATATGCCGCTTATTTTCTGACGCGCAGCCACAGAGCAAAACAACATGTTCGGATTTCTCAGAGGTTACTTTTCCACCGACCTGGCCATCGACCTGGGCACCGCCAACACCCTGATCTACGTGCGGGGCAAGAGCATCGTCCTGGACGAGCCCTCGGTGGTCGCCATCCGCCAGGAAGGTCCTTCCGGCAAGAAGACCATCCAGGCGGTGGGCATCGAGGCCAAGCAGATGCTGGGCCGCACCCCCGGCAACATCCAGGCCATCCGCCCCATGAAGGACGGCGTCATCGCCGACTTCAACATCACCGAGCAGATGCTCAAGTTCTTCATCAAGAAGGTGCACGACACCCGGATGTTCCATCCCAGCCCGCGCATCATCATCTGCGTACCTTCGGGCGCCACCCAGGTGGAGCGCCGGGCCATCCGCGAATCGGCCATCGGCGCCGGCGCCCGACAGGTCTATCTGATCGAAGAACCCATGGCGGCGGCCATCGGCGCCGGCCTGCCCGTGGCCGAAGCCACCGGCTCCATGGTGGTGGACATCGGCGGCGGCACCACTGAAGTGGGCGTCATCTCCCTGGGCGGCGTGGTGTATACCGCCTCGGTCCGGGTGGGCGGCGACAAATTCGATGAGTCCATCATCAACTATATCCGCCGCAACTACGGCATGCTCATCGGTGAATCCACCGCCGAGGCCATCAAGAAGGAAATCGGATCGGCCTTCCCCAGTTCCGAGGTGCGCGAGATGGAGGTCAAGGGCCGCAACCTGGCCGAAGGCATCCCGCGCAGCTTCACGGTGACCAGCAATGAGATCCTGGAAGCCCTCACGGAGCCCCTCAACACCATCGTGTCCGCCGTCAAGTCCGCTCTGGAGCAGACGCCGCCCGAACTGGGTGCCGACATCGCTGAAAAGGGCATGGTCCTCACCGGGGGGGGCGCCCTTCTGCGGGACATTGACCGCCTGCTCATGGAGGAGACCGGCCTGCCCGTCATCGTGGCCGATGATCCCCTGACCTGCGTGGTGCGTGGCTCCGGTCGCGCCCTGGAGGAGATGGATCGCCTGGCCACGGTATTCACCAACGACTGACCCCCCGACAAGGAACAAGGTGCCCGGATCAAGACAGCGTTGGCATACCCTGTTCCTTGAACCTTGAGCCTGAGGCCTGACGATGTCCCGCACACCCCAGGCCCCCATGTTCGTCCGGGAGATGGGCCTGCCGGTCCGTCTTACCCTCTACCTGGTCTTCGGGCTCGGCCTGATGGTGGCGGACCAGCGTCTCGACGCCCTGTCATTGCTGCGCTCAAGCATGATGGCCCTGTTGCACCCCATGCAGGCGCAATTGGCCCGACCGTTCCAGTTTTTCGGCGAGGCCAGCGACTTCTTCGTCATCCACGGCGACCTGATGGCGGACAACCGAAAACTGTCCCAGGAACGGGATGCACTGCTCCAGTCCATGCAGTCCTGGCGCAGTCTCGAATTGGAAAACACCCGTCTACGTGACTTGCTCGCCCTGCCCCCTCGCCCCGAGGTGGCGAGCCTGGCCGCCGAGATCATTCGCACCCAGCCCGACCCCTTTGCCCGTCGTGTCGTGGTAAATCGCGGGGAGAAGGACGGCGTGCTCCCGGGCCGGCCCGTCGTCGATCCTCATGGCCTGGTGGGCCAGGTGACGCGGGTCTACCCCACCTCCAGCGAGGTCACCCTGCTGGTTTCCAAAGAACAATCGGCCCCTGTCATGAACGCCCGTAACGGCTTGCGGTTGATCGTTTCCGGCGTAGGGTCGGACGACCTGCTGGAAGTGCGCTATCTGGACATGCAGGCGGATCTCAAGGCAGGCGATCTTCTCGCCACTTCCGGCATCGATGGCGTTTACCCGGCCGGCATTCCCGTTGCCCGGGTGCTACGGCTGGAGATGCCCAGCCACACACCCTTCGCCCGGGCGGTATGCGCCCCCCTGGCCCAGACCGGGCAGTATCAGCATGTCCTGATCCTGCAACCTCGGCCGGGTCTGGCCGCACCAGTCCCCCCCGTGCCAGCCGCCCCGTCCCCTGAGCAGCGTGATGCCGGATAAACCGCTTCTCCCCCAGGGCCAGGAACTGGCTGCCCCCCCCTCCTTCCGTTGGGTGGCCGTCAGCCTGGCGGTCGCGTTCCTGCTCACCCTGTTGCCGTGGCCGGATGGTTGGCGTTGGCTGGTACCGGATTTCACTTTGATGGCCCTGCTCTACTGGCATATTCACGCCCCCCGCCTGGCCCCCCTGGGAGCCGCCTTCGGCTTTGGCCTGATGACCGATGCGGTCCGGGGCGTGCTCATGGGCCAGCATGCCGTGGCCTATACCCTGACGGCCTTCCTGGCCATCTACCTGCGTCGCCGCCTGGAGAATTTTTCCGCCCCGGCCCGGGCGGTCCAGCTGGCCCCGCTGTTCCTGTTCAAGGAGATGCTGGTGTTGGCGCTGGGATGGCTCTTTGGCGGTCACGCCGCCGACTGGCGTTTCCTGTTGGCCGGCATTGTCGCGGCCCTGCTCTGGCTGCCCCTGGCCATGCTGTTCGACCGCCTGGCCGGACGCCCCTGGTCTGAATCTGCTCCGAGTCGCGCCGTCAAGTGAAGAACCACTATCGCCTGATCAACCCGGAAGAGGAGTTCCATGGCTACCGGCAGCGGCTGCGCATTGCCGGCATCGGGGCCACGCTGCTGTTTCTGGTCCTGCTCGGCCGATTCTTCTGGCTTCAGGTCCTGGAATACGAGCGTTACCAGTCCCTGGCGGAAAACAACCGCATTGCCCTGGTGCCGGCCGTGCCTTCCCGAGGGTCCATCCTGGACCGCAACGGCGCGGCCCTGGCCCACAACTTCTCGTCCCACACCCTGGAGATCACGCCCAGCAAGACCGGCGGGCTGGACGAGACCCTGGCCGGCCTGGCGGACATCGTGCGCATCGAACCCGGTGACTTGAAACGCTTCCGCCGCCTGCTGGCAGAGAGCAAGAACTTCGAGAGCCTGCCCATCCGCGCCCATCTGACCGAGGAAGAGGTGGCCCGGTTTGCGGTGAACCGGTTCCGTTTTCCCGGGGTGGAAATCCGTGCCCGGCAATTTCGACAGTACCCCTTCGGCGAGTCCTTTTCCCATGTGGTCGGCTATATTGGCCGGATCAACCAGAAGGATGTGGACGCCCTGAGCGAAGATGGCCTGCTGGCCAATTACAAGGGCACCGACCACATCGGCAAGATGGGTGTGGAGAAAAGCTACGAGCGCTGGCTGCATGGCAAAACCGGCATCGAGAAGGTGGAAATCGAGTCCTCGGGACGGCCGGTGCGCATCCTGTCCCGCACCCCCCCCATGGCCGGCCATGCCATCTATCTGCACCTGGACAGCCAGTTGCAGCAGGTGGCGGAAAAGGTCCTGGGGGATTATCGGGGCGCCATTGTCGCCCTGGACCCGGCCAATGGCGGCGTCCTGGCCCTGGTCTCCCGGCCCGGCTTCGACCCCAACCTGTTCGTGGACGGCATTGACCCGGTGAATTGGAATCTGCTCAACAATTCCCCCGACCATCCCATGATCAACCGGGCCTTGCGGGGCGCCTATCCACCCGGCTCCACCATCAAGCCCTTCATGGCCCTGGCGGGCCTGGAATTGGGCTATCGCAAACCCGGCGACACCATCGTCGATCCGGGATTTTATTCCCTGCCCGGCAGCAGCCACCGGTTCCGGGACTGGAAAAAGGATGGCCACGGCCTGGTGGACCTGAAAAAGTCCATCGTCGTCTCCTGCGATACCTACTACTACCAGTTGGCCCAGCAGATGGGCATCCGCAACATGCATGACTACCTGGCCCGGTTCGGATTCGGGCGCAAGACGGGCGTGGACCTGGATGGCGAGATGGCCGGAGTCCTGCCCAGCCCGGAATGGAAGAGGAAACGCTTCAAGCAACCCTGGTGGCCGGGCGAAACCGTGATTGCCGGCATCGGCCAGGGCTACAGCCTGGCCACGCCCATGCAACTGGCCGTGGCCACCATGATCCTGGCCAACAACGGCACGGTCTACAAGCCCCAACTCATCCGGGCCTGGCGGGACCCAGCCACGGGCAAGGTCTCCATGGCCGCCCCGGAGGTGATGGATCAGGTGCAGATGCGTCCCGACTATCTGGAAATCATCCGCCAGGCCATGGTGGACGTGACCAGGCCCGGCGGTACTGCCGCCGCCTCCGCCGCCGGCGCCCCCTATGCCATCGCCGGCAAGACCGGCACGGCCCAGGTGATCGGGATCAAGCAGAACGAACGCTACGATGAACACCGCATTGCCGCCCGACACCGGGACCACGCCCTGTTCGTCGCCTTTGCCCCGGCCGAGGCCCCCCGCATCGTGGTGGCGGTGATGGTGGAGAATGGCGGCAGCGGCAGTGGCACGGCCGCTCCCATGGCCCGCAAGGTGATGGACTATTGGCTGCTGGGCAAGCTGCCCGAGGCGCTGCGTGCGGAGGAGGTGGAGGCTATCGAGGCCGAGATGGCCGAATCGGACGACCTGGAAGCAGCCCCGGAGACCCCCGCCCCCCTCCCCCACTCGGAGATGAGCGATGCCCCCGATTAGTTATTGGCTCCGACGCCTGTTCGGCCATATCGACGTGCCCCTCCTGGCACTGCTCATCCTTTTGCTGCTGTTGAGCCTGGTGGTGATGTTCAGCGCATCCGGCGAGAACCCCGCCAAGGTGGTTTCCCATATGGTGAACATGAGCGTGGCCCTGGGCGCCATGTTGATCATCTCCCTGGTGCCGCCCCAGCGCCTGATGCAATTCGCGCTGCCCATCTACGTACTGGGTCTGGTCCTGCTGCTGGGCGTGGCCCTGGTGGGGGACATCGTAAACGGTTCCCGGCGCTGGTTGAATCTGGGCATCACCCGCATCCAGCCCTCCGAGTTCATGCGCCTGGCTGTCCCCATGATGCTGGCCTGGTACCTTCATTTCCGCCAGGAAACCCTGCAACGGCGTGACTTCGTCATCGCGGCCGTCTTGCTAGCCTTGCCCGTGGGTTTCATCCTCAAGCAGCCCGATCTGGGGACGGCACTGCTCATCAGTGCCTCCGGCGCCTATGTGCTATTCCTGGGCGGACTGTCCTGGCGGGTCATCCTGGGGGCAGCCGCCGCCTTCCTGGCCTTCCTGCCCATCGCCTGGAACTACCTGTTGCACGATTACCAGCGGGGCCGGGTGCTCATGCTGCTCGATCCCACCCAGGATCCCCTGGGCGCCGGCTACCACATCATCCAGTCCACCATCGCCATCGGCTCGGGCGGGGTCCTGGGCAAAGGCTGGAGCTCGGGTACCCAGGCCCAACTGGATTTCCTGCCCGAACGCACCACGGATTTCATCTTTTCGGTCTACTCGGAGGAATTCGGACTGCTGGGCAACGTGGTCCTCCTGGCACTGTATACCGCCATCATCTGGCGTGGACTGCATCTGGCCGCCAATGCGCCCAACCTGTTCGGGCGCCTGCTCTCCGGGGCCATCGTCCTGATGTTTTTCACCTACGTTTTCGTCAACATGGGCATGGTCTCAGGGCTCCTTCCCGTGGTGGGCGTCCCCCTGCCCCTGGTCAGCTACGGGGGCACCTCCATGGTGACAGTGCTGGTGGGTTTTGGTATCGTCATGAGCGTTGCGACACACAAAAAGCTCGTAAAGACATGAGGTTAACGCACACATTTATCGGCGTTTCTAGCATCATGGTGCTTCTGGCAGGCTGTTCCTCCCTGTCACTGACCAGCCCCGGCAGCACGCCCGATGCCAGTGCCCGAAAGCCCGGAGGCTACTACAAGGATGACGGCCCCGGCAGCAATCCGCCCGCTGACCTGGCCGGCATCCCGGATGCCATACCCAGGGTGGAACCCTTGCACCGCTATGCCAATCGCACCTATACCGTGCTTGGCAAGACCTATACCCCCATGGCGGGAGACCGGGATTATCGTGCCCGGGGGCTGGCCTCCTGGTATGGTCGCCGCTTCCATGGCAAACCCACCGCGTCCGGGGAAATCTACGACATGTACGCCATGACGGCGGCCCACCCTACCTTGCCAATCCCCAGCTACGTCCGGGTCACCAACCCGGCCAACCAGCGCAGCGTCGTGGTGCGGGTCAACGATCGCGGCCCGTTCCATGAAGGCCGCATCATCGACCTGTCCTATACGGCCGCCTGGAAACTGGACCTGCTGAAGGGGGTACGGGAAGTCCTTGTGGAAAGGATCGACCCGGCCCGGTCCCTGGCCGCGGCCAGCGATCCATCTCCCAGCACCCCCCAGGCGCCGCCCGCCCGGGGCAATTATCTCCAGTTGGCGGCCCTGGGCAGTGAAGAGGCGGCCAGGAACCTGCTGCAACACGTCCGGTCCAGACAAGCAGAACTGCAACTGCCTGGCATACATCGCATCGAGTCCGGGGACTTGATCAAGATCCATGTCGGCCCCTACCAACCGGATCAACTGGACATGGCCCGAGACCTTCTGGCTCGGGAATTCGGCCTGGCCCCCTTCAGGGTCAGTTATTGAACCTGGGGAGGTCAACGAACTCAGACACTGATGTGCCCGTCATCCTTCGCCGAGCCAATCCGGTCGAAAAGACCAGGCGCACTTGGTCAGCCCCGGTTTTCCCCCAGTTTTTAGCAATCGAGTTCAGCAGGCCCCCCTCAGCAAGCGGACCTGCACCGTCAAATACAGGATTTGCAAGCCCCATGACTTATCGATTCATCAGCCTTTTGTTACTTTCCCTGAGTCTGGCCAGCCAGGCCACGGCCAACCCCACCCCCCCGTCCATCGAAGCCCGTACCTGGTTGTTGCAGGACTTCCAGAGCGGTGCGGTACTGGCCGAGAAGGATGCCGACAGACGGGTCGAGCCGGCCTCCCTCACCAAGTTGATGACCGCCTACCTGACCTTCTCCGCCCTGAAGGAGGGACGCCTGAAGCGGGACCAGACCCTGCCCGTGTCCGAGCATGCGTGGCGGGCAGAGGGCTCCCGCATGTTCCTGGACCCACGCCAGCCCGCCAAGGTGGAAGAACTCATCCAGGGACTGATCATCCAGTCCGGCAATGACGCCGCCATCACCCTGGCCGAGGCCATCGGCGGCGACGAGGCCGGTTTCGCCACCATGATGAACCAGACCGCCAAGAAACTTGGCATGACGGGTAGCCAGTTCCGCAATGCCACGGGACTGCCCCATGCCGAGCACTACACCACCGCCCGGGACCTGGCCATCCTGGTCAAGGCCCTGATCCGTGACTTCCCCGAGGATTACCGCTACTACGCCATCAAGGAATTCAGCTACGCCGGCATCACCCAGCCCAACCGCAACCGCCTGCTTTGGCTGGACCCGAACGTGGACGGGGTCAAGACCGGCCATACCGACAGCGCCGGCTACTGCCTGATTTCCTCTACCAAGCGGGACAACCGTCGCCTGCTCTCCGTCATGCTGGGCGCGGCCTCCGACGCCGCCCGCACCAGCGAAAGCCAGAAGCTGCTGAATTATGGCCTGCAGCACTTCGAGACCTTGCGTTTCTACAAGGCCAACCAGCCGGTCAGCACCTTCCGCATCTACAAGGGACGGGGCAGTCAGGTGAAGATCGGTTTCACCCAGGACTTCTACGTCACCCTGCCCAGGGGCGCCAGCAAGGGTCTCAAGGCCGAAGTGATCGCCCGCCAGCCCATGCTGGCCCCCGTTTCCCGGGGCCAGCACATCGCCACCTTGCGCCTGAGCGCCCAGGGCAAGACCCTGGCCGAATACCCCATGCAGGCGCTGGAGACCATCCCCGTGGCCGGGCTGTTCGGACGCCTGTGGGACAATCTGATGCTAATGTTCAAGTGAACACTGAGCGGATTCGAAAGTGCACATGCCATGCCCACGGTCTACCTGAATGGCGCGTACATGGACCTGTCGGAAGCCCGGGTGCCCGTACTGGACCGGGGATTCATCTTCGGCGATGGGGTTTATGAGGTGGTGCCCGTCTACAGCCGGCGCCCCTTCCGGCTGGATGAGCACCTGAGTCGACTCCAGCACAGCCTGGACAGCATCCGGCTCACGAACCCCCTGACCGTTGACCGCTGGCGGGAACATATCCACGCCCTCATCCGACAGGCCCCCTGGGAAGACCAGGGCATCTACCTCCATGTCACCCGGGGTCCGGCACCCCGGGATCATGCCTTCCCGGCCCATCCGGAACCCACGGTGTTCATGATGCCCATGGCCTTGCCGTCCCCGGGGCCCGACGTCCTGGCCCACGGCGTCGCCGCCGTCACCGCCCAGGACAACCGCTGGCTGCGGGGTGACATCAAGGCCACCTCCCAACTGGCCAACGTGCTGCTGCGCCAGCTATCCGTCGATGCGGGATGTGCCGAGACCCTCCTGCTCCGGGACGGCCAGTTGACCGAGGGCAGTGCCAGCAACATCTTCGCCGTCATCCAGGGCGAACTGACCACGCCCCCCAAGTCCCACCTGATCCTGCCCGGCATCACCTACGACGTGGTGCTGGAACTGGCGACCAGCCTGGATACGCCTGTCCGGATACGCCACGTCAGTGAAGCCGAACTGCGCCTGGCCGACGAGCTCTGGCTGACCTCCTCGACCAAGGAAATCACCCCGGTCACCCGGCTGGACGGCCGTCCCGTGGGTGACGGTCGGCCCGGTCCCGTATTCCGGGCATTCCACACCGCCTACCAGGAGTACAAGCGCCGGGCGATGCGCGGCCTGGAAGGCAACACCTCGGAGCACACCCCATGAGCCAGGAGGCCCTGCTGCAATTCCCCTGTGATTTTCCCATCAAGATCATGGGCCAGTACACGGAGACCTTCGCCGACAGCATCCTGGCCATCGTCCAGCGCCACGCCCCGGACGGGCTCGCCAGCGAGCCGGAATACCGCCCCTCATCGGGCGGCAACTACCTCTCCATCACCTGTGTGGTTCGGGCCAGCAGCCAGGCCCAACTGGACGGGTTGTATCGGGAGCTGTCGGGGCATCCGATGGTGAAGGTGGTGTTATGACTAGGTAGCCAATCGAGTCCATATCAGTTCAATAGAGATATCAAAAAAAACGGCGCTTTAAGCGCCGTTTTTTCTCTGGATGCCAACTGCCTTATGGCGCGGTAACAGTCAAGGTTGCCAATGCTGTCAGACCATTGCCATCCGTAACCACAAAGTCGACTACCCCATTCTGATTGGCAAGGACTGTAGCGGCAAACACGTATGGCGATGTCGCCGATACTGCACCTACCGTGGCCAGAGCAGGATTGGAAGAGATCACTGTATAGCCGGGTGTGCCACCGGAGATCACAAAATTCAGTGTCCGGTTGGATGCTAGCTGCGTCACTGAAGGCGCCGCTGGGCTAACTGCAGGCGCAGTCGGAACCGCTGGGTCATCAATATCAATATTGAACTGTGCCGTTACCGTTGCATTAACGCTATCCCTGAACACCAGCGTCGCGTTACCTTCCGCGATACATTCAGCTTCGGCCCTGAATGTGTAGTAACCCTGTGCATTCGGGGCCCCAGAGGTTCCAGGGATGGTAACAATCAACGGACTGGTACTGATGGCGGTATACGGAGGCACCCCACCATAGACGACAAAATCACTGTACGGGATACCTGGAGTACATGCACCCGCGCCCACTTTCCAGTCAACGGAGGAAGAGACAACGCTCAGTAGCGTTCCCCCGGGTTGGGTCACGGTCATGTCCACTGTTTGGATCGACCCCGTGCTGTCCCGGATGATCAACTGCACCGTACCCGCCGATACCGGAGTAAACACGAACGTACCGCCACTGGAGGCAACCGAGGCAGGGGCCACGGTACCAATGGAGGTGTTGGTGGAGGTTACGGTGTAGCCCGGCGTGCCCCCGGTAATGACCAGGTTGAAGGTCTGCCCAATGGCCACACTTCCGCCCACCGTGGGCGTTACCGTCAAGGCCTGGGTACCCGTCCCACCTGTCACGGTAATGGGTACCGTCACGGCCTTGCCGGAGGTATCGGTCACCACGATGCTGGTGCTGCCGGTGCCCACCAAGTCCACAACCACTCGGTTGCCCGTGGATTGCACGGTGTCGATGGCGGCAATACTGCCGTTGTTGGACACCTTGGCATAGCTCCCGCTTCCCCCCGTGATGACAAAAGTCAGTTCGGCACCTACAGCCCCTGCACCGCTGGTGGGGCTGACCACCAGAGCGGGCGTCGGCTCAGGCGTCGGCACTGTCGGCGCCGTATAGGCAATGGACAGGGCCCGCTGCTGGGAGACACCCTTGGTATCCGTGGCCCGGGCCACGAAGGAGAAGGTGCCACTGCTGGAGCCAAAGGGCGTCCCCGCGATTACACCGGATTCGGTCAGGGTCAGCCCTGTGGGCAAGCCGAACGTCACCAGGGACCAGGTGTAGGGCGGTGTGCCCCCCGAGGCCTCCAACAAGGCCGCGTAGGCAATGCCGCCTTGGGCAGCCGGCAAATCCGTGGTGGTGATGGAAATGGGCGACGCCGTGCCCGTGTTAGGCGCCGTGGTCACCACGGAAATGGCGAAGTAATTCACCAAGGGCTGGGCGATGCCGTTGCCCACGTCGTTGTCCAACAGGTCGGACATGGCTTCTACCATCAATGTACCGGCAGAGTTGCCGCTGACTACGGTGAACTGAGCCTGGCCATTGATGCTGCGGACATGTATGGACTGCCCCGCCACTGGCTGGCCGGACCCGTTGACACCCCGGAGGATGGCGGCGTCATCTGCTGTGCTGCCGGACACGGGCATGATTCGCAGTTGAAGGTTGTTGCGGCCGGAGGTGGGGTTGGGCAGTGCCTGACCGCCCTCATCCACCATGTTGGCGGCGATCTGGGCCTGGGTGGGACCGTTTTGCCCCTGGGTAAAGAGGTAGCCCGGGCTGCTCAGGTTTTCTAGCAGGATCTGGGAAACACCGCCGGACGAACCGCCCACCTGGATGTTGACGCTGGCACTGCGCTGGATGTTGGTGCCCGGCTCGTTGACCGTGCAGCGGACCGTAGCGGTACCCGCCGTGTCCCACGCCAGGTAATGGAAGGTGGCGCCGCCGGCATTGCCGTCCAGCACCACGGAGCGGAAGGCCAAGGGCACTTCGACCGTGGTACCGTCTGCCAGCGTGACCTCTTCCACGTGCTCGTCGTCTCCGTCCAAGTAATACAGGATGCCGGAATCAAAGCCGTTGAGAATGTTGCAGGAGAAGATGTCCTCCCCGCCGGGGATGGGCCTGCCGCCATTGTCCTTGGCTTCCACATACAGGGTGGTGAGGTAGCGCCCGCCGATGCGCGGGCCTTCCAGCGCGACATTCAAGGGAAGTGAGGTCTTGTCCGCACGTACCGTGATGGTGAAGGGTCCGGCACCGCCGCCACCGCCACCGCCACCGCATCCGGCGAGCAACCCGATCAGGCCGGCGGCCATCCACCCACGATAACGCTTCATCCAGTTCACTTTACGTCTCCTAAGTCGTCGGCCTTGGGGTATGGCCAAGCATGCATGAATACCATCTAAACCGCGCTGCCCGGCCTAGCGCGTGAGTTGGCTGCCCTCACCCAGCAGTTTGGGCGTGAGGAAGACCAGCATCTCGCTCTTGTCGTCCAAGCGGTTGTTGTTTCTGAACAGGTGGCCCAGTACGGGCAGGTCGCCCAGCAGGGGCACCTTGTTGGTGTCGTTGCGCAGGGTTTGCTCGAAAATGCCACCCAGAACGGCGGTCTCGCCGTTCTTGACCCGCACCTGGGTCTTCAGCCGCTTGACGTTGATGGCGGGGCCGGCACTGGTATTGTCGCCCTGGGCATCCTTGGTCACTTCCACGTTGAGGATGATCTCGTCATTGTTCAGGACCTGAGGGGAGACCAGCAGACAGAGCAGGGCATCCCGGAACTGGGTGTTGGTACCGTCGGCACTCACGGTCTGGTAGGGAATCTGGCGACCTTGCAGGATGACGGCGGGACGCAGGTTGGCGGTGACCACCCGGGGGTTGGAGATGATCTTGCCGCGCTTGTCGGCCTCCAGGGCCTGGAGCTCCAGGCCCAGGGCCACGCCGGAGGCGGCATTGAGGATGCTGAAGCCGATGGAGCCGGCATTGCCCACACCGAACAGGCCGGTGCCCAGATCGACATTGGGACTGACCGAGCTGCCCAGGGCCGGGACGGTGGCGGCACTGGCGGCGGCTTCCATGGTGCTGCCGGTGCCATACAGGGTGTTGCTGTTGAAGCCTTGCCCGGACACGCCCAGGCGGGCCCCCAGGGTGCGTCCGAAGACATCGTCGGCCAGCACCACCCGAGCCTCGATCAGGACCTGCTTGGTAGGCACGTCGATGCCCTTGAGCACGTCTTCCACGGCGGCGTGACGCTGGGGAATGTCGGTCACGATCAGGGAATTGGTGGTGAGGTCGTAGGAAGCCGCTCCACGGGGTGACAGCACCCGGTTGACGGCGTAATTGGTCTGGCTGCCCGGGGCGCCGGACTGGGCCTGGGTGAGGTTGGTGCGGCCGGCGTCGTTGCTGCCGGTGCTGGCCTGGGACTTGACACCCTCGGCGCTGGGCGAGCAACTGGCGGTCTCGTCCAGGCTGCTGCTGTAGCGGGAGCCGCCGGAGATGACGATCATGGCTTCGTCGGCGCGTACATAGTTGAGTCGGTAGTTGCGGGTGACCAGGGTCTCGATGTCCTCGGCCGTCTTGCGTGCCTCGAGCTCCTGCCGTTCCTTGGCGATGAGTTCCTCACGGGGCGCCACCCAGATGACATTGCCGGAGACCCGCTTGTCCAGGCCCTTGGTGCGCAACACCAGATCCAGGGCCTGATCCCAGGGCACGTCCTTCAGGCGCAGGGTGACGTTGCCACTGACGGTTTCGGCGGCAATGATGTTCAGGCCGGTGAAGTCGGCGATCACCTTCAACACCGCGCGCACGTCCTGGCCCTGGAAGTCGAGGGAGAGCTTTTCGCCGCTGTAGGTCATGCGCTGGGCCACACCCGTGGGCTGGGGCTCGATGGAAGTGATTTCCAGGATGAATTGCTGGCCGGCCTGGTAGGCCGAATAGTCCCAGCGTCCTTTCGGCCGTACCGTCATGCGGGTCAGGTTGCCCTGCTGGATCGTCTCGATGCTCTGGGCCGGGGTGGCGAATTCACTCACGTCCAGCCGACGCCGCAAATTGCCGGGCAGGGAGGTGTTCAGGAACTCCACCTGGATGGTCTGGCCCTTCTGCTTGATGTCGATGCCCACGCTGGGGTCGGACAGGGCCACTTCGATCCGGCCGGCGCCGTTCTCTGCCCGGCGGAAGTCGATGTTGCGAACGCTGTGGGCCTGCTTGGGCTCGGCCGCGGCAAAATGGGCCGCAGGCGCGTCGCCGGGCGCCGACGAGGCCCCGGACACGGCGATGTACAGTTGGGCACCATCCCGGCGCAGGTCATAGGTGGCCGGGCCCTTCAGGTTGATGACCACACGGGTCCTGTCGTTGGCCTGGACGACCCGGTAGGTGCCCAGCACGCCCTTGTTCAAGTCGCCCGAAGGCTGGCCGATCTGATTGGCGGTACCCGGGAAATCCAGCACGATGCGATGGGG
>DYHB01000003.1:52841-69101 GCA_020724415.1 Thiobacillus sp.
CCGTGCTGAAGTGCATGGGCAGGCTGGCCAGGGGGTCCTTCATTTGAATGCGCAACACCTGGGAGTCATTCTTGCCGGCGCTCACGCTCAAGGCCAGCAGCGCATTGGCGGCATGGGCGGGGCCCACTGCCAGAAACGCCAGAATCAGCCCTCCCAGGACCACGAGCGATTTGAATGGATGAATATTGAGCATGGATCGCCTCTTTATCTGCTGTTCGCGCCCGAGGACGCCGATGAATCTTCCATAGCCAGAATCGCGATGGACTGGCTCCAATTGCCTGAACTGTCCAGGGTGACTTCCTTGATCTCCAAGCCTTCGTCCCGAATGGCGCTGATGACGCCGAAGTTCTGGCCGATGGGGTCTCCCACCCGGGCCAGCAAAAGCCGGCCATCCGGAAGCTTGATGACTGCGTTGCGACGCTTGTCCTTGCTCATGACCCCCACCATGCGCAAGGCATCCAGGGGGTACTCGACAAAGGGTCCGGTACGCTTGCCCATATCGGGTATGAAGCCATCCTGCCCAGCCTCGGGCCGCAGGGTACGTGTCTTGAAGGGATCCTGCAGTTGGCCGGGCTCATATTCGAAGGTGGCCGGCGGTATAACATCAGGCAGGGGATCGAGCTTGGGGGCAGGCTGCTTGCCTGCCTCGTCCATGAATACCCGCAAATCATCGAATTCGTCGGACGCGCATGCCGTCAGCAACAGCAGCAAGGAGAAGGAGGCGGCCAGGCGTCTCATTTGTTCTGCTCCTTCCGGGCCTTCCGGGCAGCGGCGATCTCTTCGTCATCCAGGTACCGATAGGTGCGCAGGACGGCATCCATGGCCAGTTTTCCGTCCTTGGTTGGGTTCAGGTTGATGTCGTGCATGGTGACGATGCGTGGCAGCTTGGCCACGTCGCTGGCGAACTGGGCCAAGTCATGGTAGCCGCCATTGACCTTGATGTTGACTGGCAAGGTGGCATAAAAGTCCGACACCACCTCGCTGTTGGGGCGGAACAGGTCGAAATCCAGCCCCCGCCCCACGCCCGCCTGGTTGACATCGGTCAGGAGGGCATCAATCTCGGACCGGTTGGGCAGTTGCCGGACCATGGCAGCCAATGCCTGTTCCGTATCCTGGTAGCGTTGCTTGTAGGCTTCGTAATTGATGACCTGCCGCTTCTTGGTCATGTAGGTGTCGCGCAGACCCTGTTCCTCGATTTCGGCGGCCTCCAGGTTCTTCAGTCCGTCGGACCAGTCGAGGTAGTACCCCAAAGCCAGCACACCCAGGAACAGCAGGCTCAACAACAGGGCCTTCACCCCCATGGGGGCCTGGGCCACGTTCTTGAGATCGAGATTATTGAGATCGGATAGGTCCATGGTCTGCCTTATTTCTCGGCCGCTTCATCGCTGGAGGCAATGGGCGCGCCGGTCTTGACCTCCATGTTGAATTCATGCACCCGCAAGCCGGCTTGCGCCGCGGATTTGACCTCGATGAGCCGGGGTGCCTCGAACCAGTCCGACTGATCCAGGTTGCGCATCAAGGTGGATACCCGGGCACTGGATTGGGCATAGCCGGAGAGGGCGATATCGCCGCCCGACTGCCTGAGGGACTTGAGATAAATGCCGTCCGGCAGCCGACGCGCCAGCTCGTCGAACAGGTGGACGACCTCGGCCCGGTTGGTCTGGAGGGCTTCCACCACCTTCTTCCGGTCCAGGAGGTCCTGGGTCTTTTCCTTCAGCTCGGCGATTTCCTTGATCTGAATGTCCAGCTTGGCGTTTTCCGCCTTCAGAAACTCATTGCGCCGGTTCTGGCTGTCCTGCATGCCGGCCAGCACCATGTGACCGAGCACCACGATGGCCACGGCGGCAACGACGACGCCAACAAACAACGCCACGAAGGCCTTTTGCTGCTGGGCACGCTTGATCTGCCGGTGGGGCAGCAGGTTGATGCGTATCGTGCTCATTCCGGGTCGAACCTCCTCAAGGCCAGCCCACAGGCGACAAACAAGGAGGGGGCGTCAGACGCCAGCTGCCTTGCCTTGACATGATTGGACACCGCCATCTTCGAGAACGGATTGGCCAGAATGGTGCTCGCCTGCATCTTGCCGTAGACCACTTCATCCAGGCCTGGAATACCGGCACATCCACCCGCAAGCAGGATTTCATCGACAGACTGATAGGGCGTGGATGAAAAGAAGAACTGCAGGGCGCGCTGGATTTCCACGGAGACAGCATCCAGGAACGGGCGCAGCACCTCGGGCTCGTAACTCTCCGGCAACAGGCCCTTGCGCTTGGCATCCTCGGCTTCTTCCGTGGGAAGATCGAAGCGCCGGGCAATTTCCTGGGTCAATATCTGGCCACCGAAAGGATGTTCTCGCTGATACACCGGCTGGTTGTCGTGGAGCACGTTCACGTGGGTGGTGGTGGCACCGATGTCCACGATGGCCACGGTCTGCTTGCGCCCGTCGTCGGGCAACTGGAATGCGATCTGGTCATAGGCACGCAGGGTGGCGTAGGTATCCACGTCCACCACGGAGGTGCGCAGCCCGGCCGCCTCGGCAGCCGCCACCCGCTCCTCGATCCGGTCCTTGCGGGACACAACCACCAGGACCTCGTTTTCTTCAGGATTTCGGGGTGAAGGGCCCAGAACCTGGAAATCCAGGGCCACATCCTCGATGGGGAAGGAGACGATCTGGTTGGCTTCCGTGATCGCCTGGATCTCGATATCCGCCTCCGTGGTCTCCTTGGGCAGGATGATCTTCTTGGCCGTAACCGCCGATGCCGGCAGTGCCAGCACGATGTCCCGGGTACGCGTATCCAGATGTCGCCATGTATCGCGCAAGGCGTCGGCCACCGCGTCAGGCTTCACCAGGCTGCCGTCCACCACCGATTCCTTGGGCAAGGGGCTGATGGCATAGCGCTCGACCCGGTATGAGCCACCGCCGCCATCGGCCAGCTCAAGCATTTTGATCGCCGATGAGCTAATATCAACGCCTATCAACGGTCTTGATTTCCGGCGTATCAGACTGATTTGCAATGTCACCCTTTCGCAACGAACCCCGCCTGAGCCTTACACTTGATCCTCAGATGTCATTCGATCTTCAGTTCGATATGTAAGGTACTTTTGTAAGAATTATGCCTAAATCCTAGCAACACCTTATTTTTTTTTGCAACTATTTTGCCCACTTTAACTCTCGGACCTGACGCTTTCGTCATAAAAGCACCGGCGCGTTCCAACCAGCGAACCGGGCTGGAGGATTAAATGCTTTCACGTTGGTGGCATTATATTGCAGCCGTCGCCATGGGGATGCTGGTGGTGGCTGTGGCCACGGCCGGCCTGGTTTCTGCCTTCATCTATCCCTCACTGCCGGACCTGGACGTACTGACCGATTACCGTCCCAAGATGCCGTTGCGCATCTACAGCGAAGAAGGAACCCTGATCGGGGAATTCGGCGAGGAGCGCCGCTCCGTGGTCAGCATCAAGGACACCCCCCAGGTACTGAAGCAGGCCATTCTGGCCGCCGAGGACGAGCGATTTTACGAGCACGGCGGGGTGGATACCCTGGGCGTAGCCCGTGCCGCGTGGTCGAACATCATGTCGGGCGGCGCCAAGGAGGGCGCCTCCACCATCACCATGCAAGTGGCACGCAACTTTTTCCTGAGCTCCGAAAAGACCTTCCGTCGCAAGATCAACGAGGCCCTGCTGGCGTTGAAGATCGAGCACACCCTGAGCAAGGACCAGATCCTGGAGCTCTACATCAACCAGATTTACCTGGGCCAGCGGGCCTACGGCTTTGCCACGGCAGCCCAGGTCTATTTCGGCAAGCCCTTGAACCGGATCGATGTGGCCGAGGCGGCCATGCTGGCGGGACTGCCCAAGGCACCCTCCGCCTACAACCCGGTGGTCAACCCCAACCGTGCCAAGACCCGACAGCTGTATGTCCTGCGCAGGATGCGGGAGCTTGGCTACATCACCGAGGCCCAGTTCAAGCAAGCCTCGACCAGGAAGCTGGCCGTGCGGACCTCGGCGGCGACCATGGAAGTGGCCTCCGACCATATCGCCGAAATGGCTCGACAATATGCCTACGAGCGCTATGGTGAGCAGGTCTATTCCAGCGGCATGAAGGTCTACACGACCATCAAGGCCAAGGAACAGCAGGGCGCGATCGAGGCCGTGCGCAGTGGCGTGGTCGCCTACAATCGTCGTCGTGGTTATGCGGGGCCTGAAGGCACCGTCAATCTGCCCGCAAAGGCGGGCGCCAACCAGGCGCTGGATGCCTTGAACGGTTACCAAGAAGTGAACGGCCTGCTGCCCGCCCTGGTCACCCAGGTCAGCAAGAACGGCATCAAGGCCGTGCTTCGCAACGGCGACACGGTGGAACTGGGCCCTGCCGAGGTCAAGTTCGCCCAGAAATTCATCGACAGCAAGTCTTCGGGACGAAACAAGCTGGGCCCTGGCGCCATCGTCCGGGTCTACCGCCCAGGACCGAAGTCTGCGTGGCAGCTCACGTACCTGCCCAGCGTGGAAGCGGCTCTCATCGCCTTATCTCCCCGCGACGGCGCCATACGGGCCCTGGTCGGGGGATTCAGTTTCAGTCGCAACCAGTTCAACCACGTCACCCAGGCCTGGCGCCAGCCAGGCTCGTCTTTCAAGCCATTCGTCTATTCTTCGGCCCTGGAAATGGGCATCACGCCGGCCACCGTGTTCGATGATGCCCCCATCACCATCGATGCCGAGCAGACCGGCGACGTGGCCTGGGAGCCCAAGAACTACGACGGCACCAATGAAGGCCCCATGACGGTGCGCAATGCCCTTGCGAAATCCAAGAACATGGTCTCGATACGACTGATTCAGGGCGTGGGACCAGGCCAGGCGCGCCAGCACGCCCTGATCTTCGGCTTCAGTCCGCAACGGATACAGCCTTACCTGACATTGGCCCTGGGGGCCGGGGAAGTCACGCCCCTTCAGTTGGCCAGCGGCTATGCCATCTTTGCCAACGGCGGAAAACGGATCAAATCCCACTACTTGACGAGAATCACGGACAAGAACGACCGCATTCTCGAGAGCTTCCAGGCGGCGCCTGCCGAACAGGTACTGGATCCGCGCAATGCGTTCATCATGACCAGCCTGATGCGGGACGTGGTCTCCCGGGGCACGGCCACGGCCGCCAACCAACTGGGCCGGGGCGACCTGGCCGGCAAGACCGGCACGACCAATGACTACCGGGATGCCTGGTTCGCCGGCTACAACATGGAGCGGGTCGCCGTGGCCTGGATGGGCTACGACCAGCCCAAGCCGCTGGGCCGGGGCGAGACCGGGGGCCAGGCCGCGCTCCCCATCTGGATACGATACATGGCCACGGCATTGCAAGGTGTGCCCAACCGATACCCCGGCATTCCGGAAGGCGTCACCTCCCTGCAGGTGGACCCGCTCACCGGGGCACGGGTTGCCGAGGGCGGGCGGCAAGAGTTCTTCTACGAGGAGTTCGCGCCGGGCAGCCCCTTTGGCCTGGATCCGTTGCCGGAACCGCTGCAGAACCTGCTTTTTCCCGAGTAAACCATGGCCGGGCTCCACGAGCATGCGCGAATCCTGATCGCCCAGACTGCTGCGCGACTGATGGCCGAGCATGGCATTCGTGACCGCGGCCTGGCCAAGCGCAAGGCCCTGCGACAGCTGGGCTTGCCCCCTGGCCACACCCTGCCGGGAAACGAGGAGATCGACCAGGCCCTGCGCGATTACCGGGCGTTGTTCGTCGATTCCGGGCAGGATGAGGTCTTGCAGGGCCTCCGAAGCCAGGCAGTCCAGGCCATGCAGGACCTGAAGGCGTTCGATCCCGTGCTGGTCGGAGGCGTGGCCTCGGGAGCCATCACCCTCCATTCCGACATCGAACTGGAGATTGGCGATGACAGGGCCAAGGAATTCGAGCAATTTCTTATGCGCGAGGACATTGCCTACGATTCGACGGATCGCCATGGCACACCCCTGTTCATCCTGTATGCCGAACCCGCCAACGTCCAGGTCAGGTTCGTGTTCGAAGCCCGAAAAGGCCAGAGGCGCAGGGATGATGTCCGATTGTCCCTGAATCAGGTGACCCGCCTGCTGCAACCGCCAGCCATGGCAGAGCCGGCACAAACCGACTAGGATGCATCCCTAATACACCAACCCGGTCGTACCAGGCCGGAATCGAGGTCAGCCATGCCCCAAGATCCAACGACGACTGAAGACATCGAGCGCTATCGAATCCGCAATGCCGTGGAAATCGAGCGCATGCTCATGGCCATCATGGAAAGCAAGGTATTCGTGACCCTCTACAGCGAGGAAAGCAAGGAATTCCTGGTCACCTCCATTATCGCCGTCGACCGGAAAGCCGGGCAGTTCTACCTGGGCTGCGGCAAGGACGAACGGGTGAATACCGCCTTGATGGACGCGCCCCAGGCCCTCTTCAGCACCACTCTGGACCAGATCAAGATCCAGTTCCATACCCCGGCCATCAGCCGGGTGGTACGCGACAATGAACTTACCTTCAGGGCTCACTTCCCCCTGGGAATGCTGCGCTTCCAGCGCAGGGAGTATTATCGGCTGGCCACCCAGATCACCAATCCCATCAAGTGCTATATCCCCATCGAGGACGGGCATCTTGAAACCGTCGTGTCGGACATCAGCGTGGGGGGCATCGGCGTCCTGTCCTATCGCCAGGGCCTACCCCTGGAGCCCAACAAGGAATACCACGGATGCCGTCTTGAACTTCCGGACACCGGCACCTTCCTGATCAGCCTCATCA
This sequence comes from Thiobacillus sp., assembly GCA_020724415.1. Taxonomy (GTDB): domain Bacteria; phylum Pseudomonadota; class Gammaproteobacteria; order Burkholderiales; family Thiobacillaceae; genus JADJCP01. Next base: position 59,602 of record DYHB01000003.1, read on the forward strand.
TCCGGACGGTGTTCGACATCACCATGAAAAACGGCCTGCTCTCCCATCGCCTGGGCTGCGAGTTCGTGAGCCTGCCAGGCTATGTGGAGAATGAAATCCAGCGCTACATCCTGCGCGCCGAGCGGGAACGCCGCCTGTTCCAGCACTAACGAGGGGGTTACGCCTGTTCGCGTAACCAGCGGGCCGCATCCAGCGCGAAGTAGGTCAATACCGCATCGGCCCCTGCCCGCTTGAAGCAGAGCAGGCTCTCCAGAACACAGGCCTTTTCATCCAGCCAGCCGTTCTGGGCGGCGGCCTTGAGCATGGCATATTCACCACTCACCTGATACACCATGGTGGGCGCCTGATAGGTGTCCTTGACCCGTCGCACGATATCCAGGTACGGCATGCCCGGCTTGACCATGACCATGTCCGCGCCCTCCTGGATGTCCAGCCCCACTTCCCACAAGGCCTCATCGCTGTTGGCCGGGTCCATCTGGTAGGTATATTTGTTGCCGGCCCCCAGGTTGGCGGCCGAGCCCACTGCATCCCGGAAGGGGCCATAAAAACTGGAGGCATACTTGGCGGAATACGCCAGGATGCGGGTATGGATGTGGCCTGCGGCATCCAGGGCATCCCGCACGGCACGGATGCGTCCGTCCATCATGTCCGACGGCGCCACCACGTCAGCGCCTGCCTGGGCATGGCATTCCGCCTGACGGGTCAGAACAGCGATGGTCTCATCATTCAGCACATAGCCCGAGGCATCGATCAGGCCATCCTGGCCGTGGCTGGTGTAAGGATCCAGGGCGACATCCGTGATAACCCCCAGCTCCGGATATCTGGCCTTGATGGCTTTCACCGCTCTGGGTACCAGGCCTTGGGCGTTATAGGCTTCGGCGGCATCGTCCGATTTCAAGGCCGCGTCCACTACTGGGAACAGGGCCATGGCCGGTATGCCTGCTTCCAGACAGGATTCCGCCACGGCCAAGAGCTTGTCCACGCTCATGCGCCGCACTCCCGGCATGGAGGCCACTGCTTCCTCCCGCCCTTCCCCGTCCAGGACGAAAACCGGCAGGATCAGATCGGCCGAAGTCAGCCCATGCTCGCGCATGAGTCGGCGAGAAAACAGGTCCCGCCGCATGCGCCGCATCCGGGTACGAGGAAAATTGGACAAGTCGAACATGGCACCGCCTCTCTCTGGTCAGCTAATCCGAAAATACTAGCGCAATCCATCCGCGCCCCGGGAACTTTCATCTAACACGCCATTCTCAACGACTGAGACGTGCTATTCGTCTCCCGCTTCTCCTCCCTGAGCGGGTGCCTTAACGCAAAGTTAAGGTCATCTTGGCCCGGCTTTCTCCCCTTGAGCCGGGCATTTTTTTGTCCGCAACCCCTGCTACTGCCTTGTCATCTCCAGCCATTCGCGGATCACCGTCTCCGCTTCCTCCACACCGACACGCCTCGGGCTCGAAAAGACGATGGCCCGGGCCTGGAGTCCTGCCATGGCATCCAGCTCGGCCTGCACCTGTCGCAGGGTATTCAGCATGGGCCCCCGGGCCAACTTGTCGCACTTGGATAACAAACACAGGACCGGCTTGCCCGTCTGGCCGAACCACGCCAACAACTGACGATCAAGATCGGTAAGCGGATGGCGGATGTCCATGATCAGGACCAGGCCACGGAGCTGCGGCCGCTGGATGAGATAGCCGCCTATCAGGCTTTGCCAGGCATTCTGCTGCACCAGAGGCGCCTTGGCGAAACCATAGCCGGGAAGATCCACGAGAAAGCGATCCGGCCCGACCCGGAAGAAATTCAGATGCTGGGTCCGCCCTGGCGTCTTGCTGACAAAGGCCAGCCGCTTGTGATGGGCAATGGTGTTGATTGCACTGGACTTGCCGGCATTCGAGCGACCCACGAAGGCCACCTCGTGACCACTTTCAAATGGGAGATCCTTGAGGTGGGCAATGGTGTTGAAAAAGGTGGCATTCAGCAATGGCAGGGCTCAGGTCAGTTGGCTTAATCGGAAACCCACGCTAGAATGCTCAGGTTTGCTTGCTTATCAGGATATCAGGAGCGTTTGCGATGAAACACCCCCTAATGATTTTGTCCGGGCTGATTTTCGCGACCACGGCATGGGCGTCAGATCCCGCTCCCGCCGCGTCCGCCAAGGGTGACGCGGCCAAAGCACAACCCATTGTCACCAAGGTCTGCGCTGCCTGTCATGGAGCTGACGGCAACAGCACTTCCCCCGCCTACCCAAGCCTGGCAGGCCAGCAGCCTGAGTATCTCCACAAGCAACTGGTGGAATTCAAGTCCGGCGCCCGCAGGAACGCCATCATGGCGCCCAACGTCACCAACCTGAGCCAGGATGACATGCTCAATCTGGCTGCCTACTTTGCAAGCCAGACGCCCAAGCCGCGTTTGGCCAAGAACCCCGATCTGGTCACCGAGGGCGGCAAGATCTACAAGGGTGGCAATGCCGGCAGTGGCGTGCCTGCCTGTGCCTCCTGCCACGGCCCCGCCGGCGCAGGTATTCCCGTCCAGTTCCCGCGCCTGGCTGGCCAGCACGCCAAGTACACCGTCAGCCAGCTCATGAACTTCCGCAGTGGCGACCGCGCCAATGATGGCGGCAAGATGATGCAGGTCATCGCCCGGAAGATGACAGACCAGGAAATGAAGGCGGTAGCGGAATATATCTCCGGCCTGCGCTGATCGCCGAGTGCATTAAAAAAAGGTGGCCTTGCCACCTTTTTTTTTGCCCTCGCCTTCCATTACTATTCCGATCCCAGCCTTATTTACGGTACTCGCTGTGATGTTTGTACCCTTTCCCAGTCGCGTATTAGTGACTAGATTGCAAGCCTGGGATCCAATGATTCTAAGAATCCGTCAGATGAGACGGTGTTTATTACATCTCACGAAAGGAGAGACTGCATGAACAATACGCGCAGAAACGTACTGAAAAGTGCCGGCGCAGCGGGAGCAGTGACGGTTGCCATGGCTGCCGGGCTGCTGAAGCCGGGCGCTGTCTTTGCTGCGGAATGGAACAAGGCCGGTTTCGAGGCCAAGGGACTGGACGCCGCCCTGGCCGCCATCGGCGGCAACAGTGCTGCAGTCAGCGGCGACATCACCGTCAAGGCCCCTGATATTGCCGAGAACGGTGCCGTGGTCCCCGTGGAAGTCATGTCCAATATCGCTGGTACCGATCGCATCGCCATCCTGGGCGAGAAGAACGGCCTGCCCCTGGTCGCCGACTTCAAGCTCATGAACGGTGCTGTAGGCTTCGTCTCCACCCGAATCAAGCTGGGTGCCACCTCCAACGTCACGGCCATCGTGAACGCCGGCGGCAAGGTCTACAAGGCTTCCAAGGAAGTCAAGGTCACCATCGGCGGCTGCGGCGGCTGATGATCGCTGACCGGGCCTCGCGACGGCACGCCCGTCGGGATGCTTGACCCGAACGCACACACACACGGATTGAAAGGAAGAGACATATGTCGGATATCAAGATTCGCGCTGGCATGAAAGGCGATACGGCCGAAATCAAATGCCTGATGAACCATGTCATGGAAACCGGCCTGCGCAAGGACCCCAAGACGGGCCAGACCGTACCTGCCCACCACATCACCAATGTCATGGTTACCGTGGCCGGCAAGACCGTCATGGACGCCCAGTGGGGTGGCGGCATCTCCAAGAACCCCTACCTGGCCCTGAGCGTCAAGGGTGCCAGCAAGGGTGACAAGGTTGCTGTCAGCTGGGAAGACAACAAGGGCGAAAAGAGTTCCGCCGAAACCAGCATCAGCTGATCAAGTCCCTACATAAACCGGGCCGCATGGCCCGGTTTGTTTTCTACGCCAGCATGCTTCACGAGGAGACGTGCCATGCGTAATTTGATACATGCGCGCCTTGCCATCCCGACAAGTCTGGTGGTACTTGCATGCATGAGTCCCACGGCCGCTCTGGCCGACAGCCCCGTTCAGATTACCGACTCTCTGGCCAATGTCAGGGTCATGCACCATGGCAATCCCGTGGTCATCGAGCGCAACCAAGACACCTTCAATTCCGTCGACCCGGATTTCGCGATGACCTCGCGGCCATGTCCCCCCTACTGCATCCAGCCCATGCAAGTGGCCACCGGGGTGGAAACCATCGGCGAACTGGAGCTGCTCGAATACCTGAAACGTGCCAGTGACGACGCCAGCATTCTGCTCATTGATTCCCGGGACACCGACTGGATCACCCGCAGCGGCCTGATCCCAGGTGCCATCCATCTCGCCTGGACCGAGTTGCATCCTGGCCACACAGATCTGGAGAAAATCGCCGAGACTTTGATTTTGCGCTTCGGAGCCACCCGTCTGGGTAGCGTCTGGAATTTCGAAAATGCCAAGACCCTGATCATGTATTGCAACGGGCCCTGGTGTGGCCAGTCCCCCACCAATATTCGTCAATTGATGGCCATGGGCTATCCTGCCCATAAGCTCAAGTGGTATCGTGGCGGGATGCAGTTGTGGAAGTCCCTGGGTTTCAACACGGTTCCGCTGACCCAGTAATGTTCATGCGATGTGAGGAGATAAAATGAAAATGCGCGCCACGGCCCTCGGGGCCGTTTTTGCCCTGACGAATGTACTGATCGCCGCCCCGGCGATGGCGTCAGGCAACCCCTATCTGGCCAATGTTCCGGTCTCTGCCGGCCCGATCACTTTGCCCATCACGCCCGGCGGACGCGGTACCCGTCCCTACGAGATGTCCCGCATCATCGCACCGGAAGAAAAGGCGGCGATGATGAAACAGATGATGCCCATGATGAACATGGTCACCCGGATGGACGTCAAGGACGTGATGAACCTCATGGCCATCAAGTATAAGGCCAGCGAGGGCCTGTCCTTCGATGACGTCGTGGAATCCATGAAACTGCGTGCCAACCAGGTCAACTTCAAGCTGGTGGGTCATTCGCCCATGTACAAGGACATTCAAGCCGTATTGGGTGACATGGATGCGCCGCGCATGGAGGTGTTCCATTACTGCGATATCGCGGCCGGTCGGGCAGTCCTGAAATACGCCCCCGAGGCCCTGGTATACCTGCCCTGCCGCATTGGCATCATGGAAGACGCCGACAAGAACATCTGGGTGATGACCCTGGATTGGGATATCTCCTGGCTGGATTCCATTTCCGGCAAGATGGGCCTGGAACAAAATCCCGAGACCAAGGAATTGGTCCAGTTTGCCCAGGACATCCGCGACAAGATGGACAACATCATGCGCGCTGCTGCCACGGGCGACCTCTGATGCCAACCGCCTTCCGCGCCTGGCATCGTGCCATGAAACCCGCGGCCTCCCTGGCCTTGTGCCTGGCCTCTACCGGCGCCTGGGCCCAGGGCCTGATGAATCCCTTCGGCAACCCCATGGCCATGGGCAATCCCATGCAAGCCATGGCCAATCCTCTGGCCAATCCCCTCCTGCTGGCCGCCCCCCTGGGCGCGGCCTTGTTGGCGCCGGGCTTTCCGGGCAGCTCCCCGTTCGGCTACGGCTCACCCTTGGCAGGACTGGCGGGACCGGCGCTTGGCATGGGGGGCATGGGCATGGTGCATCCGGCCCTGCAAATGGCTCCCAACCTGCTGTCTTTCCAACATCAGGCGCCCCAGATGCTGACCAACCCCTATCTGGGCGGTCCCTTCAGCCAACTTCCTTTCGCTGCCCCCAGGCAAAACACCTTCCCTGGCTGGGGCGGAGCCCCTGCGTACCCGGGCAACTCCCTGAGCAACCCACTCCAGTTACTCTCCGGCCTTGGCTTCCCCCAAGGTTCTGGGGCGCCCATGCTACCGGCCCCGGGGACCCACAACCCGTACTTGATGATGCCGGGCTATCCCCAGGCCAACGCCATGGGGACGCCTCCCATGCTGATTCCCAATCCTTCGGCCTGGCTGCAACCCACTCCCGAGGGCGCAAAAAAACCCCACCCTGCCGAGACGGCAACCCCATGGCAGCAACAGGGGACGGAAGCGTCCCAGGCGCAACCCCCGGCGATCGACCCTCTGCTCTGGCTTGCGCCGCTCTTGCAACTCCAAACCCAGTCGGGCACAACCCCACGCTAATTCCCTTGGGAGGGGTGCCATGCCGGTGACGGAGGCGCTAGATAACCAAGTCGCACCGGCTTGAAGGCCCCTGGCAGTGCGGGTACACCCAGGGGCGTTGCGAGCAGACCCCCGATGTCATCGGGTGAATGACGCCACTTTGGCCTACCGGAGTTGCCCAAGCCGGCGTAACCGCTAGGTCCGAGGGGTTTTCAACGCTTCCAGGTGCTCCAAAATTGGGGTCACCACCGGTTCGATCTTGCGCCGCATCAGGGAGCCGATGGCGGTGCTGCGGGCAAATACGGGAATCACCGACTGTTCGCTGACAGCGGCCAATTCCTTTATCGCTTCCAGATCACGGGACCAGGGCTGCAACATGCCTGGCAGGACACTGGACTCGGGCACCCCCCCCCATCTGGCGAGAAAAAGCCCCCGATGGCATTCAGGGTCCGACTGACGACCTCCTGGGTCTCCGGGCGGGCCAGAATTTCCTGGAGGGCCTCGATCCAGGCCTGGCCGGCTCCTGACAGGGTCTGCTCCAGCCGTAGCGCCAACGCCCGGTCCGGCCCTTGCAAGGCCGGGATTACCGTTGCCAGATGGGTCGCATCGCCCCGGGCGGGCCGCATGGTGCCCAATCCAGGCCAGTTGGCTTCCAGAAAGGGCACATAATAGGTATTGGTGCGCTTGCCCCGCTTCCAGATGCCGGCCAGTGTCTCGTCCGACACACAGCCACTGTGAATGAGGACGGCAATGGTATCCATGATGGCCAAGTGGTCGTCCTGCAGAAATGGCAAATGTTCCGCCAGGAAATCTGCCAGGACGGATCCCATCTTCCCTTGCGCCACGGTGGGGCGAGCCAGCATCAGTCGGGCATTCTCGATGCTGGGCATGGCCCACCACGCCCAGGCGGCAATTTCGTCGGTCAGTGCCGGTGAGTGGACCACCGCCACCACCGCCTCCGGCTCACCGGTCAACAGCAGCTTGCCCAGGCTGGCGCTTTCCATCTGTCCATGCCGGGTCCAGCGAGTCAGATAGACCGGATAGCCCCCCGGGGAACCCAGGGCATGGCCTGACAAGGCCTCCCGGACGAGTCGGAGATAGCGATCCGAGCGACAGGTGGGATGCAAGGGCATGGAGGCCTCGCCCTTGTCCGTCAGGGCCAGCAATTCCATGCGAGACTCTTCCAACCGGATGGCGCGGATATCCTGGGTCAGCAGGACATTCAGGCGCAGTTGGTCTTCTGAGGAAAGCTCCCCGCTCATGCCTGCAGCTTTTCGAAGACGCGGGTAGCGGCGGCCACTGTTGCATCGATGTCGGCATCGCTATGGGCGGCCGAGACGAAGCCCGCTTCGAACGCCGAGGGTGCCAGGTAGACCCCTTCCAGCAACATCATGTGGAAGAAGCGATTGAAGGCCTCCTTGTCGCAGGCCATGACCTGAGCATAAGAAGTGGGCGGCGTAGCGCTGAAGTAGACGCCGAACATGCCCCCCACGGAGGCGGCCGAGAACAGGATGCCGGCGTCCCGCGCGGCCCCCGCCAGCCCTTCGGTCAAACGTCGGGTCTTGTCCGCCAGGGCCTCATAGAAACCAGGCGCCATGACCTTTTTCAGGGTGGTCAAACCTGCGGCCACCGCCACGGGGTTGCCCGAGAGTGTGCCCGCCTGGTAGACAGGCCCCAGGGGGGCCAGGAAATCCATGATGTCGGCACGGCCACCGAACGCCCCAACGGGCATGCCGCCGCCGATGACCTTGCCCAGGGTCGTCAGATCCGGGCGGACGCCATACACCCCTTGGGCACAGGCGGGTCCCACCCGAAAACCGGTCATGACCTCATCAAAAATCAGCACTGCGCCATGGCGGTCGCAATTCTTCCGCAGGCACTCCAGGAATCCCGGGGCCGGGGGCACCAGGTTCATGTTACCCGCTACCGGTTCCACGATGATGCAGGCGATTTGGTCACCCTGCTCGGCGAACACGGCATTCACCTGATCGATATCGTTGTAGTCCAGCACCAGGGTATGGGCGGTGGTCTCGGGGGGCACACCGGCTGAACTGGGCTGGCCGAAGGTGAGCAAGCCGGAACCCGCCTTCACCAGCAGGCTGTCGGCATGGCCATGGTAACAACCCTCGAACTTGATCAATTTGGAACGACCGGTAAAGCCCCGCGCCAGGCGGATCGCGCTCATGGTGGCCTCGGTGCCGGAACTGACCAGCCGCACTTTTTCCATGCCGGGCAGCAGACGGGTCAGCAAGTCCGCCATCTCCAGTTCCAGGGCCGTTGGCGCCCCGAAGGACAATCCGGATTCCGCAGCGTCCTGGACCGCCTTCACCACATCCGGGTCCGCATGCCCAAGAATCAGCGGGCCCCAGGAACCCACGTAATCCAGATACGCCTTGCCATCGGCGTCCCAGACCCGGCTTCCGGCCCCCCGCACGAAAAAGCGGGGGGTGCCGCCCACGGAACGAAAGGCTCTCACAGGGGAATTCACGCCCCCTGGAATCACGCGTTGGGATTGCTCAAACAGCTCGTCATTGCGGGACGTCATGGTCGTTCATTCCTCACTGAAAGTAACTTTGAAATTGTCGGCTGGCCTGTTCGGGGGAGGCACTATCGTATACCCCGCTGATCACCGCCAGCATGTCCGCGCCCGCCTGGATCAGGGATCGTGCGTTGTCGAGGTTGATGCCACCAATGGCCACCCGAGGCACAGACAGCGGACAGATCCGGGCATCCAGGAGTTCCAATTCCGCCCGCCGGGCCTGGGGCTTGGTGTGGGAGGCGAAGAAACTGCCGAAGGCCACGTAATCCGCCCCCAACGCCACGGCATGGACGGCCCGATCACAGTCCTGATAACAGGACACGCCCAGCACCCGGTCCGGCCCGAGTCTATCCCGGGCACGGGAGACATCACCGTCGTCCTGGCCCACGTGCACGCCATCCGCAGCCACCGTCAGGGCCAGATCCACATCATCGTTGACGATGAGCAAGGCGCCATGGGCTTCCGTCAGGCGGCGCAAGACAGCAGCCTGTTCCAAGCGGAGATGTGACGTGGCCGTCTTGTGCCGGTACTGAATGACCCGACAGCCCCCCCTCAGGATCGCCTCGGTCACTGCCATGAGGCGGGATGTGTCGCCCCAATCCGGAGTGATCGCATATAACCCTCTAAGGCTCGACTTCATCACCATTGTCACCGTCGCGCGCCCAGAACAAACGATCCGGGATATGCTGGCCCATGCCTGGGCGGTAGCCATATCGGAGGGTCTGGTAAGTGTATTCCTGAGCCGCCTTGACCGCTTCATCCATCGACATGCCCTGGGCCAGCATGGCCGCACAGGCTGAGGCCAGGGTGCAGCCGGAACCGTGGTAGCTCCCTGGAAGGCGGGCCCAATTCAGGGTCTGGATCGCCCCGTCGCCGGAGTAGAGGGCATTGCTGACATCGGCAGACTGCTCGTG
>DYHB01000211.1 GCA_020724415.1 Thiobacillus sp.
GCAGAGCCGGCGGCTGAAAGCCGGGCGAGGGCTGCTGCGCCGTCGGCATGCTGGGGGCATAGGTCTTAAGTGGGGGCAACGGAGCTTCAGGAGCAGGAGCAGGAGCAAAGCGGCGTTTAAATAAGTCCCGCCACAAATTAATACTTAACTCCTCCTGAGGGAGTTGTGTCCTGTTGCGCAAATGAGCATATCTTTGTCTAAGCATTACTTAGCCTCCAATCCAGTGCCAGGTGCTGCCGTGGCGAAGCCCCGCAGGGGAATGCACCAGCGACGAGTCTGCTCGGCGCAGATTTCGACACACTTGCACCCCCACCACCGGCAGGTTGAAAAGATGCTTGAGCAGCGGGCTGTAAAGGCCCTCCACCTGCTCCCAAGCAAGGTCGGTTTGGGTGAGCTTGCATTCAAGCAAGAGCACCGAATCCGGGCGAACAATGAAGTGGTCTGGTTGTGCGTGGCCCGGTCCACCATCATCCTCAAAGTAGAGCCACTGGCCGGAGAAGAGCCGGCCGTGCAGCTGGTCCTGGGCCAAAAGCTGTTCCAGGTGCCGGCCGACTTTGCGCTCATACGCCAGTCCCCGTGCCCGAGCCCCGCGCAGGCGCTTCGGCTGGAACAGCGGCTTCGGGCTCAGAAACACCCAGGCTAGGTTCTTCACTCGTCGGCACACCAGAGACTCCTTCTTGGGCATAGGCCCCTTCAATAACCCGGCTGCGGCGCGGGGCCGAACCGAGAGCTTCCCGCAGGGCCTCGAGTTCCTCCGGCCCCAGGTTGGTGGTGGTGGAAATGGTTTTTTGGACTGGGGCATAGCCGCCCCGGTCGAGGGCTGTAGAAAGGAGCTGGGTGAGGTCTTTGGTGGAGACATCTTCCGGGGACTCCAGAAGGCGATCATGCAGCACCTGGGCCGCCGTGGTGCCGAGAGCCGCCACTTGGCCCCGAACGTCCAAGAATATTTCCTCATCCAGCCCCTGATAATGGGCCACCAGCTCGCTGAAACTCGGATCGCGCTGCAGGATCGAGATCCGGCTGGGGCAGAGCCCGGTGGTCAGCGACACTTGGCCGGGCGCCATCCCAGTGGCTAGAAGTCGGGCGGCCTGGTGGTGAACCGCCCGGATTCGCTTGAGCGCGGGCAGAGTGCTGCCGCCGGGCGGCTTGGGTTCCGCCAGGTCTTTCGGGAAAAGCTCTCGCAGCGAGATGCTGTCCATCTTGGGTCTCCGTCGGGCACCCCATTCCGCCCATGTTATAATGGTAGCTCATCCGCGCCCGAGGGTCAAGCCATTGGGCCGCCTTGGGCCGCCTGGCTGGGGGAATGTCGGGCCGGAGACACCCAGCGCCCCATATGGTTTTCCTCGAGTGGTATTGACCGAAGTTTCAACTCACGCAGTTTCCCTGGGACACACGCCCACCAAGGGGCCGCACTGCGTGGGGGGAGGCCGGGCGGTCCAGGCCGGACGGCCAATGGAACCGGCCAGACAGAATCTTGACGGCCAGCCCGGCCGACGCCGCCGGGACCGGACTGCAGCCGGGGCTATCGAACTAGCCCGGACCATAGTAAAATACAATGGGCCTTGGTATTGACACGGGCCCGGTCTTGACCTAGACTTTCCCCATGCAATCGGAATGGTCCGATTGCGGAACCAAGGCCCAACCGGGCCGGGAGG
>DYHB01000212.1 GCA_020724415.1 Thiobacillus sp.
CCTGGCTTGAGCCCCTCCCTGCCTCCCCCATAAATGGGGGAGGGGTCTGAGGCTGAGCTTGGCTTGAGCCCCTCCCGACCTCCCCCACAAGTGGGGGAGGGGTTTTGCGCTGGGCCTGGCTTGAGCTACTCCTGGCCTCTCACTCACTGAGAGGTGCAAAGCTCCCTCCCCATTCATGGGGAGGGCTGGGGTGGGGACGATCTTCTTGCCAAGCGGCCAAGGCCGGAAAAAAATCCCAGGATGCCTCATCCCATCACCCTCAAGGCCCGGCGCCTCCGCAGCAACATGACCGAGGCGGAACAGCGTCTTTGGCGGCGCTTGCGCAATGCCCAGCTTGGCGTGGCCTTTCGTCGACAGTATCCCGTTGGCCCCTATGTGGTGGATTTTGCTTGTGTGCCTTTGAAGCTGCTCATCGAACTGGATGGCGGGCAGCACATGGAGGCGCAGGCCTACGATCAGCGTCGTGACACATGGCTGCGCAGCAAGGGGTTTCGCCTGTTGCGCTTTTGGAATCACGATGTGATGCAAAACATCGACGCTGTGGTGGAAGCGATCTGGCGGGAGGTGGAGGGGTTGCGTGGCAAGTCCCCCTCCCGACCTCCCCCATAAATGGGGGAGGGGTCTGAGGCTGGACCTGGCTTGAGCCCCTCACGCCCTCTCCCACAAGCGAGTGGCCTGCGAAGCGATGGTAAAGGCAGGGTGTAGAAATCAGCTATGCGAGGCGTGATGCGGCCGGCTCGCCAGCGAGCCCAGGGCCATGCCGACGATGCTGCACAAAAAGCCGACGAACTGCGGCGGGATCTCGGCCTCGGGCGCGAAGAACTCCAGCGGCAGCCAGCCGGCCAGGCCGAGCAGGATGGCGAGATAGGCGCCCTGCGTGCTGGCGCGCTTCCAGTAGAGGCCGGCCACCAGCGGCACGAAGGCGATGACCAGGGTCACCTTGTAGGCGTTCTCCACCATCTTGTGGATGCCGGTCTCCTTGTCCAGGGCCCAAAGGGCGTACAGCGTCACCAGCACGCTGAAGCCGCCGACCACCCATCGGGTCAGCACCAGCAGCTTCTCGTCCGACAGGTGGCGGCGGCGGGTGATGAAGTCCTTGATCACGTTTTCCGAAATGGTCACCGAGGGGGCGAGCAGGGTGCCCGAGGCGGTGGACATGATCACCGCAAGCAGGGCGCCGTAGAAGATGACCTGGGCGGCCAGCGGCAGGTGGCCGGAAACCAGGTTGGGCAGGATCTTCTGGGCGTCTTCGCCCAGCCATTGGGCGGTCATGGCCGGGTCGATCAGATGGGCCGAATAGGCCAGGAACAGCGGCACCGCGGCGAACAGGAAATAGGCCAGGCCGCCGAGCACCGTGCCCCACACCGCCACCTGCTCGTTCTTCGAGGAGTTGGCGCGCTGGAACACGTCCTGCTGGGGGATGGAGCCGAAGCCCATGGTGAGCAGGCCGGAGATGAAGGCGACCATGGCCACGGCGTTCATTTCCGGCCAGAAGTGGAACTTGTTGTTCTGCGCCGCATGCTCGATCACCGGCTGCACGCCGCCGGTCATGTCCGATACCAACCAGGCGATGTAGATGAGGCCGAGCACGATGACGATCATCTGGAAGAAGGTGGTGATCGCCACCGACCACATGCCGCCGTACAGGGTG
>DYHB01000079.1 GCA_020724415.1 Thiobacillus sp.
CACCAGGGCAGCCGGCCCAGCAGATGATTCAGCCCGTGAATCAGCAATACTCGCCCATGCCCGAGGGACCGCAACAGCAATATGGCGCAATACATGGCCAAAGCCCCCAAGCCATTTACACTCCGGCGCCAGCGCAGCAGACCCAGCAAACCAGTGCGGTCTCGCCAGACGCCGGACACACCGGCAACGCGAGCAATACGAGTTACCAAGGCTATCAGGGCTATCAGGGCAACGACGGCAACTACAGCTCCTCCGCGGGTTCAAGCACGGACAATAGCCGAAGACGGCATGGCAAATGACGGTCCTGCCCGAGCCGTGCGCCCACCTGACTGGATTAGGAGTTCCCCCATGAATGCCCTATGCAAGCACTTTGGCGGTTTCATCCTCGGCTTGATGATTGCGGTCGCAGGCAGCACGCTGGCGTGGGCCCAATCACTGCCCAACATCACTTTCTACAACGGCTATGATTTTCCGATCCAACTCGGGGTCAGCCAATCCAACGACCGGGATGTGCAATGGGTCACGGTGTTGCAACCCGGATTTGAAGTTTCCTATGCCGCGAAGGCAGGCACTCAATGGCTGGCTATCGGGCCCGACCGAATACTCCTTCAGCGCTACCAGGTAACAGCCTCAGCCCAGCAAAATGCAGACTTTCTACCCCCAGCCCGGGCACCGCTGGCATCGCCAAGCGCAGCCCCAGCAGCGCAACAATCCGGTTTCAACGGTGTGACACGCGTGCAGGGCACATCACCAGCCCAGCAGACCGCCCTATTCATGACCGAGACATTCCAACAGGCCGGTGGCGGGAGTTTCATCGACCGGGGGAACGGTCGCTGGGTCTATCGTTGGCCCAATGGCGCAGAGGCCAGTTTCGTCCAGGTGGAGCGCTCTCCCCAGCACGTCAAGATCCACGATAGCGGACGCAATGTCTGGCATATCCTGACGCGGGACAAGTTCTACACCAACACCACGGATGGCAAGACCTGGGATGCCGGACAGGCAGGCAGTTGGCTGGCATCGCAAGCAACCACGGCGGCGCCACCGGTGTTGGCGTCAATGCCACCGAACATCCAGAACACCGCTTTCATGACCACGGAATTTTCGGCAGCCGGTGGTGGCAGCTTCATTGACCGGGGGAACGGTCGCTGGGTCTATCGTTGGCCCAATGGCGCAGAGGCCAGTTTCGTCCAGGTGGAGCGCACTCCCCAGCACGTCAAGATCCACGACAGCGGGCGCAATGTCTGGCATGTCCTGACGCGGGACAAGTTCTACACCAACACCACGGATGGCAAAACCTGGGATCCCGGACAGGCGGGCAGATGGGTGGAGGCTCGACACGCATCCACTCCACGCCCTGTCCCAGCCTCTGGGGTGGCCGCCACGGCCAACACACTCAGCCGGCAAGCGCTGCTCTCCGACCCAGACTACCAAGCCTGGCTGCGGGTTGATGCTGTGCGCACCATCAAGCAGCCACAGAATCAACCCCATAATGCCCTGGGCCGCCATGAGGAATTCAGGGCCGGCGGCACCATTGAACAAGGGTTCAACATCTTCAAGATCAAGGGCGACATCATCAGTGACCGCGATCTGACGGAGCGGGTGAATATCTTCGATACCTCCCTGCCCTTCGAAGGAAAGGAATACACCACATGGTCCAGCACCTACGTGTTGCCGTTCATGCTTGATTTCGTGCATATCGGATACACCTCGGCCAAACGGCGGGAGGAGGTTCGCTTTTCCAATGAAGAGCGCCGGCAAAGCAAGTCGATGAGCGTCAGCCTGGGGGCCGAAGCAGCCAAGGGAAGTGCCGAGGTGGGATATTCCAGCAGCGAGGAAAGGACCAATCTCAACGAGCGCGGCATGGTTTCCGTGCATCAGGAACGCTGGGGCGTATGGGGCCAGGTGAACGTGGACAAGCGTTACATCACTTTGTCACCGGATTTCATCAACCGCGTGATGCAATTGCCGGAGAACGATCAACAAGCATTCGAGCGGTTCTTCGAAGGCGTGGGAACCCATTATGCAATCCGGGCACAATTGGGCGGCAAGGCGGCATTGGAAAATTTGACCCGCTCTTCCAAACTGCTTGAAACATTTCAAAAGTCGGTCAGTGCGAATGCCAGCGTCAAGGTCCCGATCAAGGCGGCCAGTGTCACTGCGGGCTTTTCGACCAAAAAGGAGGCGTTTGAATCAAGCGGTTCGGAAAACAGCGACACCATCACGAACTCCTACCTCTACGGTGGCGAGCTTGGCCGTGACCTTGAAGAATGGGGGCTGGATCTGGAACGCCCATCGGGAATGAAGATTCTGAAAGCGGATCTTCGCCCCATCAGCGATTTGATCCGGCCGCAGCTTTTCAATGTCACCGATGCCGCCCAAGTGGCGCGAATCAACAGACTGCGATCCCAAATGGTCCAAGCCTACAATGTCTACCGGGCACGCATTCTTGCATCCCGTGGCGCCCAGGAAAACTGGCAGCCGAGGGTCTTCCGCGTTCGAATCAATCACATCAAGTGTCTTGATGCATATGACCGAGAGGCATTCCGTGACGCCAATCCCGACGTGTTCGGTACCGGCGGCGTCTATGGCAACGGGGAGCCCCTGGGGGGCAATATCATCAACATCCGGCAAGACGACCAGATCAACATGGCAAAAGGGAGCACCCTGCCTCTGAACACCAGCCACTACACCTGGATACTGGCACCGAACCCCAAGCGCGGCAGCGACGGCAAGCTGCGCCCCTCTTTCGAAAACAATTCACTCGATGTATCCGTCTGGCTGAAAGAGGATGACGGCATAGGGGGAATCACGAAAATCCCTGAAATGAACATACGCCTGAACCTGGGCAACACACCCCGTGGCACCTTCCGAAAGGGGGTGTCTTCCAGGGCCACAGGCCAGGCCAATGGTGCAGGCAAGTTCGAAGTCAGCATTACGGTGACCGAGTGGGACCTGGTGGTACACAACGATGTTCAGGCGTACCCCGATTGGCGCCCGTTTTGACAGGCCGCCGACAAAGACCTTTGGCGTCCAAGATGGAGAGAAACCGGGGGGGCCCTTATCCTGCCCTTCCCTGGTACCAGACCGTTGATTCTGGGGGGCTTGGCTAGGTCGGCTGTTCTGTGGTCACGCCGTTCATCGAATATTTCAACGGCCTGTGAATACATGGATATTGAACGGACAAGGTTTGTATCGATGCGGTTTTCCCCAGGCGGGTTACCGTCCGATCCATAGCGCGTGACAGCCATGCAAGCCTTGCCCCGGGACACGCTGGCTTGATCGGTGCGCCGCTTCCAGCGCTCCTGTCAGTCCTTGATTTTGCGGGCGCGGCCACAGCCGGGATTGAGTGAAATGTGAATCAAGCTGCGCTGTCTTTGCCCTCATTTGGATTTATTCTACCCACATTCCATAACTCGCAGCCGAGGGCAGCACGCCCGCCATGACCGTCCCAGAAGCCCTGACCCTGTTTGCCGTGATGCTGCCCCTGGCCGCCATGCCCAGTGCAAGTGTGGCCCTGGTGGTGGCCAGGACCGTGGCGGGGGGTCGGATCAGCGGCCTGTTCACCACCCTGGGCATCGTGGTGGGTGATCTGGTTTTCGTGGCCATGGCCTTGTGGGGCCTCAGCCTCCTGGCCGGGTGGCTGGGAACACTGTTCAGCGTCGTGAAATACGGCGGGGGTGCGTACTTGATCTGGCTGGGCTTCACCCTGCTCACCTCCCCTGCCCCGGCGGCCGTTCAGCCCGGGGCGGTCCGTGGCGCGTCCCCCCTGGCCGACTTTGCAGCGGGGCTGGTGCTGACCCTGGGGGACATCAAGGCGATCCTGTTCTATGCCAGCCTGTTTCCGGCCCTGGTGGATATGGCCTCCGTGGATGGGTGGGACATGGCGTGGATTGCCCTCATCACCCTGGTGGCCGTGGGGGGGGTCAAGCTGCTGTATGTGGGGTTTGCTTCCCGCATCCTGGCGAAACTGCGCGGGGTCGTGGCAACGGATGTGCCCCGCAAGCTCGGCGGGGTGGTCATGATGGGCTGCGGTTCGGTGCTGATCGCCAAGGCATGACCGCCGCATGGGGGCGATTTGACCCGGATGCGGGAGGAAAGGCAGATCGACACGCATGGGTGTAGATGAAAAGGCATTTTCAGCCAGCGATAATGCACAACACCCAGGGAGATGCCGATGGTGTCGGATACCGGTCATGGAGGCGCAGATGCATGCCCCCCCCTCGCCCGGTCACCGCCTGCGCCAAACCAAACATTCGCATGGGTTTTCATGCCACACAGCATGACGTTTTTTGATTGATCCACCCAAGGAGCAAGGAATGAAATTCCTGAAAGCAGGTTTGTTCATGGCTTTAATGAGCATCGCGCCCATGTCTTCAGCCGACCCGGCCGCGGAAAAAGAGGCGGCAATACTGTTGAGCACCATGGGCATCGAGCAAGCCATGACCGAGACCATGTCCCAGATGCTCAACATTCAACTGGAACAGAATCCCGAGATCGTGCCCTACAGGCAGGTCATGCTCGATTTCCTGAACAAGCACATGAGTTATGAAAGCCTGAAGCCGGAGTTGATCCGGATATACGCGGACACCTTCACCGCCGCCGAGTTGCGCGAGATCAACGCGTTTTACGCCACCAAGACCGGCCGGAAGACCATCGAGAAAATGCCTGTGTTGACCGAACAGGGCGCCCAGCTCGGCGCTGCCCGCGTACAGGCGAACATTGAGGAACTCGAAGCCATGATTCAGGCGGAAGCGGAACGCATCGAGCGCCTACAGAAGAAGGATCAACCATAACCCCATCACTGTGCCCCGCATTGGGTTTGGGGGGGCCAGCCGGGGACGAACCGGAACGGTCACGGGCCGTAATGGAACCCGCAATGGCGCTACAATCTGGCGCGATGTACGTCATCCATGACAACGCGAAGACCGCTGGCCGGCTAAAGCCGGCCCCACACTGCGAACTTGCGCGACGACATCATCCATGGCACCCCCTGTGGGGCCGGCTTCAGCCGGCCAACTCCCGGCACGGCACCGGGCTCATCATGCCCGTACCCCGGACGACCGGCATGAACCCGGGCCATGGGCACAGACCAACCGCTTTCGATACATCTCCGTATCATCATTCATGAGGTAATGCCCATGCATCACTTTGCCAGAGGGATCTTGTTGTGTATCGGGTTGGCGTCCAACGTCTGGGCGGGCCATGTGGCGGGCACCTCCGTGACCCTGACGCCCCCGGAGGGCTATGGCCCGACCGATCGTTTTCCGGGTTTCATGCATGAAGGCCTGGGGGCGTCCATCATGATCACCGAACTGCCCGGACCGTTTGCCCAGGTCACGGCCGGGTTCGATGACCCCAAGCGCATGGAGGCCCGGGGCATGACGGTGTTGCAGCAAACTCCGGTTCAGGTGGGCGGCCTCGGTGGCACGTTGCTGCACATTCGGCAGGCGGTCCAGGGCCTGGTGTTCAAGAAATGGATCCTGGCTGCCGACCGGTCCGGCGAGACCACGCTCCTGGTGGCGACCTACCCCGAGTCCGAGGCCACCCAGGGTGAGCCCTTGAAGCAGGCCCTGCTGTCGGCCACATTCGGCGCCCCTGCCGACCCCATGGACGCGCTGGGATTCACGTTCACCCCGTCGCCGCCGTTCCAGGTGGCCAAGGTCCTGGGCCAGACCGTGATCGCATCCCCGGACGGGCAATTCCCGGTCACGGACCCGGACGTTCCTCTCATGGTGCTGGGCCTGTCCGCCACGGCAGGGTTGGCCATCCCCGACAAGCAGAGCTTTGCAGAGCAGCGCATCGCCCAGACGGCCGGAGTCAGGAACATCGTCGTGACCCGGAGCACGCCCGTCCAGATCGAGGGCCTTTCCGGCCATGTCACCCTGGCCCAGGGCGAGGATGCCGACTCGGCCGGTCCGGTCACCCTCTACCAGGCCATGCTGTTCGACGCGTCGGGCTACATCCTGATGCAGGGGCTGACCCCCGCCAAACACGCCGATACCTACCTGCCCCGGTTTGAGGCCATGGCCCGGTCATTCAGAATGAAATAGGCTGGGGCCACGTCCCGGTTGCCCGGGCATCTGGCCGACCCAGCCATGCCGTGTTACTTTGGCGCCTGTTCACGTATTCCGGCACCCAGCGCCCGCCAGACTGAAGGAGTGTGATGCACATCGACCGCCTGGACCACTTCGTGCTCACGGTGCGCGACCTGGATGCCAGCCTCGCCTTTTATGAACGGGTGCTGGGCTTGGCCCCGGTGACCTTCGGTCAAGGTCGAAAGGCCCTCGCCTTCGGCCAGTCGAAGATCAACCTGCATCCTGCCGACGCACCCGTGGCGCCCCATGCCCAGCATCCGGCGCCTGGCTCGGCGGACGTGTGCTTCATTGCATCGGAGTCCATGGACACTGTCATGGACCATCTTGACCGGTGCGGAATCAACATTCTGGAAGGCCCGGTTTCCCGCACCGGGGCTTTGGGCCCGATCACCTCGGTGTATTTCCGCGATCCGGATGGCAACCTGATTGAAGTGTCGGTCTATCCCCATGGGTGAAGCCATGAGTGAGACCATGATGCGGGCGGGACTGCCCACGCCGGGTTCTTCCCCTGGCATCGTCCGGCACGGCGCGGCTTTGCCCCGAGGTTCGATGTTCATGAAGTATTCGAAGATGGCCGCCCTGGTGTTGCTGACCGTTTCCCTGGGGGGCTGCGGCAACCTCCTTGGTATCAAGCTTCTGGCGCCTGAGCGCTTTGGCATGGATGGGGTGGCAGAGGGTGTCTACATCGAAACCGGTGCGGATGCCCAAGCCGTGGCGGATCTGCGCGCCGCCATGCTTCGGGCCGAAGCGGCCATTCGCGCGGCCTACGGGAACGTGGTGTCGCGCCCCGTGGTCCATGCCTGCAGAACCGAGGGATGCTATGAAGCGTTTGGTGGCATGGGATCCAGGGCAAAGGTGTATGGTGACCGCATCCTGCTGTCACCCCGGGGCTTCAACTGGCATTTTCTTGCTCACGAGTGGTCCCACGCGGAATTGCGCACACGCCTGAACTTCAGTGCCTGGTGGCGCCTGCCCACTTGGTTCGACGAGGGCCTGGCGGTTTCGGTCAGCGAGGCGCCGGAACACTCCGAAGCCCATTGGCAATTCCTGGTTGCCCAGGATATTCCCCGCCCCGGCCGGGACGAGCTGATGGGCTTTGCCTCCTCGCGGCTTTGGATGGACGCCGTCCGCCGCTATGGCGTAACCCAGAATGCCCAACGGCGTGCCACAGGGGCTCCAGAAGTACGGCCGGTCTATGCGGCGGCTGGCCATGAGGTGAGACCGTGGCTCAGCCGGGTGGGCAGTGCCGGCCTGCTTGCCCTGATCGAGGGCTTGAACCGGGGCCAGGTGTTCGATGCGCTATACCCGGTCATGGCACGGGTGACGGAATGACCATGCGCCTTTTGAGACGGATCCGAAGCCTCCTGCGATTGTGGTCGACGGCCCTGGCATGCCTGATCCTGGCCTGCCAGTCCGGGCTTGCCTTGGCCGAACCGGCCCCGGGCCTGGCGTTGGT
Organism: Thiobacillus sp.; assembly: GCA_020724415.1. GTDB lineage: Bacteria > Pseudomonadota > Gammaproteobacteria > Burkholderiales > Thiobacillaceae > JADJCP01. The sequence continues at coordinate 7,552 of DYHB01000079.1, forward strand.
GGATGAACTGATCGCAGCCCATCCGGGCCAGACCGGCGCCCATGTCCTGGACCGGGGCGAGGAGGCACTCATCGCCCGGGCCTGGCTGGCGGATCGGGCCCAACGCTCCATCGAGGTGCAGTATTTCATCTGGAGCACGGACAACATCGGCATCCTGGCCAGCGAGGCCCTGCTCCGGGCAGCCGAGCGGGGCGTGCGGGTGCGGGTGATCGTGGACGACCTGCTCATCGACGCGCCGGACAAGTCCCTGCTGGCCCTGGCCCGCCATCCACGCATCGATATCCGGGTCTACAACCCCAAGCACTCCGTGGGCACGCCCCTGGTCAAGCGGGTGCTCAACGTGGCGACGGATTTCCGCGGCGTCAACCAGCGCATGCATGACAAGACCTTCATCGTGGACGGCAAGGTGGGCATCACGGGCGGGCGCAACATGGCGGACGAGTATTTCGATTACGACCATGCCTACAACTTCCGGGACCGGGATGTCTTGCTCCTGGGCGAGGCGGTGGGCCGCATGCAGGCCAACTTCGAACGCTTCTGGAACCATCCCCTGAGCGTGGCCGTGGAGAACCGTTTCGACGGTTTCGGCCTGCTGAAGAAGAGCGTGGGTGTGGACGACGAAGCCATCCGACAGGTGTATGGGGAACTCCATGACTATGCCCGGGACCCGGCCAACTTTGCGCCGTCGGTACGCACCTCGATCAACTCTGCACCCCAGGCTTTTCCCGGGATTGTCCGGCGCATGAGCTGGGGCCGGGTGGCGTTCATTTCCGACCAGCCGGGCAAGAACGACCGGCGTATCAGCCTGGGCGGCGGCGGTGCCACGCCCCGCGCCCTGGCCAGGCTGGTGGCCGGGGCGCGCCAGTCCATCGTCATCCAGACACCCTACCTGGTGCTGTCGGATGAGGCCGTCAAGTTGTTCAAGCAGGCCCTGGCACGAGGGGTGCGGGTACGCATCAACACCAATTCCCTGGCCGCCACGGACAACCTGCAGGCATTCAGCGGCTATCGCAACCAGCGCATGAAACTGCTGCGGATGGGCCTGGAAATCTTCGAGTACCGGCCCGACCCGGAGAATCGCCAGACCTTGATGGCGCGTCCCGTGGCCACGGCAGAGCCGCCCGTATTCGCACTCCATGCCAAGAGCATGGTGGTGGATGGACGCACCGTCTACATCGGCACCTACAACCTGGACCCGCGTTCCGAGAACCTGAACACCGAGGTGGGCGTGGTGATGGACAATCCCGTCCTGGCCGCCGAAGTGGCCGCCGCCATCGAGGCGGACATGGCGCCGGGCAACAGCTGGAACGCCCGGGACGAACCCGACCGCCACGCTCCGGCGGCCAAGCGGGCCAAGGCCGCAGCATGGCAGATGCTGCCCCTGAAGCCCTTGCTGTAGCACCGTATGGGCGCCCCGAACACCCGGATACACTTGCACCGCCCCGGATAACCGGGACTGGCACCCGGGGCCGGGGATGACCCTAAAGTTGTGCGGACCTGCGCCGATATAGGCCCATGCCTGACTGGCCCATGCCTATGGACGAGAACCATTTGATGACGGGAGTGTTCTGATGCCGCTGCCCTTGGAGCGGGACGAGATACAGCAATTGACCCAGGAACTGGAGGTGATGATTGCCGCTCACCTGGGCTGGTTCAAGAAACTGAACCTGGCACTGCTGTGCGGCACGGATGTCCCTGCCGGCAGCCTGGACCCGGACGCCCATCGACACACGGCCTTTGGCCGATGGTATTACAGCGAGGAGCCCCATCCCTTGCAGGAATACCCCGACTTCCAGGCCATAGGTCCCGTACTGGAACAGATGCATGAAGCGGCCCGGACCGTGGCATCAGGCAGGGCCGCCGGCAAGGCGCTTCAGCCAGCCGACTACGAGGCCAGCCTGGACCTGGCCCTGAAGCTGAATACCAAGCTGCGCCACCTGCAACTGGAGATCATCGGCGAACTGCTTTCCACGGACCCCCTCACCGGCTGTTTCACCCGGCGCGGCATGATCAACCGCCTGCAGAGCGAGCAGGAGCGGAGTCACCGCATCCAGCGCCCCTGCTGTCTGTGCATGATGGATTTCGATCATTTCAAGCAGATCAACGACGAGTGCGGACACCAGGCGGGAGATGCCGTGCTGCGCCAGGGGATCAAGTTCGCCCAGAACATCCTGCGCAAGTACGACTCCATCTTCCGCTACGGCGGGGAGGAATTCCTGATCTGTCTGCCCAGCACGCCCCTGGAGGACGCCCGCCAGGTGATCGAGCGGATACGGACAGGACTGGAGCTGCTGCCCATTCGGGCTCTGGATGGCAAAACGGTGCGGGTGACGGCCACCTTCGGCCTGGTGGAAATGCACCCGCGCAAGCCGGTGGAGGATTCCATCGCCGCTTCGGATGAAGCCCTGATGCGAGGCAAGGAAAACGGCCGCAACCGGGTCGAGCTGGGCAGCCTGTGAGCCGCACCCCGCCGGACTGGACTGGCCATCGCGTGCCCTGCCGGCCCGTGTCCGGGTTCCACGGCATCCGCGCCGACTGCGCCTGACCGGTCAGCGCCACACCCCCCTGGGTGGTTCGTAGCGGTTGATCATGTGCACGTAGTCGGCCCGTTCCATGGCGGCTGGGTCGCGCAGGTGCTTCTGGCTCATGCTGCCCACCAGTTGGCGCACCGACGCATAGTCCCGGGCCGTCAGCCAGGCAGTCAGACCTTCCAGCACGGCGGTGAGCTTCTCCGGCCCATGTTGCAGCAGGGCACTGGCCAATTGCACCACGCCGGCCCCCGCCAGGAGCATCTTCAGGGCATCCTCATGGCCGTGCACGCCGCCCGATGCCGCCAGGTCGAGTTTCACCCGACCGAACAGGATGGACAGCCAGCGCACCCGCAGCAGGGCCTCGTCCGGCCCGGAAAGCTGCAGGGCATGGGATACCGTCAAGGTCTCCAGGTCGATGTCCGGCTGGACGAAACGGTTGAACAGGGTCACCCCCTGGGCGCCGGCCTGTTCCAGTTGGCGCACGAAATGGGGCAAGGACGAGAAATAGGGCGACAGCTTCATGACGATGGGCAGCTTCACCACCTGGCGCAGCTCGAACAGCAAGTCCAGGTAGCGGGCCTCCACGGCGTCCCCGGAATGGCTGACATCCGCCGCCACGTGGTAGACGTTCAGTTCCAGGGCATCGGCTCCGGCCTGCTCCATCGCCTGGCCCAGTTCCACCCAGCCGGAGCGACTGACGCCGTTCAGGCTGGCGATGACGGGAATTTCCAATCGGGTCTTGAGGGTCTGCAACTGTTCCAGATAGCGCTCCAGGCCGGTCTGGAAAGGACCGTGGTCGGGCAGGAAGCCGTCCGCTTCCGCGTGACCCAATCCGGCATGCATCAGGAAGCGTTCCGCCATGGCCTCTTCGGCCTGCAATTCCTCTTCGAACAGGGAATACATGACCAGGGCGGCGGCGCCGGCGTCCTCCAGCCGGAGGGCGTTGTCCAGATGCTTTGTCAGTGGCGAGGCCGAAGGCACCAGGGGGTTCTTGAGCTTGAGTCCGACGAACTCGGTGGACAGATCGATCATCTCACGCTTCCTCCTTGGGCTTGGGGGCATGGGCCAGGGCCTGGGCCTGGTATGCGGCGAACCGGTGCTCGGCCTCCCGCTGGGCCTGGTCCAGGAAACCCTCGGCCGCCTCGGGATGGCTGCGCGCCAGCATGGCGAAACGGGTTTCGCTTTGCATGAACTCGCGGATCGGCCGGCTGGGGGCGGCGCAATCCAGCTTGAACGGATTGCCGCCCTCGGCCTCGACCCGAGGGTCATAGCGGAACAGGGGCCAGTGGCCGGACTTCACGGCCAGATCCTGCTGGCGCAGGTTGTATTGCATGTCCACACCGTGGGCGATGCAGGGGCTGTAGGCGACGATGAGGGACGGGCCGGGATAGGCTTCGGCCTCCTGGAACACCCGCAGGGTCTGGGTGTCCTTGGCGCCGTAGGCCACGGTGGCCACGTAGACGTGACCGTAGTCGCTGGCCAGGCGGGCCAGGTCCTTCTTTACCGTGGCCTTGCCGCCGGCGGAGAACTTGGCCACCGCACCCAGGGGGGTGGCCTTGGAGGTCTGGCCGCCGGTGTTGGAGTAGACCTCGGTATCCAGGACCAGGACGTTCACGTCCTCATGCATGGCCAGCACATGGTCCAGGCCGCCGTAGCCGATGTCGTAGGCCCAGCCGTCGCCGCCGATGATCCAGACCGAGCGCCGGATGAGCCATTCGGCCACGCTGGCCAGTTCGGCGGCCCGGGGGTGACTGGAGTTCTGGAGCCGGTCGCATAGGGTGGCGACCCGTGCGCGCTGTTGGCGCAGTCCCGCTTCTTCACGCTGATCGGCCTGGATCAGTGCCTGGGCCAGCTCGCTGCCGATCTCGCCCGCCATCTCCCGCACCAGGGACTTGGCGTGCTCCATCAATTTATCTGCCGCCAGACGCATGCCCAGACCGAACTCGGCGTTGTCCTCGAACAGGGAATTGGACCAGGCCGGCCCCCGGCCCTCGGCATTCACCGTGTAGGGCGTGGTGGGCAGGTTGCCGCCGTAGATGGAGGAGCAGCCCGTGGCGTTGGCGATCAGCATGCGATCACCGAACAGTTGGGTGGCCAGGCGG
>DYHB01000213.1 GCA_020724415.1 Thiobacillus sp.
GCCGGTTCGAGATCGCTGAAACCCACCCGCTTGAGACGGGTTTCCAGGCCAGGGTCCAGGTTGGTGAAAGCGCGCCGGATGCGGTCGCGTACCCCGGCATCCAGTTTTGCCTTCACCGCCACCCCGGTCACGGGGACCTTGGCGAAAGCCTTGATCCGGGAGGCTCCTGCATTTTTCCGAATCCATTCGTCTGCACCGGTATCCTTGAGGGCAACGATGTCGGCCTGACCGATCTCCATGGCATAGAGGGCCGCCTCGTACTTGTTGACATGGGTGATGCGCCCGAAATAGGTTTTGGGCGACAGGCCCAGAGCATTCAACTCGCCCTTCAGGAGATAACTCACCAGGGATTCCTGATGAGGCATCACCAAGCTGCGCCCTTTGGCCTGCTCGAAGGTCTTGATGCCGGAACCAGGACGGGATACCAGTACCAGTTGACTGTCCTGGATGCTGCGGGCGACCGGTTGATAGCCATTGCGCATGGACAGGCCGATGAGTTGGGAGGGCGCCATGAGCAGGTCGTAACTCTGGGTGCGAATGCGCTCACCTACTCGCTCGGCGTTCTGGGTCATGACCAGACGCACGGGTGACTTGATGGCGCCACCCAGGTAAGCGGCCAGATCGTTGAACACCGTTTTGACGGCCAAATGATCGCGCTCCTGGTCGTAATCCAGGGTCACATTCATCACCAGATCGGCAGCTCGAACAGGCATGGCGGCCAGCGCCGCCAGTCCAAACAAACACCAAAATCCTCTCATCTCCATCCTCCTGGCTGTCCTGACAGGCTTGAATCAGATCGGGGTCATCTGGAAAGCATCCTTCCGGGCGCCGCAGTCCGGGCAGGCCCACTCCTCAGGAACGTCGGCCCAACGCGTGCCCGGGGCAATGCCTTCATCCGGCAAGCCCTGGAGCTCGTCGTAGACAAAACCACACAGGATGCATATCCAAGTTTGGTACTCCATACGCGACGTCAGCGGGGTTAGTACTTATGGGATAATTGATTTTGCATCAATACCCAGCCTGAGCAAAGGCTTTTCCCCATGCCCAATGACTTCCCCGCCGTTCTGGTGTTTGCCGGGACCGACCCCACCAGCGGTGCCGGACTCCAGGCCGACATACTGACCCTGGCCAGTCTGGGCTGTCACCCCTTGTCCGTGGTGACCTGCGTGACGGTCCAGGATACCTTGGGCGTCGAGGATTTCCTGGTGCTGGATCCGACCTGGGTGGCGGACCAGGCCCGGGCGGTGTTGGAAGACATGCCCGTGGCAGCCATCAAGATCGGCATGGTGGGCAGCGTGGAGGTGGTGAGCGCTATCGCCGAGGTGGTCTCGGATTACCCGGGCGTGCCTTTGGTTCTGGACCCGGTCCTGGCCTCGGGACGGGGGGATGAATTGGCCAACGAGGATCTGGTCTATGCGCTCAAGGACCTGCTGCTGCCTCAGGTCGCCTTGTTGACGCCCAACAGCCTGGAGGCACGCCGCCTGGCCATGGATGAACTGGATGAAGACGATGAGGAACGGGATCTGGATGTATGCGCCGAACGTCTGCTGGACCTGGGCTGCGCTCATGTGCTCATCACTGGCGCTCACGAGCAGTCTGCCGATGTCAGCAATGCCCTCTACTCCGGCGACGGGGCGATCC
>DYHB01000214.1 GCA_020724415.1 Thiobacillus sp.
TCGCCTGACACCAGACGTTCGAGCCGGTAACGGTAGGTGGGGGTCACGCGGTTGCGCCCCCCTCCCTTGCATCGGCTTTGGCGACAAGGACGGCGACGAATCCGGCGATCCGCGCCTCCGCGTCCTTCGTCGCCTTCTCCAGCCAGCGCCGGGCGTGTTCTGTGTCGGTAGGCCATTCGGACCAACTCACACCCGTCCAGTAGTGCCACTTCCCACAGTTTCTGCAAGCCCAGTTCCCGCTGCCGCTGGCATAGTAACCGCAGTTGACGCATTTCCAGTCGGGTTTGCCGATGATCATGGTGATCATGGCGTTATAGCGATCCGCGGGCACCACCACGCCTTGTGGGTCGACCACGTGGGGCTGCAACACCTCGACCACCTCAGCCCCGAAGTTGGCGAAGATTCCGTGCCCCTGCAGCACCCGATCAACGGCCTGCTGCACCTCGTGCTCGGGCAAGTACCTCACGATGTAGCCCCCTTCCTGGCCTCCAGGAACTTGATGCCCCGCTCGGCGTTCTCCCGCAGTGCCTGGAAGTCTGCGTGGCTGCCGCCGGCGTCCGGGTGGAGTTGTTTGGCCAGCGTCCGGTACCGCGCCCTGATCTCCTCAACACTTCCCGGAACCTCGGTAAAGCCCAGGGCCCGCAAACTCTCCGGTACGAGCGACGGCGCCGGCAGAAACTTCATCCCCGCCACCCAGGTCTGCAGATCATAAATACCCCTCTCGACGATACGTACCAGATCCTCCATGGCCAAGACGAGCTGAGCGAACACTTCCCGCCCGTCCTTCACGTCGGCGCCATTCGCGGCGGCCTTCTCCAGGCTGTGGTCAAACCGGTAAAGCTCGCCCTTGTAGCGAAACTGTACCCAGCACTCAAAGCGGTCGCGGCCGAAATTCCAGTCCTTGTCGGCCACCCCGAACCGTTCCATGACCCGGGTCAGCTTGTTCTCGTAGTAGGCGGCCGTGCCCTTATATTGCTGGCGCTTTGGCATACCGCGACTACACCTCCCAGATCGCTATCTCCGTCCGTGGCCGGCCACTCTTCTCGTGGTACCACTTGCCATGGTTGGGTCCGTACCCGACCACCTGGCTGTCATCCCGCCAGACGACGCCTTTCAGACTGTCCTTGACCGCCTTGTAAAGGTTGTCCAGGTCGGGAACCGAGGTGTGCCACACCACCCCTTCGGGGTCCTTCTTCCGCATGAGACGATTTGGCCTGGGGAGGTAGAATCGGCACTCCAGAACGACGGGCCCCTCCAACAAGACGGGTGGCAGGCCATGCTCTTCCGCCGCCCGTTTGATATCGGCCTTGAACTGCTGAACCGGATCCTTGCGGCTGGTGTAATTAGCCACGAACTCCCGGCCGTCTTTGGTTTTTACGATCCGGTGTTGCTGGCGGGGCTGCGCGTAGGGTGAGCCGTACACCACCAGCCTGATCCGCCCCGCCGGCGGCGGTTGCTGCGGCTCGGACTGCCCGAAAAAAGTTGCCTGCTGCATCATCCAGACACCCCACTCTCGCGCTTGGGCAGGGAGACCTGCGCCAGTAAGCGCCCATTTTCGGCGTCTAGCGTAACCGGGTAGCGACCCGGCTGGACCCCCCGGTCAGCGAGCATGGTGACGGTCTGTCGGCCGCCCACCTTCA
>DYHB01000215.1 GCA_020724415.1 Thiobacillus sp.
GCCGCCCGCCACATCGCCTCCAAGACCGACGTGAAGCAGGCCTACGAGCTGGGCAGGAAGGCCGTGGAGCTGGCGGTCAAGGGCCACAACTCCGTGATGCCCACCATCGTGCGTACCTCGGATGTCCCCTACAAATACAAGCTGGGCTATGCCGAGTTGAAGGATGTGGCCAACGTGGAGAAGTTCATGCCGCGCGACTTCATCAGCAAGGACGGTTTTGGCATCACCGACAAGTGCCGCAATTACCTGACCGGCCTGATCCAGGGCGAGGATTATCCCAAGTACGAGAACGGCCTGCCGGTATACGTCACCATGAAGAACGCGACGGTGGCCAAGAAGCTGCCCGAGTTCAAGCTTTGATGTAAATCAAGGGCGCGGCTGGTGAAAACCCCGCGCCTTTTTTAACGTGGCTACCATGACCCTGGATCGCGCACGACAACTGCTCAAGGTACAGGCCGACTTCGGAGGCTTCTACAACTCCAACTCGGCCAAGCTGATCCTGTCCGAGGTGATGAAGGAACACGGCCAGGGCGCCGTGGACCGCCTCATCATCGAATTGAGCCTGGACGAGATCTTCGGTTTCCAGCCCGGGACCCGGTTCGAAGGCGGCCTGGCCCATGGCCGGGAATATTGAACGCCGATTTTTTTAGACTTGCAGGGTGGTGATCAACAGGCCTGTCAGAGGCCTGAATTATGTTTGCAGTGAGGAGAAGGCTGTCCGCAAGACGGTCCTTGATGGCACTTTACGTAGGAGAGCGCAGCAATGAGTGAAGGTTTGATGTTCGCCCTGGTGGCGGCAATACTGGCCCTGATATACGGGGTGGTGTCCATCAAGTGGATCGTGGGCCTGCCCACGGGCAATGAACGCATGCGAGCGATTGCCGCAGCCGTTCAGGAAGGCGCCCAAGCCTACTTGAAGCGTCAATACATGACCATTAGCGTGGTTGGCGTGGTCCTGTTCGTCCTCCTGGCATTGTTCCTGGACATGGCGACGGCCATCGGCTTCGCCCTGGGTGCCATCCTGTCGGGGGCTGCCGGTTTTATCGGCATGAACGTCTCCGTGCGCGCCAACATCCGCACGGCGGAAGCGGCTCATCAGGGCCTGAATGCGGCCCTCAACGTCGCCTTCAAGGGCGGTGCCATTACCGGCCTGCTGGTGGTGGGCCTGGGTCTACTCGGCGTGGCCGGCTACTACGCCGTGCTCACCGCCATGGGCGCCTCCAGCGATGACGCCATCCATGCCCTGGTGGGCCTGGGCTTTGGCGGCTCCCTGATCTCCATTTTCGCCCGACTCGGTGGCGGCATCTTCACCAAGGGCGCCGACGTGGGCGCCGACCTGGTGGGCAAGGTGGAAGCAGGCATCCCCGAGGATGATCCGCGCAACCCGGCCGTGATCGCCGACAACGTGGGTGACAACGTGGGCGACTGTGCCGGCATGGCTGCCGACCTGTTCGAGACCTATGCCGTGACTATCATCGCGACCATGCTTCTGGGCGGCCTGATGGTGGCCGGCGCGGATGCGGTCCAGGCCGTGATCTATCCCCTGGTCCTGGGCGGCGTCTCCATTGTCGCATCCATCATCGGTACCTACTTCGTCAAGGCCCGGGAAGGCGGCAAGATCATGAACGCCCTGTACCGC
>DYHB01000216.1 GCA_020724415.1 Thiobacillus sp.
GGTTCAGCCGGCCATGCCGTTGTGGGGCCGGGTTCAGCCGGCCATGCCGTTGTGGAGCGGGGTTTAGCCGGCCGGAGTTGCCTGGTCATGCCGAAAAGCGGCGGGCTGAAGCCCGCCCTACAGGGGCCGGTCCAGAGTGATGGGGTTGGGCTGGGGGCTGTGGGGCGGGGTTTAGCCCGCCATGTTGTTGTGGGGCCGGGTTCAGCCGGCCATGCCGTTGTGGGGCCGGGTTCAGCCGGCCGGGGTTGCGTGGTCATGCCGAAAAGCGGCGGGCTGAAGCCCGCCCTACAGGGGTGGCGTTGTGGGGTGAGAGGCTCATGGCGTTTGCGCCGGTTTTGGGGCGTACCAGTGGATTTGCTTTCCCGTGGCCCGCTCATAGAGTGATTCCGGGGAGTAATCGAAGCCGCAGGACCAGGCCAGGGTGGGCCATCCATCCAGATAAAAATTGGCGAATAGGGCTTTGTCTTTGAGTGGCTTGGCCACGGGGTATCGGTCCAGAACATCGGTTAAATCTACGATGCCCTCTTCTCCTGTGTTGAAGCGCAGCCAGATCCGATAGCCATCCAAGTACCGCGCCTGAGCAACTTTTATTGTCATGTCGACCTTCTATAACAAGGGGGCTATCGGCCGGGGAAAGCGGCTGGCTGAGGGCGGCCGGGGTGTTGTGGGGCGGGGTTCAGCCCGCCGGGGTGTTGTTATGGGGCCGGGTTTGGCCGGCCATCTGTTTGTGGCAGCGGCAGTTGGCTGGGTAAAGCGGCCGGCTGAAGCCGGCCCTACAGGGGCCGATGCAAAGTGAAGGTGGGCGGCCGAGGCTGTGGGGCGGGGTTCAGCCCGCCGGGGTTTCCAGCCATGGGCTCGTTGGCCCGCGGTGTGGTCGACCCGGTATTGGTGTGTGTTGAGTCCTTCGATGAGGATAGGGACGATGTTCATGCCGGTTCCGAAATTTTGGATACCTGGTACAGGCGGGCTGGCGAGAGTTCTAGCCCGTTTGGCCAGCACAGGGCGCCCGCATCGATGAAAAAGCGCTTGAAATAGTCTTCATTTCGCAGTGCCTCAACCAATGAGCCATCGCGGTTCAGTAATGTTTTTCCGTCAAAAACAGCTTCTCGGCCGTCAGAAAACCCTAGCTTCACTTGATAGTCATTCAGATAGCGTGCCGCTAATAACTTAATCATCCTGATCTGCTCCTGGTATGCGCTCTAGCGGCTCCAGTCTTTGAGCTCGTGCCCAGTTGGCCATTAGTTCTTCCTGATGGCGCAGACACCATTCTTTGACAATAGCCGCGGCTTTCTTTGGCAGTCGCCCTTCGCTGATCTCACCCGTTCGGATTTCGACAAAGGCCTCGAATCCTTGATATTCCACATGAATGTGGGGTGGTGGGTGATCGTCATGCCACATGCGCACGATGATGCCGAAAAACACTGAGAGTATAGGCATGTGAATTACTCGCGGTCGCCCATGGCCTTGTCGCTGTGGGGATTGATGAGTAGGCACCATGCCGTTGAGGGGCGGGGTTTGGCCGGCCGGGGTGTTGTGGGGCCGGGTTCAGCCGGCCAGGTGTTTGTGGCAGCGGCGGTCGGCCGAGAAAAGCGGCCGGCTGAAGCCGGCCCTACAGGGGCCGATGCAAA
>DYHB01000217.1 GCA_020724415.1 Thiobacillus sp.
TCCGTGCGCACGCGCTGGTGCATGCGCTCGGCGAAGGCTTCGGCCAGGCGGTCGCACAGGGCCTTGAACAGGATGGCCGAGTAATCGTCATGACCGGCCTCGAACTCCTTGACCTTCTCGTCTTCCCGGATGCCGGCCGTGACCACGAAGGCCCCGATGTAATCCTGGACACCGCTGGCCCGGGGGGCGATGAAATCGGCCAGGCACCAGTTGGGCTGGCCGGGGGGTCTGGCCATCTGCTGGCGCAGGTTGTGCCAGGTCATCCGGACCGGCCCGGGGGCGCCGGTCTCCCCGGCCGGGGCGTGGATCTCGATGTCGTCGTCCCCCGTCGAATTGGCGGGGAACAGGCCGATCACGGCACGCGCTTCAACCCATTTTCCGGCGATGATCTTGTCCAGCATGGCCAGGGCGTCGGCATGGAGCTTGCGCGCTTCCTCGCCCACCACGGCATCTTCGAGAATCTTCGGGTAGCGACCGTGCAGCTCCCAGGCCTGGAAGAAGGGGGTCCAGTCGATGTAGTTGGCCAATTCGCCCAGGTCGTATTCGGTGAAGACCTGCACGCCCAAGCGGCGCGGTACCGGCGGCTGGTAGCTCGACCAATCGGTCTTGAAGGCATTGGCCCGGGCCTGGGCCAGACTGACCCGCTTGCTTTCGCCCTTCTGGGCCAGGTGGCGGTCCCGGGCGGCGGCATAGTCCGCCTTCAACTGCCGGACGTAGTCATTCCGCTGGTCCAGGGAGAGCAGGCTGGAGCAGACCCCCACGGCCCGGGAGGCATCCTTCACGTAGACCACCGGACCGGCGTAGTGCGGGTCGATCTTCACGGCCGTGTGGGCCAGGCTGGTGGTGGCGCCGCCGATGAGCAGAGGCACCGTGAACCCCTGGCGTTGCATCTCCCTGGCGATATTGGACATCTCTTCCAGGGAAGGCGTGATCAGGCCGGACAGGCCGATGATGTCGGCGCCCATGTCCCGGGCGGTGTTCAGGATCTTGTCGGCGGGGACCATGACCCCCAGGTCCACGATCTCGTAGTTGTTGCAACCCAGGACCACGCCGACGATGTTCTTGCCGATGTCATGGACGTCGCCCTTGACCGTGGCCAGCAGAATGCGTCCCTTGGCCTGGGCGCCGATGCCGGCGGCGGCGTCCTCGGCCTTCTGGGCCTCGATGAACGGGATCAGGTGGGCCACGGCCTGCTTCATCACCCGGGCCGACTTCACCACCTGGGGCAGGAACATCTTGCCGGCGCCGAACAGGTCGCCCACCACGTTCATGCCATCCATCAGTGGGCCTTCGATCACCTTGATGGGATGCCCCAGGGCCAGGCGGGCTTCCTCGGTATCCTCGGTGATGTATTGGGTCAGCCCCTTGACCAGGGCGTGGGCCAGGCGTTGCTCGACGGGTTCGTCCCGCCAGGACAGATCCTCCACCTGTTCCCTGGCCTGGCCCTTGACCGTTTCGGCAAAGCTCACCAGTCGGTCGGCGGCGTCGGGGCGGCGGTTCAGGACCACGTCCTCCACCCGCTCCCGCAGGTCGGCGGGGATCTCGTCGTAGACACCCAACTGGCCGGCGTTGACGATGCCCATGTCCATGCCCGCCTGGATGGCGTGGT
>DYHB01000218.1 GCA_020724415.1 Thiobacillus sp.
GCGGCGCCTGTGATGAGGCCCAGGGCGCCGGCGATGATGACCGGCCAGTTCATGGGGTCACAACCCTTCAAACTCAGGCAGGCTGTCCAGCCAAGCGCGATTAACCATTTCGCAAGCGACGCTCCAGTCGCCGTTTGCGTCAAAGGCATCACCTGGTTGCATCGCTTCGACCCGCTCTACGGGCACCTCGATTTCAGCGTCGCACTCCAGCGTATCGACCACGTCAACCGGGTCCCGGAGGTACAAGTCTGACAACTCGGGGCTGTGGATGATCCACGCTTTGACATTCTTAGGCAAGTGGTCGAAGCAACGGCACTCCGACGTGCCTGCCCGGTGATTCGCCGCCTTGTGGTACTGCAGAGCCTCGCGTTCCTCTTGGGTGTACTCCACCATATCGTTCACACCGCCACCCCCATCTCCGCCAACCTTGCCATCGCGTGCTGCGGTACCGGCCACAGCCCCTGGGCACCCCGGCAGGGAATTGGCTCCGGCAGGGCCCGGATGTCGTCCAGGTGCCACGCCCATCTGCCGGGGGTATAGTCCCCGTAAGACCGCTCTGGCTCGAGAGGGGCGTTGTGCTCATGGATCCGCTCAGTGTCCACCAACTCCGCCACAGCGACTATGACGCCAAGGGGCAAGTCGGCCAGCTTGAGGTATCCCGCGGCAACCAGGGCTGCCCGGATCCACTCGCTACCGAGCGCCGCGGCCACAGCCCACGGTGGAAACGTCTTGGCTGCATGGATGGCGATGGGGCCGCGGTAGTTGATGTTCCGGGGGCGGGTCTCGATGCACTTATAGAGCCCACCCTGGTTCGGGTACCGGCGCCGGTCCGCCAGGGCCACCAGGGTGGCGTGGGACTGGTACAAAGTCAGCCCGCGCATGTCGGCACCCCCAGGGGCGGCAACTGGTCCCACCGCTGGCCGTCCAACTCGGGCAGGTGGACCACGCGACCGTTCTCCCGCTGCTGCTTGTAGTAGAAGGGCACACCGGCTGTAACCACCAGGTCACGAATCCGGCGTACATCGTCTTCGTTCATGTCCCTGGCGCCCGGGCCACTCTCGCAGCCGACGGCGACAAAACGTAGCCCTGACTTTTCGCCATACCAACGCCGACCGTCGCAAACAAGGCAGGGCCGATCTTCCGGGTCGATTTCAGCACACAGGCACTCGCGCCAGTGGTTACCGGGCTGCAACCCAAACCACCGGTCAAGGAACAGCGGGCCCAGCAACGGTTCCAGGCTGAGCCATCGTGCACCGGGAACCTGCAGCAGCTCGCCGATGCGCCAGGCGTACTCCTGGCTCTCCACGCTGCACCCGAACAACAGACCCTCGGGGAGTGGGCACCCCTGGCCGCCGTGCTGCTCCCGGCAGAATGGGCCAGCACTGCAGACGTGGCCGCCCTCGACGTAGGCCGTCACCAGGTGGCGCATCCGACGAACACGCTTGGTCAGGAACAGGAACAGGTGACCCCACTCCAAGTGGGCCTGCACGGCGATGTCGAGCGCCTGAAAGATGAACTCGCGGGGCACCCGGGGATGGAACAGGTCGCCCATGAACCCGACGGCGACGCGTTCCGGGGTCTTCCAGCCCAGGGGCTCA
>DYHB01000219.1 GCA_020724415.1 Thiobacillus sp.
ACAGAGTGACAGAGTGGCAGAGAGACAGAGTGACAGAGTGACAGAGTGACAGAGTGACGGGGCGACAGCGAGGCTGGGTGACAAGGTGACTGGCCAGGCCGTCACTTTGTCACCTTTTCACGCTGTCACTTCTCCAGCAACGCCTCGGCGACGGCGTCGTAGTTGGGTTCCTTCTCGATGGCGCTGACCATCTCGGTGTGGATCACCTTGTCCCGCTCGTCCAATACGACGATGGCGCGGGCCAGCAGGCCGGACAGGGGCGGGTCCATGATCATGACGCCGTATTGCTTGTGGAAATCCCGCCCCCGCATGGTGGACAGGGTGATGACGTTGTCCAGACCTTCGGCCCCGCAATAACGGGCCTGGGCGAAAGGCAGGTCGGCGGAGATCACCAGCACCACGGTATTGGGCAGGCTGGACACCAGGCTGTTGAAATGACGGGCCGAGGCCTGGCAGACGGGCGTATCCAGGCTGGGTACGATATTCAGCACCTTGCGCTTGCCGTAGAACTGGGACAGGGACACGTCCTTGAGATCCTTGTCCACCAGCATGAAGCTGGGCGCCTCGTCGCCGACACGGGGGAAATCGCCCCCGACATTGATGGGTTCGCCGCCAAAAGTCACGGTATGCATGATGTCTCCTTGGTTCAGTTAGGATTTGTAGGCACAGGGGGGCGCCTCGCGGCGCCGGCTGAGGATACGCGCCAATTGTTGCGCATATCGGTCCAGGTCGCCATCGGTCTTGGTCTCGGTGGCGCAGATCAGGATGCAATCGGCCAATTCGGGGTAATCCCGCCCCAGGGCATGGCCCCCCAGAATGCCCTGGGCACGCAGGGCGCGCAGGACTTCATCCACAGGCAGATTGACGCGGATGACCGCCTCATGGAACACGGGTCCGGCAAACACCCGCGCCACGCCCGGCACATCGCAAAGCTTGTCCAGCAGCGTCCGGGTGTTGGCATGGGCGGCCAGGGCCACGTTTTTCAGGCCCGCCTGCCCCAGCAGGGACATATAGATACAGGCCGCCGTCATCAACAAGCCCTGGTTGGTGCAGATGTTGGAGGTGGCCTTGGAACGGCGGATATGCTGTTCACGAGCCTGCAAGGTCAGGACAAAGCCGGGCTTGCCCTCGCTATCCACGGTGCGACCCACGATACGGCCAGGCATCTGTCGCACCAGGGCCTGCTTGCAGGTCATGAAGCCGAAATAGGGGCCGCCGGACGACATGGGCGCGCCCAAGGGCTGGCCGTCGCCAACGCAGATATCGGCACCTGCGGGCTGCGCCCCGTCGCCCCACTGGCCGGGGGCCTTCAGGATGGCCAGGCTGGTGGGGTTGACCAGGGCGATGGCCAACATGCCATGCTCGTGAGCCCAGTCGGTCAGGACGTCCACTGGCTCCAGGACACCGAAGAAGTTGGGCTGGGGAATCACCAGTGCCGCCGCCGGCTCGGCGCCGTACGCCGAGAGATCCTCGACCCGCACCCGACCGCTGGCCGGGTCGTAGGGCACGGTCACCAGGTCGATGCCCTGATTCTTGACGATGGCCCGGGTGACCGCCAGGTAGCGGGGCGGAACCGTGGCGGGTACCAGT
>DYHB01000080.1 GCA_020724415.1 Thiobacillus sp.
AAGGAAGAGGGCGTCCAGTTCCTGTGGAACCGCCAGCCGGTGGAAGTGGTGGGCGGGGATGGCAATGGCGGTGGCAAGGTGGAAGGCATCAAGCTGGTCACCACCCAGTTGGGCGAGCCTGACGCCCGGGGGCGCCGCACCCCGGTGGTGATCGAAGGTTCTGAAGAAATCATTCCCTGTGACCGGGTCATCATCGCCTTCGGCTTCCGGCCGAATCCCCAGCCCTGGTTCGCGGACTTCGGCATCACCACTGACCAGGGGGGGCGGGTGATCGCCAAGGGGCACGCCCAGACCTTCCAGACGGCCAATCCCAAGATTTTTGCCGGCGGCGACATGGTGCGCGGCTCCGATCTGGTGGTCACCGCCGTATTTGAAGGCCGGGAAGCCGCCAAGGGCATCCTGGGTTACCTGGACCTGGATTGAACCCCGGGTCCCGGCAGGCCCGCACCGTGGCCTTGGTGCAGGTCCATGGTCGTGGCGGGAGTGTGGCCGGGTAGCTCAGCCATCAGGCGGCCAACCGGCAAGTCGCCGCTCTGGTAAATGCGTATCTGTTCCGCCTGGCCAGGGTCGGGTAGCGTATGGCCCCACGACATCATCAGGGGACCCCCATGCTGGCCCGACCTACCTGTATCCGATTCCAACCTGTCCTGGCCGGGGTGCTTCTGGCTGTCCTGGCCGGCGGTGCCTTGGCCGGAGCGGCACCCACCTACGACCGCATCCCCCATCCCGAAGCCATCCAGCTGCCCATACCGGAGGCCCCCGTCCTGTCCCGGGACGGCCAGGCAGTGCTGGATGCCAGCATGGCCGCCGTGCCACAACTGGATACCGCAGGGCTGGTGGCCCAGCTCAAGAGCCGACCCGACACCCGGGTGATCGACGTGCGCACTCCCCAGGAGCTGGCCATGCTGGGTGGTCGCATCGACGCCCCCCGCTTCACCAACCTGATCCGGGGCTGGCTGGAGTTTCAGATCGAAACCCTGGTGCCGGACAAGGGCACCCCCATCGTGGTCTATTGTGGCGTCAGCCAGCGCAGCCCCCTGGCCGCCGAGGCCTTGATGAAAATGGGCTACACCGATGTCAAGAACTATCGGGATGGCTTCTTCAACTGGAAACGGGCCGGGCTGCCCGTGGTGGCCACCGATGCGGCACCCCGCTCCTTCCTGTATGCCCTGCCCCAGGAGGTGATCCCCGGCGTCTGGTCGGCCATTGGCGCCACGGCCCCCGGAACCTACGATAACTCCGGGCACAACAACAACCTCTCCTTCATCCTCACCCCCGAAGGCGTGGTGGTGGTGAATGCCGGGGACAACTATCTGCTGGCCCAGAGCCTGCATGACGAGATTCGCAAGCTGACCGACCAGCCGGTGAAATACGTGGTGCTGGAAAACGGCCAGGGGCACGCCATGCTGGGGTCCGGCTACTGGCAGAGCCAGGGCGCCAAGATCGTCGCCCACCGGCACACGGCCGACTACATGGCCAGGCAGGGGCCGACCATCCTGGAGGCCATGCGCGCCCGGGCCCGGGACAAGGCCTACCGTACCGAACTGGTCCGGCCCGACATCGTCTATGACGAGACTCTGGATCTGTCCATGGGCGGGGTCACGATTCAGGTTTTGCACCTGGGCAATGCCCACCACCATGGCGATACCATGGTCTGCCTACCCGAAAAGAAACTGGTGCTGGCTGGAGATACGGCCTTTCACGTGCGCATGCCACCCATTTTCGAGGATACCGACACCGCCCGCTGGATACGCGTCTGGGACAAATTCGAGGCCCTGGGCGCCGAGACTGTCATTCCAGGCCACGGCGGCCCGACCGACATGGCCACGGTCCGCAAATGGACCCGGGACTACCTGATCCAGCTCCGGCAGAAGATTGCCCAGGTCCTGGACCAGGGTGGCTCCCTGGACGATGCCTACCGGATCGACCAGTCGGATTACCTGCATCTGCATACGGCGGACGAACTGGCCAGGTTGAACGTGGGCCGGGTGTTTCGGGCCATGGAGTTCGAATAGACGGGCGCAGTCGGGCCCTGGGAGGGGCAGTGGTGGGGCACGGGCCGGCGTGCCCTCACTCACCCTCAACGCACAGCGTCGGGTACTACATCGGCGATGCGGCGTGTGGCGCGATCCAGCAGAATGAGATCGCTGCCCACGACCAGAACGGAATACGGCTCCGGCGGATGCGCCAGCCGTGCCTTCAGGGCTGTGGGGGTCGGCATGGGCCGGGCATCATAATCCAGGGTGTCGCCGGCCTTGTAGCGCCCGGACTGTCCTGGCGCTGCCTGCGTGCCATAGTAGGCCTGGATGGCGGCGCGATCGGTCGGGCTGAAGGCCGGCGCGGCTGGAGTGACCGTAGGGGCCGCTTGAGAAGTGGGGACTGCCCTGGCGGGTATCGCTTCGGCCGCCCTGGTGGCAGGCGGGGGCGCGACCTCCTGGCTGCTCGCCATGGCCGGGGCAGAAGCTAGGGTTGCTGGGGAAGAGGTGGCCTGGCTGGACGGCGCAACCGCCTTTTCGGGTGGCCCGGCGCAAGCTGCCAGGAATGCCAGGGTGAATGCGGCCATGTTCAAGTTCGGGTAACTGGCGGATTTCATGTCCATCTCCTCGGTGGTGAATCCAAGAGCCATGGTTCCAGAAATCCGGTCTTGAATACTTGAGGATCATCAAAAAAACCATAAATAGGTCATGGAATTAACCTGGCGCCATGTCGGAAGCCTGCAGGAGGGAAATGGGGTGGCTGGGGCAAAGTCCTCGTCCATGACCGTTCGCGGCCATGGACGAGGTGGTGAACTGCAAACCTAGGCCTTATGGATCAGGGTCTCGATCTCGCCCAGCAGGTCCTCGTCCTGGTAGGGCTTGCCCATGAAGGTATCCACACCGAGTTCGAACGCATGATCCCGGTGCTTTTCGGCGGTGCGGGAGGTAATCATGATGATGGGCAGCGAACGGGTGGTGGCATTGGCGCGGATATGGCGGGTCACTTCAAAGCCGTCCATGCGGGGCATTTCGATGTCCAGCAGCATGATGGCGGGGAGCTCGGACTCCAGCATCTCCAAGGCTTCGCTGCCGTCCTTGGCGGTCACGACACGGTAGCCGGCACGGGTGAGCAGTCGGCTGGTGATCTTGCGCACGGTCAGGGAGTCGTCCACCACCATGACCAGGGGTGCCCGGTCCTGCAGGGGCGGGAGCGCGATGGGCGCTCGCGTATCCTGGGGGATGTGTTCCAGCAACCCGAAGGGGTTGATGATGAGGGCCACGCGGCCATCCCCCAGGACGGTAGCCCCTGCAATGCCATTGATGCGGGCAAGCTGGGGCCCCATGTTCTTGACCACGATTTCGGCATTGCCGCGCAGGGCATCCACCTTCAAAGCCAGTCTTTCGTCCCCGGAGCGGAGGAGCAGCACGATGTGGTGTCGGCCCTCCAGGGGGACAAGGGGTTGTCCGGTCAACTGGTTGAGGCTACGCAGGGGGAAGGGCCGCCCGTCGAAAGGGATGTGCCCGGCAGCCTGGAGTTCATCCCACTCGGTCTGGCGCACTTCCCGTACCAGGGCCACCATGCTGGCGGGCAGGGCGTAAGTCTGCTGAGCCGCCTGAATGAGGACCACCTGGGCCAGGGCCAGGGTCAGGGGCAGGCGGATGATGAAACGGGTGCCCTGGCCGGGCCGGGATTCCAGACGTACCCGGCCACCGACACCGGCGATCTCGTTCTTGACCACGTCCAAGCCAATCCCCCGACCGGCCACCTGGGTTACATTCTCGGCGGTGGACAGCCCAGGCATGAACAGGAAGCTTTCCAGCCTGTCCGGCCCGGCTGCTTCGCCGGGTTTGAGCCAGCCCAAGGCCTCGGCCCGCTGGCGGACCTTGTCCAGGGGGATGCCGCTCCCGTCGTCGTCCAGGGTTAGGGTGATCTCGTTGCCTTCGGCCAGGGCCTGAAGCCGAATCTCGCCATAGTCCGGCTTGCCCGAAGCCGTCCGGGCCTCGGGGGACTCGATGCCATGGGCCACGGCATTGCGCAGCAGGTGTTCCAGGGGCACGAATACCTTCTCGAGCACCGAGCGGTCCAGTTCGGTTTCGCCCCCCTCGATGTGCAGTCGTGCCTTGTGACCGGTTTCCTTGGCCGCCTGCCGGACGATGCGATGCAGTCGCTCGGCTTGGGAATTGAGGGGGACCATGCGGATGTGCATGAGGTGCTGCTGAAGGCTGCGGGTCATCTTGGCCTGGTGAGCCAGGCTGGTTTCCACCTCCCCCAGACTGGACAGCAGGCTCTCCTGGGCGGTGGCCACGTCGTTGACGCTCTCCGCCATGAGCCGGGTGAGCTCCTGCAGCCGGGTGTAGCGGTCGAATTCCAGCGGGTCGAAGCGCTCGTCGTCCTGGGAAGTGGCCAGGTGGGCACGCATCTGGGTTTCGGCCTGGATTTCCAGTTCCCGTAACTGATTGCGCATCCGCTCCACGTTCCCGGTCAGTTCCTCGGCCGTTTGTTTGTATCCGGTCAGCAGGGTCTCGATGCGGGACCGGGCAATACTGACTTCGCCGGTCTCGTTGATCAGCGTATCCAGGGCCATGGTGCGGGCCTTGATTGGCTGGCGCATCCGGGTGTCTGGTTCCTGGGCGGACGGCAAACGGGCGGCAGGGGCCTGGTCAGCAGGATGGTCGCTGGGAGCAACGGGTGCGGGCTTGCTGGGGCGCAGGTGCTCCACCAGGTCGGCCAGGTGATCGTATTCGTGCTCCAGTGCCTCCAGTTCGGATGCACTGGGCAAATCGTCGAGCTGTTCCAGCACCCTGGATTCCATGCTGTGGGTGGCTTCCCCCAGCACCAGGGCTCCGGCCATGCGCGCGCTGCCCTTCAGGGTGTGCAGGGCCCGTTGGAGGGACTGTCGGGCGGCGGGGTCGCCGGGCAGGGAGCGCCATTGACGCAGGCTCTCGCCAATGCGGGGCAGCAGCTCGTCGGCTTCGGCCAGGAAAATGGGGACCAGTGCCGGGTCCAACTCGTCTTGCACGGCCACCTGGTCACTCGCGGGAGGTAGGTCCGGCAGGGACTGGACCGGTTCGGTGACGCCGGGCGAACTTGTGTCCTGGGTGTCGGGCTCCGGGATGTGCTCCGTGTCGGGCGGGAGGGGCAGGTCCCGGGCATGGGCCGTGCTGGCAGAAGGGAACTGTCCGGCCAGGATGTCCCGGTATTGTTGCTCCAGGCTTTGAATACAGGGGGAGACCAGGGTATCCAGGTCCTGCGCGGGCTGGGCCCCGGCATCGGTCCATTCCCGAGCCCAGATTTCCAGGTCGTGGGCGGCCTCGGCCAGGGGCGTGAAGCCGGTGGTCCGGGCGATCCCGGCCAGGGTATGGGCGCTGCGGGACAGGGCTTCCCAGTCCTCCGGAGTGGCAGAACGCAGGAGTTGGGCCCAGTGGTGTTGCAGTTCACCCAGGCGTTGGCCCGCTTCGTCGCTGAAGATTTCGAAGAGGGGCGTGGGCAGGGTGTGGTCGCCTACCCGGGTGAGGGCCTCTTCGGATTCGGGGTGCGGTGTATCCGGTGCTTGGGGGGCATCCTCGTCTCCTGCCTTGGAAGACGGCGCATCCGTGGCTGGGGGTGTGTCTGCCGGACAGGGCGACAAGGAGGTTTCCGGGGCGGGCTTGGGCTCCGCCTCGGCGCGCAGGCTGCGCGCCAATTCGACGATCTCATCGGCCTCGACCCGGGCATGGCCCTGGGTTTCCAGTGCTTCCACCCAGCCACGGAAGGCCTGGGCAGCGTCTCCCATGAGCCGAAGGATCGCGGGCGAGGGGGGGGTGTGGTCACGCAGCCAGTGGTTCAGTGTTTGTTCCACTTCCCAGGCCACTTCGGCCGGTTCGGTGAGCCCTACCATGCGGCCGCTGCCCTTGAGGGTGTGGTAGCCACGGCGGATATCGACGAAGGCTTCCTGGTCGCCGGGGTTTTCCTCCAGCCGTGCCAGGCCGCCGGTGATGTTGTCCAGAACCTCATGGGCCTCTGTGATGTAGATGTCCAGCAACTCCCCATCCACGTCTTCGGTGCTCTCGGCGACGGGTTCTGCATCGTCCCCGGTTGCGGGCTTGGGGGGGGAGATGTCAGCGGACCCCGGCTCGGCGGCCGTCGACGCGGGGGGCGCTTCGGGAACGGACAGTCGGGCCAGGACTTGAGCCACCTGGTCTTGCAGGGCGGTGTTGCCCACCAGTTCCGCATCTTGGGCCAGTTGCTTGAGCTCCAGGAGAATGGCGGGGCGCTCCGGTTCGGGGATGGGGCTGCTGGACCAGCGGGCCAGCTTGGCTGAAATGGCATCCTGTTGCCGGCGCAGCTCGTCCTCCAGGCTGTCACCCTGTTCAGGTGCCTGGCCCGGGCCACTCAGCAGGCTGCGCAAGGCGGCCTGGTCATCCTTGCCATAGCGCAGGGCGTCCACATACAAGCCCAGGGAGGACACCGCATCGGCTATCCAGTCCAGCTCGTCCTGGCCGATGTCGCGTTCGGGTTCGGCGAGAATGGCCATCTGATCCATGGCCATGCGCACCAGGTCGGCCGGCGTCTCCAGTTGCAGCATGTTCAAGGCGCCGAGCACCTGGTTCATGAGGCCGGGGACCAACTGTAGCCCGGCCCGCTCGGACCGGTTGCGGAAGAAGGTGTCCAGGATGTTTTCCACCTGATGCAGGTTGGCCTGGATTTCCTGGGTGACCTGGGCGAGGAGGAGCTTTTCCTGGGCCTGACGGGTGAATTCGTCCAGCAGAGGTATGGTTGGCAGGGTGGCCAGATCGTTGTCCGGACTCAGACTGGCTTCCAGCCTGCGGCTCTGGGTGTCGATCTGTTCGTCCAGTTCCGGTCCCAGGCTGTCGAAGTGGTCCAGGGCATTCTGGGCGAACAGCAGCGTGGTGGCCAATTCCAGTTGCAGGCCTTCGTTCTGGTCCAGTCCCGGGAGGCCGGTAAGCCGCTGGGCCACTAGGTCCAGCTGTCGTGCCAGATTGCCCAGGCCGGGGTGTTCCAGTTGGAGGGCGCCTTGCTGGAAGGCGTTCAGGGTGCGTTGAAATCCAGGTAGGGCGTCGGCCTTGCCCGAGCAGAATCTGAGCCAGTGCTCCTTGGCCGACTCGAGCCCGTCGCGCAGGGATTTCAGGATTGGCCTCAGACGCAACTGCTCGGCCGTGTCGCGCTTCTCGGGCGCAGGGAGGTAACGGTTCAGGTCGAACAGGGAACGTACCTCGGCACTCCGGGCGGCTGGCGTCGGGCTCGTGGCCTGGTAGAACAGCACGTCGCGCAAGACCCGTTCAGCCAGGGAGCGGGAGCCGCTTTGCAGGCGCTTGAGCTGCAGGTCGATGCGGCCCAGCAGACGCTTGAGCCAGATGTCGGAGCTGATGGAACCCTGGGCCAGGCTTTCCAGCAGGCCGTTTGCTGCCCACCAGAACGTATACTGGGCCGTGCCTGGCGCGATGTCCTCTACATTCCTGAGAGCTTCCTGCATCTGGGCCAGGCCGGCATCGGCATCCCGTTGGGTGAGCCATTGCACCAGTCCCTTCTGGTATTGGCTTCGGCTGCGGCGCAACACGGCATTACGGTGGGTGTCGTCCAGTCCCGGTTCCGGACTCAGGCGGCTGGCGCGTACGTCCAGGTCAGGGTAGAAGAGATCGCTGGGTGCGGGCGGGGCTTCACCCTGCTGGGTTAGCAAGGCCTGATAGATGGATGACAGGGCAAGTTCTGCATGGGGGCCTCCTGCCATGAGCCGATCCAGGTATCCCTGCAGGGCATCGATGGCCTGCAAGGCGACCTGGGCGGATGCCTGATTGCGCAGGGCGGGGTCCCGGTCCATGGCCACCAGCAGGCCTTCGCAGGCCTCGCATACTTGGGATACGCCTTGCAGATCCACGATCTGCAAGGCTCCGAACACTTGGTGGAGATGGGTGGCGGCCGTTTTGATGGTGGCCAGGTCGCTACCGTTCCAATTCGTCAGTTGCCGCTTGGCCGTGGCCAGGGCGTTGTCGATTTCTGCCTTGACCCAGGTGAGTGGGCCCAGGTCAAAGTCGTGCATGTCATCCATGGCGTTCGTGGCCTTCCTGCCGGGATATCATCGGTATCAAAGCTTGAAGCCGGATACCGAGAGCTTGAGTTCGTCGGACAATTCTGCAAGCTCGCCGATGGCTTCGGCACTCTGCTGGGCGCTGCCCGACGTGAGCTGGGTTTCCTCCAGGATCTGTTTCATGTTGTCGGCGATCTGGGCCGCCGTCCTGGCTTGATCATGGGTGGCCGAGGAAATGCTCTGGATCAGTGTGGCCAATTGTTCGGACACGGATTCGATGTCCTGCAGCGCCTGGCCGGCGGCGTCCGACAGACTGGTGCCGGCCACCACGCCCTGAGTGCTCAGTTCCATGGCATGCACCGCATCCTGGGTGTCGCTCTGGATGGTCTTGACGATGGCGCCAATGCGTCGCGTGGCCTGGCCGGAGCGTTCCGCCAGCCGTTGCACTTCTTCTGCCACCACGGTGAAACCCCGTCCGGCCTCACCGGCAGCGGCGGCCTGAATGGCAGCGTTCAGGGCCAGCACGTTGGTCTGTTCGGTAATGTCCGAGATCAGGTCGACGATCTCGCCGATCTCCTGGGAGGATTCGCCCAGACGCTTGATGCGCTTGGAGGTCTCCTGGATCTGATCCCGGATGCTGTTCATGCCGGCGATGGCGTTGCGCACCGAATCTCCGCCCTTCTGGGCGGATTGCAGGGACAGCTTGGCGACGTTGGCGGATTCGGCCACGTTGTTGGAGACCTGGGCGATACTGCTGGACATGCTGTTGACGGCCGTGGTGGTTTCGGCAATCTCGCTGGCTTGCCGCTGGGCCGTGTCCTGCATGGCGTCGGACAGGGACTTGGCCTGTTCGGTGGCCTGAGTCACCTGTTCCGAGGCCCGGTTGATGTTTTCCACCAGGCTCCTCAATTCCTCAATGGCAAAGTTGACCGAGTCGGCGATGGCCCCCGTGATGTCCTCGGTCACCGTAGCCCGGACCGCCAGATTGCCCTCGGCCAGATCGCCCATCTCGTTCAATAGACGCAGGATGGCATCCTGGTTACGTTGGTTGACCCGGGCGGCTTCCTCGGCCCGCTTGCGGCTCTCTGCCGCGTTGCCAAGTACCAGCAGGAACAGGCTGGTCAGGGTCAGTACCCCGAACACGGCCGCCAGGACGAGCAGCAGCCAGGTCCCCCTGCCCTCATAGGACTGGGTCAGGCTGGCTGCGAGGGTGAGCACCTGCTCGCTGTCCTCGAAGATGTCCCGTGCGGCCCGCTTGGCTTCCACCAATTGCGCCATGTTCCTCAGCAACGTGTTGACCTGGTTTTCATAGATGGTGAATGTCTCACTCAGTTCGGCCAGTTTTTCCAGGGCCTGGGCATCCTTGATGGCGGGCAGGCCCAGCTCGGTGCTGCCGTTCTGCATGCCGTCCAACACTTCCCGGAAGGTCTTGGTGTCCTTGCCCAGTTGAAAGGCGGTTTCTGGATTGATGACGTCGCCGGCAACCAGGGCGTTCGCGTTCTTGGCCATGCGCTGGGTCCAAAGGGTTTGCTGGTTGGCGTAGGCCAGCTGGCGTCCTGCGCCGACAGGCAGCAGGGCCACCAACTGTTCGGTGAGATCCAGCAGTTCGGTATTGCGGGCGTTGATCTGTTGAATGGCCTGGGCCACGTCCACCAGGATGCCTTCCTGGCCCAGCATGGTGTCGATGTCCTGGCTGGTCGTTTTCCAGAGCTGGCTGAGTTCGGCCAGATTCCCGGCATGGGAACCCGGTGTGGCAGCCGGGTCAGTGTCACCACCGGTCAGGGTGTCCAGGCCCTGGATAAAGGCATCCCGGCTTTGCTTGACTTGCTCGAAAGCCGTCTTGTTGCCCAGCGTGGCTTGCTGGGCGCTCTTGGCAATCCGCTGGGAAAGCATCTGCAGTTGGGTGGAGGTTTCCACCTGATTGGCCTGGCGATTCACCAGATAGGCATAACCCAGGAAAAACACTGTTGCCAATACCAGGGAGACCAGCATGAGGATGATGAGGGTGGGGGTGCGCTGCTCGGGGGGGATGGCACGAATCACCGGCAGGGTGTCGGGATTCCGGCTGCCCAGTTTGTCCATCCATGACGATAAGCCCGGCCCGACACGATTGCTCAAGCGGCCCAGGCGGTCAGCCAGTTTGCTTTGTTTGGGGGTGGGTGCAGCCATGGAGTCTCCTAGGTTCTATGCTTGGGCAGCCATCAGATGGCCACCTGCAGGAAGTCCGGTTGGGCAATCAGTCGTTCAACGTCCAGTTCCAGCCACGAAATGCCCTCCGGATCCAGCCAGCGGGCCTGGGTGGCGGGGGCGGCCGTGTCATCGTCCTGGTTCAGGGGTTTCATTCCGGTGACGCTGCGCAGACCGAGGGGTTGTTGAATGCGCAAGGCAGCGTTCATGCCATATTTGGGATGGATGAGCAGCAGGCGGTAGTCCGGTGTTTCCAGGGGTGGCGTCAGACCCAGGAAGGCGGCCAGGTCCGTGCATCCATGGATGGCCCCTCGTACGCTGGCGACCCCGGTAAACCAGGTCTTGGCCCAGGGTACCGGGGTGACGGAGGGCACCGTGATGACTTCGTTGATCTGCCCCAGATCCGTGAGCCAATGGCGGTCACCAGCCAGGAAAGCCAGCTTGGAGGCGGTGCCCGGGGTATGGGCCGCATTGCGCAAGCGGTCGGCAAGGCGTGTCTGGAACTCGCGCAGGCTGAGTTTGGGCTCGTCGGCCATCAACCCATCTCTTTGAGTTTGTCCAGCAGGGTTTCTGCCGAAACGGGTTTCACCAGGTAATCGCTGGCGCCTTGGCGCATTCCCCAGACCCGGTCGGTCTCCTGGCCTTTGGTGGTGCACATGATCACTGGTATGGCCTGGGTGGCGGGATCCCTGCTGAGCTGTCGGGTGGCCTGGAAGCCGTTCAATCCGGGCATGACCACATCCATGAGGATGATGTCGGGGCGTTCGGAACGTGCCTTGGCCACGCCATCATCGCCGTTCTCAGCCGTTACCACGTCATAGCCGCCTTTGCGCAGTATGTCGCCCAAGTAGAATCGTTCAGTGGGGGAATCGTCCACCACCAGTACCTTTCGCACCGCCATGTCGGTCCTCAGCTTGCGGGTTCGCCCTGCTTGTGGTGGCGTTCCACCGCCTGGAGCAGGGTGTCTTTGGAAAAAGGCTTGGTCAGGTATTCGTCCGAGCCCACCAGGCGCCCCCTGGCCCGGTCGAACAAGCCGTCCTTGCTGGAAAGCATGATGACCGGAGTGCCATGGAAGCGAGAGTTCTTCTTGATCAGGGCGCACGTCTGATAGCCGTCCAGCCGGGGCATCATGATGTCGACAAAGATCACGTCCGGCCTGTGGTCGGCGATCTTTGCCAGGGCATCGAAGCCATCCTCGGCCAGGAGCACTTCGCACCCGGCCTGGCGCAGGAATATCTCGGCGCTGCGCCGGATGGTATTGCTGTCATCGATGACCATGACCTTGGTTCCGTTCAGTTCAGCCATGGCGAGGGTCCTGGGCAAGGGTAGGTGACATGGGGCGTCCGGCCTATTTGGTTGTGGGGTATCCGGCGGCCTGCCAGGC
>DYHB01000220.1 GCA_020724415.1 Thiobacillus sp.
GCGGCACCTGCCTGGTCACCAATGCGGGCTCCAACGGCAAGTTCCTCGGCGTCATGGACTTCGACGTGAAGAACGGCAAGATCAAGGGCTGGAAATACCGCCTGCTGCCGGTCTTCTCCAACTTCCTGCCGGCCGATCCCCAGATGGACGCCCTCATCACCAAGATCCGGGCGCCCTACGAGGCCAAGCTGGGCGAAGTGCTGGCCGTCAACGAGGACACCCTGTACCGGCGCGGCAACTTCAACGGTACCTGGGACGAAGTGATCTGCCGGGCCCTGATCGAAATCAAGGGCGCCGATGCGGCCTTCTCTCCCGGGGTGCGCTGGGGCACCAGCATCATGCCCGGGGAGCCCATCACCTATGAGCTGATGATGGACCAGATGGCCATCACCTATCCGGCCACCACCCTGAACGAATTCACCGGCAGCCAGATCAAGGACATCATGGAAGATGTCTGCGACAACATCTTCAATGCAGACCCCTACTACCAGCAGGGGGGCGACATGGTGCGTACCGGCGGTATCGAATACAGCGTGGCGCCCAACGCCACCATCGGCAAGCGCATCAACGACCTGCGCATTGCCGGCAAGCCCATCGACCCCAACAAGAAGTACAAGATGGCCGGCTGGGCCTCGGTGAACCAAGGTGTCACGGGTACCCCCATCTGGGACGTGGTGGCCGAATACCTGCGCAATCAGAAGGTCATCAAGAACGTGAAACTGTATCAACCCAAGATCATCGGGGTTTCCAAAGACAACCCGGGCATTGCCCTGTAATGGCCAACCGATGTAGGGTTCGGCTCAGCGCATCCACCATGCCGCCAAGCCGGACCCCACTGGAACCTGTTCTTTTTCATTCGATGACCCGTGTCCTGCCTGTGTGCAATGTGACCCGAGGCCCGGTCCCGACATTCCCATGGAATAACCCGGGCCGGTCCGACGTCATCGACAGTATCGCGGTACGCCATGGCGTGTGCGTTGTCGGGGATACACCCCGATTCTTCAAATCTTGATGAGGAGACTATTAATGTCCAAAAAAACCCTGCTAGCGCTGCCTTTGGCCTTGGCCGTCGCGGCCTCGGCCCCTGCCAATTCCGGCCAGGCACCCGAGGATGTCCTCCAGGCCCTGATCGACAAGACCAATTCCGGGTACCTCACCCAGAGCCCCCAGAACCTGATGATGATGCCGGACAATCCGGCCTACTACGTGGCCGAGGATGGCGAAAAGCTGTTCAAGGAGAAGCGCGGACCCAAGAACGCCTCCCTGGAGGCCTGCGATTTCGGCAAGGGCCCGGGGGTATTGAAGGGTGCCTACGTGGAAATGCCCCGTTACTTCGCCGATACCGGCAAGGTCATGGACCTGGATAGCCGTCTGGCCCACTGCATGCGCACCCTGCAGGGCTTCACCAATGATGACCCGGCCATCAAGCAGAAGCATGGTTCCAATACGGACATCATGAAACTGCAGACCTACATCGCCGCCCAATCCAACGGCATGCCATGGAACCCCCCCATGAACCATCCCCTGGAAAAGGCCATGCGCGACGCGGGTGAGGTGATGTTCTACCGCCGCTCC
>DYHB01000081.1 GCA_020724415.1 Thiobacillus sp.
ACCATGACCCACCAGGATTTCACCCGGGCCGCCAGCTCGGTGTAATCCCGTTCCGGGCGGCGCATCCGGAGCAGGGCGACGATGGCGCTGGCCAGAACCAGCAGGATGAACAGGCCGGCCAGGAAGTAGGTGGCGTTCTGGGTCAGGTTTGTGAACATCAGGCCAGCTCCGCCAGGCCCCGTCGTGCCCGGTTGAAAATGGTCCAGACCAGCAGGGCCAGGGCCAAGGCCAGCACCGGGGTCAGCCAGCCTTCAGGAGATACGCCCAGGCCCAGGACCAGACCCAGGGCGCCGAACAGCAGGGCCCGGTCGCTCTTGCCCAGGGGGCCGTCATAACGCCGCGAAGCCCCCAGGGTCTGGGTGACCACCCCAGTCAGCTCGGAGACAATGGACAGGACCACGATCATGACCACCAGCATGGGGTTGAAGCCGGACACCACGGCCAGGGGCAGGTAGAGGGCGGTATCCGAGACCACGTCGCCCACCTCGTTCAGGATCGCGCCCAGGGGAGACTGCTGGTCATGCTCCCGGGCCAGCATGCCGTCCATGGCGTTCAGGGCCATGCGCAGGAACAGAACCCCGGGCAGGATGAGGAGAGTGGCTGGCCCGGGCCAGGCCAGGATGGCCAGGCCGGCGATCAGGGACAGGAGCATGGCCGCGACCGTCACCTGATTGGCGCTGACCCCGGCCCGGGCCAGGACAGCCACCAGGGGTCTCAACAGGCCCTGGAAGGCCGGTTTCAAATCATAGACGCTGGCCATGTGGTGCCGGCCTAGCCCATCAGGGCCAGGTAATCCTTGTAGATGCAGCGGTCCATGACCACGGTCATGCCGGCTTCGCGTGCCTTTTCTGCCGCCGCTTCATGGACGATGTCCTCCTGGATCCAAAGGGCCGGGACGCCCAGGGCCAGACACTCGTCCACGATGGCGGGGATGTGCTCCGAGGCCCGGAACACGTCCACCAGATCCACCGGAAAGGGAATGTCTCCGAGCCGGGCGTAGGCTTTTTCCCCCAGGACCTGATCGGTGGCCGGACGCACCGGGACAATGCGATAGCCCCAGCGTTGCAAAGCCTTGGCCACGCCATGGCTGGGCCGGTCGGGCTTGGGCGACAGACCCAGCACGGCAATGGTCCGGACCCGGGTGAGGAGGGCGCGCATCTCGGCGTCGGAAGGGTTGGCAAAGGCCATTCAAAGCTCCTTGATCATCACGTAATCGTCCATGACAAATCCGTTCCCGATATCTTCCACGATGACCGTGGCGACCCGAAAGCCGTTTTTGAGGTAGGCGCCGATGGCGGCCTGGTTCTGCCTGTTCACCCGCAGCAACAGGCGTCCGGATCCATGGCGCCGTGCATGGCTGGCTAGGGTATCCGCCAGTCGGCCGCCGATGCCGTGCCGCTGCCAGTCAGGGTGGACATACAGTTTGTCCAGCTTGTAATCGCCCTCCTGGAGGGGGTGGCTGTGGGCGAAACCGATCAGGGTTTCCCCCGCCCGGGCCGCCAGCCAGAGATCGCCCCGGGCCAGCAGTTGACGCACCAGACCGGGCTTGTAGCGTTGGGCCAACATATATTCGATCTGCTCCGGCGTGATGATGCCCGGGTAATGCCGGCGCCAGATGAACCCGGCCAGATCCACCAGGGCCTCGGCCTCCTCCAGGCGCAAGGGGGCGATTTCGATTTCATCCATAGATACCGGGCTCTCCCTGGGGGCGGGTCTTGAAACGCTTGTGGACCCAGAAATATTGTTCCGGGCAAGTGTAGACCACCTGCTCGATAAACGCATTCATGCGCCGGGTATCCGCCGCCACATCTCCAGCGGGGTAATCCGTCCAGGCCGGGTGGAACGTGACTACGTAGCTCCGGCCATCCCACCGGGTCGTCACGGGCACCACCGCGGCGCCGGCAATCCGGGCCATCCGGGCCAGACCCGTGATGGTGGCGGCGGGGACGCCGAAGAAGGGGACGAAGATCGCCTCCCTGCGGCCATAGTCCAGGTCTGGCAAGTAGTAGAAGGGCAGGCCGGCCTTCAGGGAGGCCAGCACCGGGCGCACCCCCTCCTGGCGGGCGTGCAGCCGGGAAGCGCCAAACCGGGTGCGGGAGTGATGCATGAGCTGGTCCAGATGGGGGTTCTTGATCCGGGCATACATGGTCACCAGAGGCGCATAGTCCAGGCACAGGCGGACGAAAGCCAGGTTCAGGCCCAGGAAATGGGGGGCCAGCAGGATCACCGGACCGGACCGGACCGCCTCGAAATGGGCCCGACCCTCGATGCGGACCAGAGTCGCCACCTGGGTACGGTCGCCCCACCAGGAGACTGCCTCCAGCACCAGGGCCCGTCCGAAGGCCCGGAAATGGGCCCGGGCGGTTTGCTGCCGCCAGGCCTCGTCCCGGTCCGGAAAGCACAGGCGCAGATTGGTGTGCACCACATGACGCCGGCTGGCGGCCACCCGGTAGAGCAGGCCGCCCAGGCGTTCGCCCAGCCGCGCCAGGGCCGACACCGGGAGCATGCGGTGCAGGGCCCGCAACAGGGCCAGCCAGAACCGGGTCACGGCGATGCCTCGGGAGGCGGGGCTCCCTGGGGCTGCTTGTAACGCCGGTAGCTCCAGAAATATTGCTCCGGATGGCGCCGGATCAGGTCCTCGATGGCCGTGTTCAGGCGGAGGGCAGCACCGGCGTGATCCTCGGGCAGGTCCTTCAGGGGCATGACCTGCATCCGGTAGCCACGGCCCCAGGCCAGGCGCTCACAGAAAAACAACAGGGGCACAGCCCCGGTGGCCTGAATGAGGCGGAACGCCAGGGTGGGCGTGTAGGCCGGGCGGCCGAAGAAGGCCGCCCAGACCCCGTCCCCCTTGCTGGCTACCTGGTCCGGCAACACCCCCACGGCGCCGCCCTGCTTGAGGGTCTTGAGCATGGCCCGCACGCCCCGGGTATCGGGCGTAGCCAGGGCCAGGCCTCCCCGCTCCCGGCCCCGGCGCATGAGCCGGTCGGCCCAGGCCTGGCGGGGAGGGCGGTAGAGAAACAGGATGGGCATGCGGGACCCGGCATACAGGGCGCCCATTTCCCAACTGCCCAGGTGGGGCATCAGGGCCACGACACCCCGACCCTCGGCCCGGGCCGCCTCCACATGCTCCCAGCCGGACACCTCCCGAACCAGACCGACGGCCTGATCGTAGGGGCGCAGCCAGACGGCCAGGGATTCCGCCATGCTGCGGCCCTGGCCAGCGTAGGCCTGGAGGGCCAGCCCACGGCTATAGAGCCCGGCCTGCTCCAGATTGGTGCGCATGTCCAGGGCCCGCTTGCGCCAGGGCAGCACCGACAGAGTCACCAGGGCGCCGGCCGTTTGGAGCAGCCCCAGAGGCAGGCGGGCCAAGAGCCCGAGTGTGAGCAGGGCCAGGGAGGAAAGTCTCAATGAATTCAGCATCTTGTGGGTGCCGGTTCCGGGCGGGGCTGGATTGACCAAAATCACGCAAATGTCATAGTATGCCAATACCGCCGAGTTAACGGACAACTTGCAGGGCGGTCGGGACAGCCCCGAAATACTGCTAAAGCGTCGCCTGCTCCAGGCCCGGAGTCGGTAACGCCGACGAAACCGGGCCATATTTTTTTGCATGTGGAGCAACCATGTCTGAATACCTGTTCACCTCCGAATCCGTCTCCGAAGGCCATCCCGACAAGGTGGCCGACCAAGTCTCCGACGCCATCCTGGATGCCATTCTGGCTCAGGACCCGGCGGCTCGGGTGGCGGCAGAAACCCTGGTCAGCACCGGCCTCATCGTCCTGGCCGGCGAGATCACCACCCACGCCCAGGTGAATTACGCCAAGGTGGCCCGGGAGGCCGTGCGGTCCATTGGCTATGCCGATCCCCAGTTGCGCTTCGATGCCGACGGCTGCTCCGTCCACGTCTGCTACGGCCAGCAGAGCGCCGATATCGCCCAGGGCGTGGACCAGGCCTCGGACGATTACCTGAACCAGGGTGCCGGCGACCAGGGCCTGATGTTTGGCTACGCTTGCGACGAAACCCCGTCCCTGATGCCCATGCCCATCTATCTGTCCCACCGCTTGGTGGAGCGCCAGGCCATGCTGCGCAAGGACGGCCGCCTGCCCTGGCTGCGCCCGGACGCCAAGTCCCAGGTCACCCTCAAATATGTGGATGGCAAGCCGGTCAGCATCGATACCGTGGTGGTGTCCACCCAGCATCACCCGGACATGGCGGAAGAAGTGAACGGGCGGCGCGTGATGAAGGCGGCCGCCATTGACGCCATCATCGAGGACATCATCCAGCCCGTGTTGCCCAAGGAATTGATCCAGGGGGATATCAAGTATCTGGTCAATCCCACCGGGGTGTTCGAAATCGGGGGTCCCCATGGCGACGCAGGCCTGACCGGGCGCAAGATCATCGTCGACACCTACGGCGGTGCGGCGCCCCACGGCGGCGGCGCCTTCTCCGGCAAGGACCCCTCCAAGGTGGACCGTTCGGCCGCCTATGCCGCCCGTTACGTGGCAAAGAACATCGTCGCCGCCGGCCTGGCCAGCAAGTGCCTGGTGCAGATTTCCTACGCCATCGGCGTGGCCCAGCCCACCTCCATCATGGTGGAAACCTACGGGACAGGCCGGATCGCCGACGAAAAGCTGACCGACCTGGTGAAACGCCATTTCGACCTGCGCCCCAAGGGCATCGTCCAGATGCTGGACCTGCTCCGGCCCATCTACCGCAAGACGGCCGCCTATGGCCACTTCGGGCGGGACGAGCCGGAGTTCACCTGGGAAAGCACCAACAAGGCCGAAGCCCTGAAGGCGGACGCCGGGCTGGGTTGAGGGGGACAGACACAGTGACAAAGTGACAAAGTGACGAGTGACAGTAGTTCACCCCGTCACCCGTAACCGTCACTTTGTCACTCGTCACTTTGTCACTCGTCACGCCACACCCGTCACCAAACAACAATGGCCAAACTCATTCTGCTGCCTGGCAAGGAACGACCGCTGCTCAAGCGCCACCCCTGGATTTTTGCCGGGGCGGTGGGGCGGCTGGAGGGACGGGCCAGGCCCGGCGATACGGTGGATGTGCTGGCGGATGACTTGCGCTGGCTGGCCCGGGCTGCCTACAGCCCCAAGTCCGATGTCCGTGCCCGGGTGTGGAGTTTTACGCCGGGCGAGACCATCGACGATGCCTTTTTCAAGCGCCGCATCGCTCAGGCGGTAGCCCGGCGCGAGTCGCTGCCTCAGCTGCGGGAGCAGGCAGGGTTGCGTCTGGTCCATGCCGAGTCCGACGGTTTGCCCGGCATCATTGCTGATCGTTACGGTGACACCGTTGTGTTGCAACTCACCTCGGCCGGTGCCGAAAAATGGCGCCAGGCCATCGTCAACGGCCTGGTCCAGGCCACCGGTTGTGCCCGCATCCACGAGCGTTCCGATTCCGAGGTGCGTGCCCTGGAAGGCCTGGAACCGGTCACCGGCTGGTGCCATGGCCAGCCTTTGGAGGAAGTGCTCACTATCCCAGAAAATGGCATAAGGATGGGAGTCGATGTCGTCGGCGGGCACAAGACCGGATTCTATCTGGACCAGCGTGACAACCGCCTGCTGGTCAGCCGGGTGGCGGCCGGCAGGTCCGTGCTCAACTGCTTTTGCTACACGGGGGGCTTTTCCCTCCAGGCCTTGGCCGGGGGGGCTGCCCACGTTCTATCCATCGATTCCTCCGGGCCTGCCCTGGACCAGGCGCGCGCCAATCTGGCCCTGAATCCGGAACTGCCGGCAGCCCGGGCCGAGTGGTTGGAGGCGGATGCCTTCCTGGCCTTGCGGGAATTCCGGCGTGCCGGGCGCGGCTTCGATCTCATCATTCTCGATCCGCCCAAGTTTGCCCCTTCTGCCGCCCATGCCGACCGGGCTGCCCGGGCCTACCGGGATATCAACATGCTGGGTTTCCGCCTGCTCAACCCGCGGGGTCTGCTGATGACCTACTCCTGCTCCGGCGGCATCGGCCAGGAGCTATTCCAGAGGATCGTCGCCGGGGCGGCCCTGGAGGCCGGACGCGAAGCCCGCATTATCCAGCGCCTGACAGCCGCCGCGGACCATCCGGTGGGCCTGGCCTACCCCGAAGGGGAATACCTTAAAGGCCTCATGGTTCAAGCGGACTGATAATTGGTGTATGGTTGGCGCGAAGTCTTTGTTTGCAGTAGAATCTCTGCCCTTTTATCCGGGAAGGACTGGACACTCGCCGCACGTCCAATCCCATGGTCCGTATTCTTCATCTGTGGTTATCGACGGGCCCCAGGGCCTTCCCTTTTGCGACGCAACCGACGCTGAAGAATACGAATGGACGACCGTCAAAGCCGCTTGTGCGGCACGCTGTATAGCCCTGACTTCGAGCAGGATAGCTGTGGTTTCGGGCTGATCGCCCAACTGGATGATCTGGCCACACACAAACTGGTCCAGACCGCCATTGCCTCCCTGGCCTGCATGACCCACCGCGGCGCCATTGCGGCGGACGGCAAGTCCGGCGACGGGTGCGGCCTGCTGTTCAAGAAGCCGGATTCCTTCCTCCGTGCCGTGGCCGATGAGCTGGGTTACCGCCTGAACGCCCGCTACGCCGCCGGCCTGGCATTTTTCAGCCGGGATGCCGCCAAGGCCCAGAGGGCGCGGGATCTCCTGAATGCCGAACTGACCGCCCAGGGGCTGGAGCCGGTTGGCTTCCGCCCGGTGCCCACCGACAATTCCGCCCTGGGCAAATACGCCCTGGACAGCCTGCCGGTCATCGAGCAGTTGTTCGTTAACTGCCCGGATGGCATCCAGGACGAGATCTTCGAGCGCAAGCTCTACATCGCCCGGCGCCGGGTGGAAAAGGCCGTGGAGGCGGAGGATCCCACCTTCTACATGCCCACCCTGTCGGGGCGCGTCCTGTCCTACAAGGGCCTGGTCATGCCGTCCTACCTGCCGGTGTTCTACCCGGACCTGAACGACGAGCGTTTCGCTTCCTCCCTGGCCGTTTTCCACCAGCGTTTTTCCACCAATACCTGGCCCGAGTGGCGCCTGGCCCAGCCCTTCCGCTACCTGGCCCACAATGGCGAGATCAACACCCTGGCCGGCAACCGCAACTGGTCCCGGGCCCGGGAACAGAAATTCCAGAGCCCCCTGATTCCGAACATGGATGACGTGCGGCCCATGGTGAGCTACCGGGGCTCGGACTCCATGAGTTTCGACAACATGCTGGAAGGTCTCATCATGGGCGGCGGCGGTCTGTTCCGTTCCCTGCGCCTGATGGTGCCGCCGGCCTGGCAGAACGTGACCCACATGGACCCGGATCTGCGCGCCTTCTACGAATACAACTCCATGCACATGGAGCCCTGGGACGGTCCTGCAGGCATCGTCATGACCGACGGGCGCTACGGCGTCTGCCTGCTGGACCGCAATGGCCTGCGTCCCGCACGCTACGTCATCACCAAGGACCGTTACGTCACCATCGCTTCGGAAGTGGGCGTGTGGGACTACGGCGGTCCCGAGAACATCATCGCCAAGGGCCGGGTGCGGCCGGGCCAGATGGTGGCCGCCGACTTGCAGACCGGTCGCTTCCTGTTGCCTGAGGACATCGATAACGAACTCAAGGCCCGCCACCCCTACAAGGATTGGCTCAAGGAGGGCAGCCGCCTGGAGCTGGGCATGGAGCAGGACCAGCATGCGCCACGGATGGATGCCCCCAGCATTGCCGTGCACCAGAAGCTGTTCAACGTGAATTTCGAGGAGCTGGACCAAGTGGTCCGGGTGCTGGCCGAAGATGGCCAGGAGGCCGTGGGTTCCATGGGCGACGATACCCCCATGGCCGTGCTGTCCCAGAAGGTGCGTTCGCCCTTCGATTACCTGCGCCAGCAGTTCGCCCAGGTGACCAACCCGCCCATCGATCCCATCCGGGAAGCCATTGTCATGTCCCTGCACACGGTGTTCGGGCGTGAAATGAATCTGTTCGAGGAAACACCCGAGCATGCCCACCGCCTGGAAGTTGCATCGCCGGTCCTGTCCCATGACATGTTCAGCCAGATCACCGGCCAGGCCGACCCTGCCTATGCCAGCATCACCCTGGACCTGAATTATGACCCGGCCGCGCTGAACCTGAAGGCCGCCCTGGAACGGCTGGCCGGCGATGCCGTGGCTGCCGTGCGGGGGGGCAAGGTGGTGGTGGTCCTGTCCGACCGCCGCATCGACAAGTCCCGCCTGCCCATCCATGCCCTCTTTGCCACCGGCGCCGTGCACCATGCCCTGATCGGCGCGGGTCTCCGCTGCGATGCCAACCTGGTCATCGAGACCGGTACTGCCCGGGATCCCCACCAGATCGCCAGCCTGATCGGCTACGGTGCTACGGCGGTCTACCCTTACCTGGCCTACCAGTCCATCGTCGAAATGGTCCGCTCGGGTGAAATCAAGCAGCCGGAATACAAGGCCCTGGCCAACTATCGCAAGGGGATCGACAAGGGATTGCTCAAGGTCATGTCCAAGATGGGCATATCGGCCATTGCCAGCTACCGGGGTGCCCAGCTGTTCGAGGTGGTGGGCATGCACGAGGAGGTGGTGGACATGTGCCTCAAGGGCACGACCTCCCGGGTTTCTGGAGCCAGCTTCGATGACTTTGAAGTCGACCTGAAAAAACTGGCCCGGACCGCCTTCAATCCCCTCAAGCCCGTGGGAGCGGGTGGCCTGCTCAAGTTCATGTACGGCGAGGAGTACCACGCCTACAACCCGGATGTGGTCCAGACCCTGCAAAAGGCGGTGCAATCCGGTTCCTACGAGGCCTACAAGGAATATGCGGACCTGGTGAACACCCGCCCCGTAGCCATGTTCCGGGACCTCATGAAGGTGAAGGAGTCCGCCACGCCCCTGAGTCTGGACGACGTGGAACCCCTGGAGGCCATCATGAAGCGCTTCGACAGCGCCGGCATGTCCCTGGGCGCCCTGTCCCCCGAGGCACACGAGGCCCTGGCAGAGGGCATGAACCGCATCGGCGGACGCTCCAATTCCGGTGAGGGCGGCGAAGACCCGGCCCGCTACGGCACGGTGCGCATGTCCAAGATCAAGCAGGTGGCGTCGGGCCGCTTCGGCGTCACGCCCCACTACCTGGTGAATGCCGAGGTGCTCCAGATCAAGGTGGCCCAGGGCGCCAAGCCCGGCGAGGGCGGCCAGTTGCCGGGTGGCAAGGTCACTGAACTGATCGCCCGTCTGCGCTGTACCAAGCCCGGCATTTCCCTGATTTCGCCGCCGCCCCACCATGACATCTATTCCATCGAAGACCTGGCCCAGCTCATCTTCGACCTGAAGCAGGTGAATCCCCAGGCCCTGGTATCCGTCAAGCTGGTGGCCGAACCCGGCGTGGGCACCATCGCCGCCGGGGTGGCCAAGGCCTATGCCGACCTGATCACCATCTCCGGATATGACGGCGGGACCGGCGCCTCACCCCTGACTTCGGTGAAGTACGCCGGCACCCCCTGGGAGCTGGGCGTTTCCGAGGCCCAGCAGGTGCTGCGCGCCAACGGCCTGCGCGGTCGGGTCCGGGTCCAGGCCGACGGCGGCCTGAAGACCGGCCTGGATGTGATCAAGGCGGCCATCCTGGGTGCCGAGTCCTTCGGCTTCGGCACCGGGCCCATGGTGGCCCTGGGCTGCAAGTATCTGCGCATCTGTCACCTGAACAACTGCGCCACCGGGGTGGCCACCCAGGACGATACTCTGCGCAAGAAGCATTTCATCGGGCTGCCTGACATGATCGTGAACTACTTCACCTTCATTGCCATGGAAACCCGGGAATGGATGGCCAGGCTGGGGGTGAGCAGATTCGAGGACCTGATCGGGCGCACCGATCTGCTGGAACTCCTGTCCGGCGAGACCGACAAGCAGAAGCGGCTCAAACTGGACCTGCTCCTGTCCCAGGGCCGCATTGCCGCTGAGGAGCCGCGCTTCTGCCAGGCATCCTCCAATCCCTCCTTTGACAAGGGCGAGTTGGCCGAGCAGATGGTCCGGGACGCCCTGCCCGGCATTCTGAGCAAGACGCCCCAGACGCTGGAGTACACCGTTCGTAACGTCAACCGTTCCATGGGCGCCCGCCTGTCCGGCGAGATCGCCAAGGCCCACGGCGCCGAGGGACTGCCCGACGATTGCCTGCACATCAAGCTGAACGGGTCGGCGGGCCAGAGCTTCGGGGTCTGGAACCACAAGGGGCTGACCCTGGAAATCGAAGGCGATGCCAACGACTATGTGGGCAAGGGCATGGCCGGCGGACGGCTGATCGTGTATCCGCCCAGGGGCTACGCCTTCGAGGCCCATCGCTCCACCATTGTCGGCAACACCTGCCTGTACGGTGCCACCGGTGGCGAACTGTATGCCGCTGGCATGGGCGGCGAGCGCTTCGGAGTCCGCAATTCCGGTGCCTTGGCCGTGATCGAGGGCCTGGGAGAGCACGGCTGCGAATACATGACTGGTGGTTGCATCGTGGTCCTGGGCGAGACCGGCCTCAACTTCGGCGCCGGCATGACCGGCGGCTTCGCGCTGATCTATGACGAGTTCGACCGGTTTGCCCACCGCTACAACAATGAACTGATCGACATCAACCGCATCAACGACGAGCGCACCGGCGAACACCGGGCCTTCCTGCGGGAGAAGCTGCAGAAACATGTTCTCTATACCGGTTCCGCCCGCGCACGCTGGATGCTGGAACACTTCGACGATGTGGTGAATCACTTCTGGCTGGTCAAGCCGAAGGCCCTCACCCTGGACAGCTTGCTGAAGGACTGACGCCATGTCTGATGTTTTTCAATTCCTGAAAATCCAGCGCCGGGACGGCGCCAAGACCCCGGCCGAAGTGCGCAAGGTGGAATTCAAGGAGATCTACGCCCAGATGGACGTGGACCAGGCCAAGGAGCAGTCCGGTCGTTGTCTGGCCTGTGGCAACCCCTATTGCGAGTGGAAGTGCCCGGTGCACAACTACATCCCCAACTGGCTCAAGCTGGTGGATGAAGGACGCATCGCTGAGGCTGCGGAGCTGTCCCACCAGACCAACAGCCTGCCCGAGGTGTGTGGCCGGGTCTGCCCCCAGGACCGCTTGTGCGAAGGGGCCTGCACCCTCCAGCAGGGCAACTTCGGCGCCGTCACCATCGGCCAGGTGGAGCGCTACATCAGCGAGACCGCCTTTGCCCAGGGCTGGCGTCCGGACATGTCCCAGGTGGTGCCCACCGGCAAGCGCGTCGCCATCGTGGGCGCCGGTCCCGCCGGTCTGGCCTGTGCCGACGTGCTGGCCCGCAACGGCGTATTGCCCGTGGTCTATGACCGGTACCCGGAGATCGGTGGCCTGCTCACCTTTGGCATCCCCGAATTCAAGATGGAAAAGAGTGTCATGACCCGGCGTCGGGAAATCTTCGAGGGCATGGGCGTGGAATTCCGTCTGGGCACCGAGATCGGCAAGGACATTCCGTTCCAGCAACTGGTGGACGAATACGATGCCGTGTTCCTGGGCATGGGCACCTACACCTACATGCAGG
>DYHB01000082.1 GCA_020724415.1 Thiobacillus sp.
ACCTGACCAGCGTCGCCGGCCAGATCTACAAGTTCGGCGTCGGCGCCGGTCAGCTTTCGCCCGGCAAGCGCAAGCTGGCGCTACATGTCGACGAGTTCAACGAATTGGTCGGCGACTCGTTCGTGCCCATGGTCAACAAGGCCGGCGGCGCCGGTTACCAGGTCACGGCCTATACCCAAACCTGGCACGACGTGGAGGCCAAGGTGGGCGATGCCGCCAAGGCCATGCAGATCCGTGGCAACTTCAACACCCGCATCATGCTGCGGGTCGAGAACACTGAAACCGCCGAAATCCTGACCGAGAAGTTGCCCGAGGTCGAGGTACCCAGCATCCAGGTGGCGTCCATGGCCAGCGACTCCAACGACCCCACCGATTTCGCCGAATTCCAGAGCCGCAATGAAGACCGCATCACCATCGAGCGCCTGCCCATGCTGACGCCGGCCGACCTGGTCCAGTTGCCCAAGGGCCAGGCCTTCGCCCTGATCGACGGCGGCCAGCTCTGGAAAATCCGCATCCCGTTGGCGGATACCCTGGACGAGGTGGACGTCCCCACCGATATCGAAGACATGGCCCACCAGATGCGTGCCCTATCCACCGCGCATGGAACGGCCTCGCAAGGGGAGTTAACCGTCCCAGGAAAAGGGAGTGGCTGGTAATGGCCGGAGATGGCGCGGCGATAGACATCGGGGTTACCAAGGCCATCACGGCCCCCTTCAAGATCGCCGCCTTCCTGGCGATCGGTTTCTTCGTGATCCTGGTCGGCCGCATGGCCATCGATGTGTGGGTGTTGGCGGATGCCAAGGATCGACTCGAAGCCCCTGCCGTGATCATCGACCGCGAGATGGCCAGGGCGGCCGCCGCTCCGGATTTCATGGGATCGACCCATGACCGGGCAATCTCCTGGGCGGACTTCATCACGGAATGGTTCTATCGCAAACTGGGGCTGTTGAGACACATGGAGGAAGATCAATCCCGGTTGGGCATGACTGATCAGGCTGTACAGCGTGGGGTCCGCTCAATGGACTTCGCCATCACCAGAACGCTCACCGGCTCTCAGGTGATCTCGATCCGCGCCGCGATCATGGTTTCCTACCTGCCCTGGATCGGCTTCATTTACCTGCTCGCCTTTGTGGATGGCGCCATCGAACGCACCCGGCGCAAGTTCGGCGCCGGGCGCGAATCGTCGACGGTCTATCACCGCGCGAAATACTTTCAGGTGACCATGGCAACCGTGGTGTCGGCCGCCTACCTGTGGTGGCCTGGCGATGTGGATCCGTTGTTGATCCTTGTTCCGACGACACTTGCCTGCGCTGCCCTGGCCAGGCTTCAAGCCAAGTATTACAAGAAGTACATCTAGGCCGTTCATGGTGGCAAACGCGGTTACAGCGAAGCACCTGACCAAGTCCGCCAATTAACGCTTTGTGTATACCATTGCATATGTTTATACTTTCCAGCGAGGTATTTACAAAGGCAGGTACGCATCATGAACAAGGCGAACGACCCAACTGAAGCCCTGAATTCAGTCCCTATGGCGGGAATAACACTCAAATATCTGGAACGGCCATGACAGTGCTGCTCTGGAGTCTGGAGGAAGCCGCGCACCAGCTTGGGGAAGTCTCCACACGAACAGTTCGCCGAATGGTGGAACGCGGGGAATTGCCGACCGTATCGGTTGGCCGCCGCATCATGCTGCCGGCGAATGCCGTCCGCGAATGGGTAGAACGTCACACGCAATCCGCGCATAATTTAAGCGCGGGGCAGGGTGTGCTGAAGGAGGGCACATGCCAAAACGCAAACGAGACCAGGACGGGATCTTCGAACGTTCTGACTCTCCGTACTACTGGGCGTCGTACACCGACGCAAGCGGCCAGAGAGTTAGATGCTCTACTGGCATCCGTAAATCAACCGCAGGCCGCAGAGAAGCGGAAGCGCTGTTAGCCAAGTGGAAACTGGAGGCCCACGAGGTCAAACATTGGAATCGGGAGCCATCGCGTAGTTTTGAGGACGTGATGGTGGAGTACATGCGCGAGGCAGTAAATCGACGCAGTGCTGAGTCCATCCGTTGTTTCGTCAAGGAGTTGCGCACGTCCTTTGCTGGTCGGGCCATGGAAGAACTGAGAGCTGCGGATATTGCCGCCCATATCTACCGGCGCCGGGAGGATGGGCTGGCGAATAGCTCGATCAATCGCGAGCTTGAAGTGCTGTCAGCAGCGATCAACCATGTCCGCAACAAGCTGGAATGGGGGTTACCCAACCCAGTCACCGGCCGAATGCTCAAAGAGCCCGAGGCGAGGGTAAGGTGGATCACCCGTGATGAATCCGTCCGACTGCTGGCGGCAGCAAAAGAATCACGCTCAGCATACCTGGCGGACCTGTTCACACTTGCTCTCAACACGGGCATGAGACGGGAAGAAATGCTTGGCTTGGAGTGGAAGCGGGTCGACCTTCATGCTGGTTTGATCCACTTGGAAGCGCATCACACCAAAAGCGGAAAACGGAGAAGCGTGCCGATGAACAGAACGGCACGCGAGGCAATCATAGCTCAGGCACGATACCGAGCGACTCATTGCCCCGACTCACCATGGGTGTTCTGCAAGCAGAACGGGAAACGCATCAATGACGCACGCAAGGGCTTTCTCGCCGCTTGCGAGAAGGCAGGAATCGAGAACTTCCGGTTCCACGACTTGCGTCATACATGCGCAGCCTGGTTGGTATCGGCTGGCGTGCCGTTGTCCGAGGTGCGTGATCTACTTGGGCATTCCTCAGTCGCGATGACTGAGCGATATGCTCACTTGGCACCGGAGCGAGTGAGGAACGCCGTAGCGATATTGGATGCAGTACCCAATGAGTCACGTTTTAGTCACGTTGATTTGGAACTCGCGACTGGATGACGCTGTAACCGCATGTTTTCATTTGAGAATATGCGAAGCCATGCCGTCGGCCAGCTTGGGCTCGAACCACGTGGACTTGGGCGGCATGACCTGATTGTCGTCGGCCACGGCCATGAGGTCTTCCATGCGGGTGGGATGCAGGGCCAGGGCCAGGGCCATTTCCCCGCTGTCCACCCGCTTTTCCAGTTCCGCCAGACCCCGGATCCCGCCGACGAAGTCGATGCGCTTGTCCCGGCGCGGGTCCTCGATGCCCAGGATGGGGGCGATGAGGTGGTTCTGGAGCAGGCTCACGTCCAGCCGGGCCACCGGGTCCGTGGGGGCGTGGCGGTCGTGGATGCGCAGCCAGCGCCACTGGCCCCGGAGATAGAGGCCGAACTCCCTGGGGCTGGCGGGCTTCACCGGGCCGTCACTCAGGGTCACGTCGAAATTCTCGGCCACCTTGTCCAGGAAGTCCGTCTCGCTCAGGCCGTTCAGGTCCTTGATCACCCGGTTGTAGTCCAGGATCTTCATCTCGTGGCCGGGGAAGATGACCGAGAGGAAGTAGTTGTAGGCCTCGTCCCCGGTGTGGCCGGGGTTGGCGGCCTTGCGGGCGGCACAGATCCGGCTGGCGGCCGCCGAGCGGTGGTGGCCGTCGGCGATGTAGATGGCGGGCATGGCGTCGAACAAGGCGGTCAGGCGGGCCAGAATGGCCTCGTCGCGGATCACCCACAGGGTGTGCCGTACCCCCGACTCCGAGGTGGCGTCTGCGTCCGGAGTGGCCTGGCTGGCGGCTGCCAGCAGGGCATCCACCTCGGGACTGTCCGGGTAGGCCAGCAGCACCGGGCCGGTCTGGGCGTTCAGGGCATCTACTGGGCGTACCCGATCGTCTTCCTTGTCGGGGCGGGTGAACTCGTGCTTGCGGATGCGGTTGACGTCG
Source organism: Thiobacillus sp. (assembly GCA_020724415.1). Lineage (GTDB taxonomy): Bacteria > Pseudomonadota > Gammaproteobacteria > Burkholderiales > Thiobacillaceae > JADJCP01. The sequence continues at coordinate 3,808 of DYHB01000082.1, forward strand.
TACTCCGCCACGCTGGCGGCGGCTACCAGGCCAGTCTGGCTATGCTCGCCCATGATCAGGCGGTAGACGTAGTAGCAGGGCGTGTCGTCCTGCTTCAGGACCCCCGCCGACAGCATCCGTTGGAGGTTTTCGGCGGCCTTGGCATAGACCTGGGGCGCATAGGGGTCGGTGTCCGCCGGCAGGTCGATCTCCGGCTTGGAGATATGCAAAAAACTCCAGGGCCGCCCATCGGCCAATACCCGGGCCTCCTGGGTGTTGAGCACGTCATAGGGGGGGGCAATGACCTCCTGGGCGCGACCGGGCGCCGGGCGCAGGGCGGGAAAGGGGCGGATCAACGACATGGCTCGTCCTTGGCGATCAGTGAAGCCCGGCATTTTACCCGTCTTACCCATCCCAACGCATTTCAGACCATAATCCGACAACGACGCCCAAGGATTAGACGCAACAGGCCCCCATGACCGTCCCCATGCCCCCCCGCAACGACACCCTGGACTGGCTGCTCCAGGTGGCCTACACCACGGGGCGCCTGTTCGTGCGCAACCGTCTGCAGAATCATGCGGCGGCTACGGCCTTCTACTTCATGCTCTCGGCCACCCCCCTGCTGCTGCTGCTGTCCTACGGCACCCAATGGCTGGCCGGGCTGGCGGAAACCTCCAACCTGGCCACCATCCTGCTGGCCGCCCTCTACCAGCAACTGCACCTGGAGGCCCTGACCGACCTGGGCTTCATTCCCAACCAGGCCCAACTGGCGGCGGGGGGCGTGGGCCTGCTCACCCTGGTCCTTTCCTCCCGTGGCCTGGTCCATGCCGTGCACGGCGCCTTCCACGTCATTTTCCCGGAGGACCAGCACCGGCCCAATCTGGTGCGGGCCTGGGTCATTCCCCTGATCATCATCCCCATCGCCTTTCTCCTGGTGGGCGTGGCAGCCGCCATCCAGGCCGTGCTGGGCTTTCTGGCTCAGTACGATTTCCTGGGCGACCACACCGCCACCCTGCTCCGGGCACTGAATCTGATCCTGGCCTTCGCCATCCTCTGGGGCCTGATCCTGAATACCTACTGGGGACTGCCCAAGCCACATCCAGCCTGGCGCCAGGCCGCCCTGCTGGCGTTCCTGGCTGCCTTCACCCTGTTCCTGCTGGTGTGGGGGTTCGAGCTCTTCTTCAAGGTGGAAAAATACCGCTCCGTCTATGGCGGCCTGGGGGGCGTGGTGTTCATTCTTATCGGCGCCTACCTGGCCGGATCGGTGTTCTACCTGTGGGCCCAATGCCTGTACACCCTGGACAAGGTGGACGTGGAAGCCCTGGAAAAACTGTTCCTGGCCCAGGACCCGAATCACGAGGGTCCGGGCGCCCTGGAGCGCTACGTCTTCGGGCGCGCCGACCGACTGCTCAACAAGTACGGCCGCAGCGTGACTGCCGGCACGGTCCTGATCCGGGAAGGCGACACCTCCAAGGAAGCCTTTTTCCTCTACAGCGGCCTGGCCGGCCTGTACAAGACCATCCAGGGCCAGGACCAGAAGCTGGGCACCCTGGGCGAGGGCCAGTTGTTTGGCGAAATGGCCTACCTGCTGGGTGAAGCCCGTACCGCCACGGTGACGGCCGAGACCGACCTGGTGGTCCTGGTTTTCCCACCCGAACTGCTGGAGGAACTGATGGCCTACTCCGCCCCCCTGTCCCGGCGCATCATCGGCACCCTGGCCCAGCGTCTGGTGCGGATGAATCAAGCGGCGGCGGGTGGCTAACGGCATCAAGCTCAAGGCAGCATCGAAAACCGACTTGCATGCTGAAGCAATACAGGGATACCGCATCCCAAGATGCAGGTTCCTTGTTTAACTTCAACATCTTGCATGCATAACTCATCCCATTGTGGGAAACTTGCAAGGGCAGTACCTGACCACCCGATATTCATGGAGGAACACACAATGCACAACCCACATAAAACAGCCATCGGACTCGCGATCAGTCTTTTGACGCTGGCGGAATCCACCTGGGCACAATCCGTAGGCAGCATTACCTACAGCCCGAATGCACAGGTGGCCGTACCCACCCTGTCCGGGTGGATGCTTGCCGTACTGGGCCTGTTGTTTGGCGTGATGGCCTATCGCATCCTGCGCAAGAAGGAGCATGGCCGTACCATCGCCTCCATCGCGGCCACCGGCATCATGGTTCTGGGCGCCTCATCGGGGATCACGTTGGTGCAAGAGAGTCGTGCCGGGGGGGCGAGCGGATTTTTCTCCGTCGCCACCGGGGGCACCAGCCCCATCGAGGTTGGCCTCAACTTCTATGAAAACACGTCCGGAGTGCCCCAGGTCATACGAACCATCGTCCTGAATTCCAATTGCATCCTGGAAGCCACCGAGGCGGTGTGCCAGGAAGGCAATACGGTTCCGGTCGCGGGTTCCTGCAAACTCCAGGTCAGCTGCCGAATAGAAGTCGGAGATCCAGAATAGAAGACGATGAACGAGCAGGCTGGGGAAACGTTGCGTTATTGCCTTCGCAGCTTCATCCGCTCCCACAAGTTATTGATTCTGTGGGAGCGAGCAATGGGCTGATCGGCAATCAAATCAGCGCATCCCTGGCTCTGCTTCAGCAGGGGTCCGCTTGACTCGGTGGATGCGGTGCAAAGGTGGGTCAAGCCCCGCCAGTCAACGGCATGGCACAGGGCGTCCTTGCCCTGGGGGTGATGTCAAGACTGAACAGCCATGGCAATACGGGAGATAATGCCCGGCTTATCCGTCTTTCTTCACACCGTGTCCGATCTGCCCACCCTGCCCCCACCCGGCCAGCGCCTGCGTCTTCCCCTGCCTCCCGGTTCTGCCGATGCCCTGCTCCTGAGCCGTATTGCCCAGGGGGCGCGCCTGCTGGTGTTGACCGAGTCGGCCCAGAATGCGGTGCGACTGAAGGAGGAACTGGCCTGGTTCAGCCCCGGGTTGGGGGTCAGCTTGTTCCCGGACTGGGAGACCCTGCCTTACGACCCCATTTCCCCCCATCCGGACCTGGTGTCCGAGCGCCTGGCCGCCCTGTGGCTGTCGTCCCAGAAACGCATCGATGTCCTGGTGGCCCCGGTGGCCACGGCCATGCAACGCCTGGCCCCGCCCGACTATCTGGCTGCCCATGCCTTCCTGTTCCGCCGGGGGGAGCGGATGGACGCCGAGGCCTTCCGGGCTCGTCTGGCCAACGCCGGCTACAGCCACGTCAACCAGGTGTTGAGCCCGGGGGAGTTTGCCGTTCGGGGCGGCCTGCTGGACCTGTTCCCCATGGGCGCCGCCCTGCCCTTCCGGCTGGACCTTTTCGACGACGAGATCGAGTCCATCCGCACCTTCGATCCGGATACCCAGCGCACCCTGTACAAGGTGAACGAGATCCGCCTTCTGCCAGCCCGGGAATTTCCCCTGGACGAGGATGGCGTCACCCGGTTTCGGCAGAATTTCCGGGACAGCTTCGAGGGCGACCCGTCCAAGAGCAAGCTCTACAAGGATGTCTCCAACAAACTGGGGCCGGCCGGCATCGAGTACTACCTGCCCCTGTTCTTCGACACCACGGCCACCCTGTTCGATTACCTTCCCGAAGACATCACCCTGGTACTCCATGGTGACACCCAGAGTGCCGTGGAGGGGTTCTGGGCCGACACCCAGAGCCGTCACCGCCTGCTGGCCGGGGATCGGGAACGTCCCCTCCTGCCGCCCGACCGACTGTTCCTGCCGGTGGATGGATTCTTTGCCGCCCTGCGCCCCTATGGCCGGATTGAAGTCCGGGCCGCCGGGGAGGCCACGGCCGATGCCCAAGGCTTTTCCGGCCCTCCCCAAGTGGAGGTGGACCGCCGGGCCGAGGACCCCTTTGCCCGTCTGAGAGCCCATCTGGACAGCTTCCAGGGGGCTACCCTGCTGGTGGCCGAAAGCCTGGGCCGGCGCGAAACCATGGCCCAGGCCCTGGCCGAGTATGGGCTGAAACCCGCCTTGGCCGAGGGCTGGCCCGCCCCGGGCCCGGAGGCCCCACCCGCCTTCATGTTGACCACCGGCCCCGTGGCCAGCGGGTTTGTCGAATCCGGGGCCGGGTTGACGGTCCTCACCGAAACCGAGCTTTACGCCCGAAGTCCGGCCACCCGCACGGCACGGGCAGCCAAGCCGACCCAGGTGGAAGGCCTGCTGCGGGACCTGTCGGAGCTCAAGATCGGCGATGCCGTGGTGCATGTCCAGCACGGCATCGGTCGTTACTTGGGCCTGACCGGCATGGATCTGGGCGACGGCACCGAGGAATTCCTCACCCTGGAATTTGCCGGGGGCGACAAGCTCTATGTCCCGGTGGCCCATCTGCACCTTATCAGCCGCTACCTGGGCGGCTCGGCCGATGACGCGCCCCTGCACAAGCTGGGCAGCGGCCAATGGGAAAAGGCCAAGCGCCGGGCCATGGAAAAGGCCCGGGATACCGCGGCGGAGCTGCTCAACCTCTACGCCCAGCGGGCTGCCCGGGCGGGTGTCGCCTTCGGCCTGGACCGTCACGGCATGGAGGCCTTTGCCGCCGGGTTTGCCTTCGACGAAACGCCGGACCAACTGGCGGCGATCAACGCCGTGGTGGCCGACATGACCGCCGGCAAGCCCATGGACCGCCTGGTCTGTGGCGATGTGGGTTTCGGCAAGACCGAAGTGGCCCTGCGCGCCGCGTATCTGGCCGTGGCCGACGGCAAGCAGGTGGCCGTGCTCTGCCCCACCACCCTGCTGGCCGAGCAGCATTTCCAGACTTTTTCAGACCGGTTCGCAGAATTTCCCGTCAAACTGGCGGAATTGTCCCGCTTCAGATCCACCAAGGAGATCGGCGCGGCCATCGAAGGCATGAAGCAGGGCCGGATCGACATCGTCATCGGCACCCACAAGCTGATCCAGTCGGATATCAAGTTCAAGAACCTGGGCCTGGTGATCATCGACGAGGAACACCGTTTCGGCGTCCGCCAGAAGGAACAACTCAAGGCGCTGCGCGCAGAGGTGGACGTGCTTACCCTGACCGCCACCCCCATCCCGCGTACCCTGGCCATGTCCCTGGAGGGCATCCGGGACTTTTCGGTGATCGCCACGGCGCCCCAGAAACGGCTGTCCATCAAGACCTTCGTCCAGCCCTTCAGCGACGGCCTGATCCGCGAGGCCTGCCTGCGCGAGCTGAAACGGGGCGGGCAGGTCTATTTCCTGCACAACGAGGTGGACACCATCCAGGTGATGCGTGAGAAACTGGAAAAACTCTTGCCCGAAGCCCGCATCCTGGTCGGCCACGGCCAGATGGCGGAACGGGAACTGGAACACGTGATGCGCGACTTCACCCACCAGCGCGCCAACCTGCTGCTCTGCACCACCATCATCGAGACCGGGATCGACGTCCCCACGGCCAATACCATCCTGATCAACCGGGCCGACAAGTTCGGCCTGGCCCAATTGCATCAGTTGCGCGGCCGGGTCGGCCGATCCCACCACCAGGCCTATGCCTACCTGCTCACGCCTCCGGGCGAAGCCAAGGTGACGCCCGCCGCCGCCAAGCGGCTGGAAGCGATCCAGATGATGGAGGATCTGGGCTCGGGCTTCTATCTCGCCATGCACGACCTGGAAATCCGGGGGGCCGGCGAGGTCCTGGGCGAAAACCAGAGCGGCGAGATGCAGGAAGTGGGCTTCAGCCTGTTCAACGACATGCTCAGCCTGGCGGTGAAATCCCTCAAGGAAGGCAAGGAACCCGATCTGGAGGCCCCGCTTTCGGTCACCGCCGAGATCAACCTGCACCGGCCCGCCCTGTTGCCCGAGGACTACTGCGCCGACGTGCACGAGCGCCTGGTGCTCTACAAGCGGCTGGCCAACTGTGCCACGCGCGACGAACTGCAAGCCCTGGAGGAGGAACTGATAGACCGCTTCGGCCTGCCTCCCGAGCCCGCCCGGGTGCTCCTGGAAACCCATCGCCTGCGCCTGGAGACCGCCGCCCTGGGCATTGCCAAACTGGAAGCGGGTGACAAGTCCGTGGCCCTGCAATTCATTCCCAACCCGCCGATCGATCCCTTGCGCATCATCCAGCTCATCCAGAACAAGCGCGAATACAAGCTGGCCGGCCAGGACCGGTTGCGGGTGGAACGGGGCTCGGACTCCCTGGATGAGCGGCTGCGCCAGATTCGTCAGGTACTCTCGGAAATTTCCTGACCTGCCGGGCCCCCGCCCGGTCATGCATGTCTCTCCCGAGGGTGACATGCTGCGACCGGTGACATGCTGCTACACTTGCCCCACTAGAAAATCAAACAACGAATGCGGGTAGCAATCATGGCTGGACTGATCATCATCCTCGCCTTTGCGGTCGTCCTGTTTCTGGCGGTTTACAACAACCTGAGCGGAACCAGTTCGGCTGCCATGGACGGGGTCATGCTGGTGGCTGCCGTAGGCCTGGTCGCCGTCATCGGGGCCGTGCTGGCACTGCTGGTGCACGACGAATTCCAGAAGCAGCGTCTGGAATCCGGGCGGCCCAAGTATCGCCTGAATTTTCGGCGCAGCTGGCGCAACATGTGGCGACGCTGGAAGGCGCTCATCCTGGCCCTGGTCACCGGACTTGGCCTGTTGCTGGCATTCAAGTCCTGCACCTTGCCGGAGACGCCCGCACCCGCGCCGAGCGACACCCCGCCGGCGGCACAGCCGGCACCGCCCCCCCCCTGTCGTACCCGATCCACAAGACGGGAGGGTCATTTCCCCGGAGCCTCAGGTCGACCCCACCCCCCCAGAGCCCCAGGTCGATCTCATCCCCCTGCGTTCAAGCCTGGAAACCGCCCTGCGCAGTTGGGCAGACGACTGGGCCCAACGCAGGATCGAGGCCTATCTGGCCCATTACAGCCAGCGCTTCATTCCGGCCGACGGACTCAGTCGCACGGCCTGGGAGCGCCAACGCAGGGAACGTTTGGCCAAGGCCCGGAACATCACCCTCGAAGCCGACCAGGTGGTCATCCAGAGCCTGAACGCTGAACAGGCGGAAATCCGTTTCAGGCAGACCTACAAGGCAGCCAACTACTCCGATGTCTCGTACAAGCACATGACATGGGTGCAGGAAGCGGGCATCTGGAAAATCCTCCGGGAACGCACTCAGCCATGACAGGCCCCATGGGCCCCATGACCGCCTATAATGGGCCCGTCATGCACCGGGCAAGCCCTGGCAGCCTTGCCTGGCACGACCTCGGCTGACACGTGCTTTCCCATTGCCTTTCCAGTCTCCCTGCAAGACCTCATTCCTCCCTCCATTCCTGAGCCATGAAACACATCGACATCTACCAGGCCTTTCTACTGGATGACTTGGACATTCGGGGCGCCCTGGTCCGCCTGGGGCCCTGCTGGCAAAGCCTGCTGCGCGGGCGTGATTACCCTGCGCCCGTTCAGGGCCTGCTGGGCCAGTTCGCCGCCGTGACCGTATTGCTGGGTGCCAACATGAAGCAGGAGGGACGCCTGACCTTTCAGTTGAAGGGCAGCGGCCCGGTGGAACTGCTGATCATGGACTGCGATGCCGGCCTGCGCCTGAGGGGTATGGCGCGCAC